>JBKJSF010000167.1:0-14795 GCA_046595895.1 Caulobacter sp. | reverse complement strand
ACGACGCAGGGCAAATTATTGCGCGAGCTGGCGGAGGTGTTTGAGCTTGCCGAGCCGCCGAAGCGGATCGAAGTCTATGACAACAGCCACATCATGGGCACCAACGCGGTGGGCGGCATGATCGTGGCCGGTCCCGACGGCTTCCAGAAAAGCCAGTACCGGAAGTTCAATATCCGGGGCACGGACATCACCCCCGGCGACGACTTCGGCATGATGAAGGAGGTCCTCCGCCGCCGCTTCTCCCGCCTGGTCAAGGAGGAGGAGGCCGGCGGCGACCTCTCCGCCCCCCGCCCGGACCTGGTCCTGATCGACGGCGGCGCCGGCCAGATCAGCGTCGTCCTGGAGGTCATGGCCGACCTCGGCGTCGATGACATCCCCGTGGTCGGGGTCGCCAAGGGCCCTGACCGCGACGCCGGCCTCGAACGCTTCTTCCTCCCCGGCCAGGTCCCCTTCATGCTCGAACCCAAGAGCCCGATCCTCTACTACCTCCAGCGCCTGCGGGACGAGGCGCACAGGTTCGCCATCGGCACGCACCGGGCCAAGCGGTCGAAGGAGATGATCAGGAACCCGCTGGACGAGATCGAGGGCGTCGGGCCGGGGCGGAAAAAGGCCCTGCTGCATGCGTTTGGCAGCGCCCGGGGGGTGAGCCGGGCGAGCGTGGAGGACCTGATGAAGGTGGCGGGGGTGAGCGAGCCGCTGGCGCAGCGGGTATTCGATTTCTTCAGGAAGTGAGGGGGTTCGTATTTTTGGCTTACACTAGCGAGGTCTAGATTCAGGCAAAAGCGCGGGGGCAACTATCTCGTGCGGAGAGCCTGCATTTTAGGAAGGGCAGGTCTGGGAGACTGCCGGCACGAGCAACTGACCGATCTCTACTCAGGGTGACAATAATCCTGATCAACATCTTTGATGGTGCTGTCAGTCCAACTCGAACTTGTCTCCACTGAACGCAGCTAGGGCAGGGGACGCAGAGCCTATCCGGCGAGGGTCTTCCACTCGGCCAGGGCAGCTGAGCGTTGGGCCTTGTAGGTCTCTCTGCTGATGAGGTGGCGGTCCCGGTTGAAGTGGTTGTGGAAGGCGGCGTGGACGGAGCTGATCTTCTGCAACGTCTTCATCTGCCGGAACCTCAACATCGCCCGTTCTCGTCGCCGGAACGGCAGGTGTGAGTTCTCCACCCTGTTGTTGGCCCAGCGGCCGACCTCCTGCTTCTCGGTGTTGCCAAGCTCCTTCATCGCCGCCTTGTAGGAGCGCAATCCGTCGGTCGTGATGACCTTGGCGCGCCCGTGTCGCTTCTTGAGCTTCTTCATGAACTTCAGTGCTGCCGGCTTGTCTCTGGTCTTACTGGCAAAGGATTCCAGCACCTCGCCTTCGTGATCCACGGCCCGCCACAGGTAGTGCATTTCGCCGTTGATCTTCAGGTAGACCTCGTCGAGGTGCCACCGCCAATCGGTGTAGGCGCGCACCTTCTGAACGCGCTTCCGGCGGATCTCCGCGGCAAACATTGGGGCGAACCGGTTCCACCAGAGGCGCACCGTCTCATGGCAGATGTCGATGCCGCGTTCGGCAAGCAGATCCTCCACGTTCCGCAGCGACAGCGGGTACTGCACGTACATCGTACATCATGACCACCAAGCGTATCACCTCCGGCGAGCTGTCGAAGTAGCGGAACGGGTTAGTCGATTTGGCCATGCGGATGGCGTTAGCCGGCCCGGCTTACCGCGGAGCTACGTTTGGGCTGACAGAGCCCTGCTGACCGCTCGCGCCGTTGGCCGCAGCGATCAACGTCGGCAGCGACCGATTTCAGAGGTCCATGCGCCGTCTGGGAGGCGGCATTCGTACCGCGCCGAACTCGTCTCGTCGCCGAAGCCCCCGAAGCTGGAAACGGCGACAAGCTGTCCTGTACCGACCAGATCGCGGCGCGAGCCGCGATAGCCATCGTGTTCATACAACGAGAAGCGCCAGCCCGGTGGCAGACACGCGCGCGCCGAACTGGTCTTGTCGCCAAAGCCTTCGACGTGATCGAAGTTGTCGTAGCGCTCGCGCCTGCGATCGGTGAAGTCGATCATGAGGCCGCGATCGCCAAAGTCTTTGTCGTCATAGAGTTCGGCCCACGCTTCCTCGATCCGCGAGCACCGCGTCGGCGCCACCGCACTGCGAAACTCTGCCATCTTCACTGAGCCGCCTGGCCCGTCGTTGTCGTGCTCGGTCGCATAAACGATCAGCCGGCCGTCGGGATCGACATAGACGCCGCCCGCTGCGTCGAGATTGCACTGGTCTTCAAGAGGGCCCCACGAACAATAGACATGTCTGCTCGCCGCGGGCGTCAGCTGCGCGGTTCGGCGCTCGAGGTTAAGGCTCAGTAGATACGCGGCAATCCTGTCGTCGCCGAAGGTGTAGTCGCTATCGTTGTGTGTGCCGATCAGGAAGAGTTGGCCGTCGCACTGACCGACCAGACTGATGTTCTGGTACGCGCCCCATCCCGACACAGCGCTCTTGTTCCAAGTCGCCACACTCTCCCACCGCGTGTTACGCAGATCGCCAGTTGTGGAGCGATAGAAAAACAGATCGTTTGCGTTGCTGTTGCCGACGATCAGCAAATATCGTCCGCTGGCCAAGCGAGCGATCGATGCTGTGCCTGCGTCGCTCGAAGGGTAGTTCGTCAGCGTGGACCGCCCCTGCAACACCGGCTCCGTTGGCGCGGCATAGCTGATGATGACGACACGCCCCCTGGCCCCATTGGTCGCGCCTTCGAGACCGACCGCCGCGAAATGGCCCACCGTCTGGAAGCCGCTGGCATGAGTGTAGTTCCGCTCGAGACGCAGATAGCGCACGCCTATGTGGGTCTGCGGCGGAGCCGTATCCTCAACGCTGCCTGAGCCTAGTCTGTTGGAGCGGAATCTCAGACCGTCGCCGCCGCGCCCGCCTAGCGACACCGTTAAGACGCCCGCCTCGTCGGCGTTGGACGTCGAGACCAGCAGGTTATCCGAATGCGCGCCCATCAGCCGCTGGACGCCCTGCCAATGCTTCAAGAGCTTGGGATCCGGCGCCGGCCCCTTGTAGAAGCCCAAGATATCGCCGCGGTTGCGCAGACTCCTTACCGACGCCGCGACATCGGCCACGCAGGGATTGCAATCAGGGCTTCCCCAGGCGCAAGCGCGGCCCTCGCCACGCGCCAGGCTGCTCTGCTGTTCGAAGCGGTCGATGACGCGCCCAAAGGGCACCTGCCCTTTCGACGATGGCGCGAGCGCCGCCAGTCCCACCGCGAGCGCGACGCCCAGACCACGTCCCCCGGCGCGCAACGCGGCGCGAATCGACGATCGCCACAAATCTCGCGTCCCCATCGCCGCCGTCCCTGCCGTGATCCAAGCTTCACGCTAGGGTCAGCGGGCCCGCTTGGCAACGGAAATGGTGCTGTCAGGCTAACGCTAAAAGGTCTCCGGCAAAGTCGGCGTAAGCCGCTTTCGGGGATGGATTTTTGTGAAGCCGATCTCGTTCAAACGTCACCGATTTCCGGCTGACATAATCCGGCACGCCGTGTGGCTATACTTCCGGTTCAGTCTCAGTTTTCTGGACGTCGAGGAGTTGTTGGCGCAGCGCGGGATCGACGTCAGCTACGAGACGATCCGGTGCTGGACGATCAAGTTCGGGCCTCTGATCGCCAAGCGTTTGAGGCGTCGTCGGCCGGCTCCTTCGCCGCGCTGGCGCCTGGACGAGATGGTCTGCTGGGTTGGCGGGATGCGGATGTATTTGTGGCGCGCCGTCGATGACGAGGGCGAAGTCCTGGGCCTTGTGGTCCAGCGCCGGCGGGACACAGAGGCGGCATTGAAGCTGCTGAAGCGCCTGCTGCATAACCAGCCGTTCGAGCCTGAGACGATGACCACCGACGGCCTGGCGTCGTACGGAGCAGCTTTGGCTCAGATGGATCTGAGGCATCTGCACCGGCCGGGCCGGCTCCGAGAGAACAACCGCGTTGAGAACTCCCACCTGCCGAGCCGACGACGAGAACGCCAGCAGCAGCGGTTCAAATCACAAGCCTCAGCCCAGAGGTTCCTCACCACCCATGCAGCGATCTACAACACCTTCAACATCCAGCGGCATCTGATCAGCAGACCCACTCTTCGCCGCTTCCGCGCCGAAGCGGCGTCAATGTGGGCAGATGCGGTTGCCTGATTTCAAGCAGGGTAGGGGGCTTTCGACTTGTCGCGGTTAAGCTGACAACACCCGTTGCCGGGCTCCGTTTCCCAAGAGAAATCCTAGCCGGACGGTGTGGCGGTGCTGTCAGTCCAACGACAACTTGTCTCCACCGGCCGCAGATAGGGCAGGGCGTCCAAGCCTATCCGACGAGCGTCTTCCACTCGGCAATGGCGGCCGATCGTCGGGCTTTGAACTTGTCTCTGCTGATGAGATGGCGATCCTGGTTGAAGTGTTGTGAACGGCGGCGTGGACGGAGCTGACGTCTGCAGGGTCTTCATTTGGCGAAAACGCTGCATTGCTTTGATCACCGGGAGCGGCTTGCGGTCCAACCTGTCCGCTGAGTAGCCGGTCGCTTGCCAAGAATCATGCGCGGCTGCTAAGTTTGAAGAGGGTAGCTTTTGCATGCCGGTATCCAATCGTGCGGTGGGCGCGGATCAGCGCCCTGGGGGTTAGAACATGCCGTTTGACGCAGTCCTTGAGCTGTCATCGCTCGACGGAACCACCGGCTTCCAGATCAATGGTGAGGTGGCTGGCGACTTCAGCGGCTGGTCTGTCGCCTCGGCCGGCGACGTCAACGGCGATGGCATCGACGATCTGATCATCGGGGCCTACTTGGCCGACCCGAACGGCGCCAGTTCCGGAGCCAGCTACGTTGTGTTCGGACGAACTACCGGCTTTGCGGCCAACCTGAACCTGTCCACCCTCGACGGAACCACCGGCTTCCAGATCAACGGCGAGGTCAGTGGCGACCGGAGCGGCTTTTCCGTCGCCTCGGCCGGCGACATCAACGGCGATGGCGTCGACGATCTAATCATCGGGGCCTGGGGCGCCCGCTCGAATGGCATCGCAACCGGAGCCAGCTACGTTGTGTTCGGACGCACAACCGGCTTTGCGGCCAACCTGGACCTGTCCACTCTCGACGGAACCACCGGCTTCCAGATCAACGGCGAGGTCAGTGGCGACCAGAGCGGCATTTCCGTCGCCTCGGCCGGCGACGTCAACGGCGATGGCATCGGCGACCTGATCATGGGGGCCTACGCCGCCGACCCGAACGGCAGCGCCTCCGGGGCCAGCTACGTTGTGTTCGGACGCACAACTGGCTTTGCGGCCAACCTGGACCTGTCCACCCTCGACGGAACGACGGGCTTCCAGATCAATGGTGAGGTGCCCAGCGACTCCAGCGGCTTTTCCGTCGCCTCGGCCGGCGACATCAACGGCGATGGCGTCGACGATCTGATCATCGGGGCCAGGTTCGCCGACCCGAACGGCGCTAGCTCCGGAGCCAGCTATGTGGTGTTCGGCATCCAGGCCGACCTGACCCGGACTGGATCCGCCGCCAGCGACACTCTCGATGGCGCTAGCGCCAACGACACCCTCTCCGGCCTGGGCGGCAACGACACCCTCAACGGCCTGGGCGGCGACGACCTGCTGGACGGCGGCGACCTCTCCGATGTGCTGAACGGCGGCAATGGCGCGGACGACCTGATCGGCGGCGGCGGCGGCGATATCCTCAATGGCGACGCCGGCGACGATGCGCTCGATGGCGGCGACGGGTCCGACAAGCTGAACGGCGGGACGGGCGCCGATAACATGATCGGCGGCCTCGGCAACGACCGCTTCGATGGCGGCACGGAGGTCGACACCCTCACCGGCGGCGACGGCAACGACTACCTCGACGGGGGCGCGGGCGCCGACATCATGGCCGGCAACGCCGGCAACGACGTCTACGTCGTCAACGACGCCAATGACATCACCGCCGAAGTGGCCGGCGAAGGCTACGACATCGTCCGCGCCGACCTGAACTGGACCCTGGCCACCCATCTTGAAGGTCTCGAACTCCAAGGTGTCGCTAACCTCGACGGGACCGGCAACGCCGGCGCCAACAATCTGCAAGGCAACGCCGGTAACAACCTGCTCTCCGGCCTGGCCGGGGTTGATACGATCAACGGCAATGACGGCGACGATGTCATCATCGGCGGCCTGGGCAATGACCTGCTGCGCGGCGGAACCGGCGCGGACAGCTTTGTGGTCGCCCACGCCTTCGGCGTGACCCTCGAGACCGACCAGGTCTATGATTTCTCCGCCGCCGAGGGCGACACGATCGATCTGTCCGCCGCCTTTGCCGGCACGGTCGCCCTGGTCGGCGCCTTCAGCAAGACCGCCGGAGAAATGACTCTAACCTTCGCCGGCGGCATCACCACCCTGCGGCTCGACACCACCGGCGACGGCAAGGCCGACTACCAGATGAAGATCAACGGCGATGTCACCGGTGAGAGTGGCGACTGGGTGCTGTAGGCTATGGTATCCGCTGCACTGTTAGCCCTGACCGCCTTGAAATAGCTATCAAGGCGGCCCCGCCCTCCCCCGGTTTCGAGCGCTTACGCGACGTCCAGAATACGGTGACAGGAGCAACGTTCCCCAACCCCATCACACCGGACAACTCGCCACCTCCAGCTGCAGCATAGCCAGCACCCGGCCAAAGCCGATGTACTGCCCCGCCATCATCGACAGCTCGAGGAACTCCGCGTCGCTGAACAGCGCCCGCATCGCCGCCACGTCCTCGTCGCCGATGTTGTGGTGATCCACCGCCATCTTCTCGGCAAACCGGATCGCCGCCCGCTCCCGCGCCGTGAAGCCTTCCTTGCCTTCCGAGAAAGTGTCCGGCGCATCCACCCCGCGCGCCGCCTCCTCCTCGCTCACCGTGTCCGGCGCCATGCGCACGCTCTTGCACAGCACGCAGCCGTTGAGGGTGGCGATGCGCAGGCGGACCAGCTCCCGAGCTTTTCGCTCCGCGAAAAGCTCAAACTTAAGAGTGCGAGCCCGCCCGGGCGGCGGAACCGGTATCCACTTCCGCCTGACGGGCTCGCGGCCGGGCGGGGAGCAGGCCGGCGTCGCCGGTGTGCCAGGGGTGGTAGAAGGCCTGGTAGGCCTGGACCAGGTCCGGGGCCGGGGCGAAGGCCCGCGCGAAGTGGCGGCCCAGCCAGTTCTCCTCCGGCGTCGCGTCGTGAATGGCCTTCAGATAGGGCGGCAGGGCCTCGGGCTCGACGAGCGGCAGGCGGGACATGGGCGATCCTCCTTGGGGTTTTCGCCATCAGGAGGGCAGGGCGCGGGGATGCGCAACGGCGCCGTGGCGTCAGGCGCCGTGTCTTCAGGAGCCGATGATACGCCGCAGGCCGGCAGCCGGGATGCCGCCCGAAAGTCGTGCGCCGCCGCCCGGCGCTCCACCGACCTCACAGATCGTAGACGCCGGCCTCATACTCATCGAGGATTTCCCGCAGCGCCTGGGCGCGGGTTCGGGCGGCCTGTTCGAGGTGGGCGAGGTCGGCACGCGTCGCCAGCGGGTGGCGGTCAAGAGCCTCGGCGGCGGCCTCGACCTCGGTGGCGGCGCGGTTCAGCACCCAGACCAGGGTCGGGTCGTTGTCACTGCCGCGATCAGCGAACTGGCGGATCGTCCGCCCGGCGGACAGGACCGCCTCCAGGGCGATGCCTTCGAACTTGAGGCCGCGCTTCAGGGGCCGGTTGCGGGCCGCGTCGGCGGCGTTTTCCAGCGCCAGGGCGCAGAGCTGAATCCCCCTGAGCCGCGCCGCGCGCGCCGCGGCCGCGACTTCCAGCCGGTCCTGGCGGTCGCGCCGGCTGGCGCCCTGGTCGATGACCACCGCGGCGAGGATCGCCCCGACCGACATGATGGCCTGGGCCCAGGCGGCCGCGCTTTCGCCATAGGGGCCGCCGGGATCATGCGAGGCCACCAGCACCATCCAGGTTCCCGCCACCCCGAGGATGGCGGCCAGCACCAGGGTGGTGCGCGCTTTAAGCAGGGCCTGACGGAGCGTCTTCACAGGAGGAGGCTGGGGCGATTCTCATCCAGGCGGGAACGCCGTTCTGCGGGCTCTGCCCCCTGAGGCATCCGGGCCGCCGGCACAGCGGGCCCGCGGCGCCTTTCGCAATCAACCGCCGCCGCTTCAACAAACCTTTACGCGATCAGGGCTATGCAGGGTCGTGACCTCCTCCACGCCCCCGCTCGAGCCGACCCCGCGGATGCGCGCCTGGGACGCCCTGCGCCGTCCCATCTGGTTGTTCGACCCCGCGTCGCTGCGCGGCCTCTACGCCAATCGCGCCGCCCTGGCCCTGTGGGGCGCCGCCAGCCTCGAGGAACTGCTGGCGCGTGACTTTTCCGCCCTCTCGCCGGCCGTTCGCGCCCGCACCCAGCGCCTGGCCCAGGCCACCGCCCAGGGCGAGGAGGTCAACGAGCAATGGACCTTCTACCCGCACGGCCGCCCGGTCACCGTCGAGGCCACCATCTCCACCTACCGCGAGGCCGGCGTCCCCGCCGCCCTGCTGTTCGAAGCTGCGCCGAGCGACGCCCAGCCCGACGACCGCCGCGCCGCCGAGGCGTTGCGCCACACGGCCACCCTGATCACCCTGTTCGACACCGCCGGCCTCGCCATCTTCGCCAACCCGGCCGCCTTCGCCGCCTATGGCGCCCCCAGCCACCCCTTCCTCGCCCGCTTCGCCGACCCGGCCCGGGGAGCCGCCCTGCTGGCGCGGGCCGCCGCCGGTGAGACCGCGTCCGACCTCTGCGAGGCTCTCACCACCGAAGGCCGCCGCTGGCATCACATGCAGGTCCGCCCGGTGCTGGACCCGGTCACCGGCGCGGAGATCGTCCTCCTCGACGAGCGCGACGTCACCGCCCGCGTCGAGGCCGAGCGGGCCCGCGCCGCCGCCGAGCAGCAGGCCGCCATGGCCCAGGCCCGCCAGGCCTTCCTCAGCGAGATGTCGCACGAGCTGCGCACCCCCCTGAACGCCGTCATCGGCTTCTCCGCCCTGCTCGAGGCGGCCGGCCTGCCCGCCGCCCAGGCCGACCACGCCCACCGCATCCACACCGCCGGCGCCCGCCTGTCCGAGGTCGTCGACCAGATGATCCAGGTCCTCGACGCGCCCATCACTCCGCCGTCTCCGCCGTCGGTCGCGCCTGCCCCGGGCACAGCGCTGGCGGCGATCTCCGCCCCCCAGGCGGATGCCGCCTCCGACCCGGGTCGCCCCCTGCGCATCCTCTACGTCGACGACAACGAGCCCAACCGCGCGCTGGTCGCCGCCATCCTCGCCTCCCAGGGCGTCGATCTCGCCACCGCCAACGACGGCGCCCAGGGCCTCGTCGCCGCCGCCGGCGGCGGTTGGGACCTGATCCTGATGGACATCCAGATGCCCGTCATGGACGGCGTCGAGGCCACCCGCGCCATCCGCCGCCTGCCGGGCGGGGCCGGCGCGGTCCCCATCGTGGCGGTGACCGCCAACACCCTGCCAGAACAGCTGGAATCCTACGAGCAGGCCGGTATGAACGACTGCCTGCCCAAGCCGCTGCGGATGCTGGAGCTGTTGGCGACGGTTGCCAGGTGGGTTGACGAGGATCAGCGGAGCAGCGTCGCCGCCTAGGCTTGCGGCTTGCGGCTTGCGGCTTGCGGCTTGCGGCTGGCGACGGCGGCGCGGACCAGGGTCGGCCAGGCCCGTTCGCAGGGCGATCACGTCTTCGCCAATCAAGGCGCCGTCACCCGGACCCGGGGCGACAGGCCGCACGCCGACCGCTGCCGGCTTGGCCGGAAATGCCGGAAACGCCAGAATAACCGCATGCGAATCAGCAAGCTCACCGCCCAGCAGAAGGCCGACGTTTCTACGGCCTGCGAGGCCTTCATCGCCGACACCCTCAAGCCCCGATACCTGCCGCAGATCCGCCCGACGACCTTCAACTACCCGATCGACCTCCTCGGCCGCTGGCGGGGCAGGTCCTACAGCTTCATCACCCGCTATCGTTCCGGCTACCCCGAGAACGCCGGCGAGGAATTCGACGCACCCTTCACCCGCCTTGAGCATCGCGAGGACATCCTCACGGAGGTCCGGTTCGACATCCACTGGATGCGGCATACCGGCCGTTGGTGGCCCCTGCATTCCGGCTTCACGCTCGAAGACGCCCTGCGCCAGATCAAGACCCAGGAAATGCTGGGACCCTCCATTTGACCGGCCAGGCCGCGCCACGCTTCGACGTCGCGGCCGTGCAGCGCCTGGCCGGCGGCAAGACGTTTTCGCGGGGCGAGAGCTACTTCCGCTACGGCCAGGTGACGATCATCTCCCTGGGGCCCTCGCGGGTGCTGGCGCGGGTGGAGGGGACGGAGGACTATCGCACCCGGTTGACCGGACGCGGCCGGTCGGTCGGCGGCGACTGCTCCTGTCCGGCGTTTGAAGATCAACCCTTCTGCAAGCACATGGTCGCCGTCGCCCTGGCCGCCAATGCCGCGGGCAACGAGGTGGAGGCGCCGGGCGGCGATCCGGTCGCGCGCATTCGCGACCACCTGATGGCGCGGGACGCGCAGGCCCTTGTCGACATGATCATCGACCTGGCCGAGCAGGACCCGGACCTGTTCCGCAAGCTCGACCTAGCCGCCACCGCCGCCGACACCGCTGACGACGGGACTTTCGAGGCGCGTCTGTCCAGGGCGATCGAGGATGCCACCAACATCGACTACTACGTCGACTATCGGCGGGTTTCGGCCTGGGCGGCGGGCGTCAATGAGCTGCTCGCGACGATCGAGCCGCTGGCCTCCGGGCCCCGCGCCGCCGTGGCGCTGCGGCTGGCCGGCCTGGCGATCGACCGCCTTGAGGAGACGTTCGAGAGCATCGATGATTCCAACGGCGAGGTCGGGGCCTGCCTGGAGCGGGCCTGCGACATCCATCGGGCCGCCGCCGCCGTGGCCCGGCCGGAGGGTCTGGCCTTCGCCCGCGAGCTGTTCGAAAGGGAGATGGCCAGCGACTACGGGGCGTTCGACGGCGCCGCCTCGACCTATGCGGACGTGCTCGGCGAGGAAGGGCTTGCCGAATACCGCCGCCTCGCCACCGATGCCTGGGACCAGGCGAGCGCGCGCGGCGAAGAAGACTATCGATTGACGGCGATCATCGACCACTACGCCGAGCGCGATGGCGACGTCGAGGCCCGGATCGCCCTGCGGGCGCGGCGGCTGTCGTCACCGGCCGACTATCTGCGCCTGGCCCAGTTCTGCCTCGCCCAGGGGCGTGACGAGGAGGCGCTTCGCCGGGCCGAGGATGCGTTGTGGCTGTTCGAGGATGCCCGGCCGGACGAGGCGCTGGTGGTTTTCGCGGTGCAGGGCTTGATCAAGGCGGAGCGCAAGGCGGAGGCCCAGGCGCACGTCGATCGCGCCTTTGCCAGGCAGCCCAGCCTCGAACTTTACCGGTGGCTTCGCAAGCTGGCCGGCGTCGCCGGCCGGGATCAGGCGATCGCCGTTCTGGAGGCGAGGCTGACCTCGGAGGCCCCGGCGCGATGGCCCTCAACGGCCGACCTGCTCGTCACGATTCTGACCCGGGAGCGGATGTTCGACGCCGCCTGGGCGGTTGCCGACAGGCGAGCCCTGTCGGCCGACGTCGGCAAGGCGCTGGCTCTGGCCAGTGAAGCCACCCATCCTGAACGGGCCGTCCAGCTCTACTGCCGGCGTATCGACAGGCTCGTCGAGGACGGCTCCAACGCCGGCTATGCCGAGGCCGCCGACCTCGTCGCCCGCATGGCCGCCCTGCGCGGCGCGGCCGGCCAGGCCGCCCATGTCGCGGACCTGAAGGCGCGATACAGGCGCCGGCGCAATTTCATGAAACTGCTGGGGTGAGGTCATGAGGCGCTCCGAGATCGAGGCTCAGAACCGCTATCTCATCGCGCGCCAGCACGAGTTCCGAATGGCCGCCGATGTGGTGGTCGACGCCTGGGCGAGCTTCCCGGAGGTCGAGGCCATCGCAGTGATCGGCTCGGTCGCCCGGCGGCTGTGGAAGGAGATTCCGCGCTTTTCAGAGTTCCGCAGAGCCGGCGTCGAGGTCTGGCATGAATGCGCCGATCTGGATCTGGCCCTGTGGATCAGTACGCAGACCCGGCTTGCGGACCTGCGCCGGGCGGCGACGTCAGCCTTGCGAACCGCCTTCGAAACCGGGACCGGCGTCAGCGTCCCCTTCAATCAGCTGGATGTGTTTCTGATCGAACCGGGGAGCGACCGCTATCTTGGGCGGCTCTGCAGGTTCAACCAGTGCCCCAAGGGAAAACGAGACTGTCTGACCCCCGGCTGCGGCGAGATTCCCTTCAACAAGCGGATCGCGACGTTCAAGCCGCGTGGCGATCTCCTGGCTCCGGCCGCCGAAGGCATGCTCTATCGCAAAAGCGGCGGTCGCCTGCGGTCGGCGACGGACCTGCCGACCGTTGAATAGACTGCGAAAGCAGTGACGGAGGCCCCGAGGCGGGGAACAGGTGCTCTTGTCAGCCCTTCTGATCGTCCAGGCTACGGCGCCGAGGCGCCGCCGGCTTCTTCTCCGCATTCGAGTCTAGGCGCCGACCGGAGGCGAAGTCATAGTCGGGGTCAGGTTCCCAGACTAGGCGGGCTTCGCGGCCGCCGAAGCCGGGCGGCTGCGTAGGTGTCGGGGGAGTTGATCATGCTTTGGAAGTTTACACTCGTGGCTGTCGCCGCGTCGGCGCTGCTCGCCCTTCCGGTCCCGGCGGCGGATACGACCACGTCCGTCTCCAAGGATTCGGCCACTGGTCATGAGACCGTGTTGGTCGACGACGGCAAGACGCTGGAGTTTCGCACCGGCGGACCGTCGCATATCTACACCGCGATCCTGATCGACGTGGACGGTGACGGAAAGGTCAGCCCCTATGTGGACACCGAGTACGGCGGCAGTTCCGGCCAGCCCTGTCCCTCCTATCAACTGGCCAGCGCCGGCAACGCCACCAGTTTTTGCGGTACGCTGAAAACGCGGGGGATCTACTCGGACGAGACCGTCGGCGCGGTGAGAATCACCCGCTGGAAGATCCCCTACGTCGAGCTGACAATGAACCGGCAGACGGTCGCCTATCGACTGCGGTTCTGGAACAACCAGACCAAGACCTACCGCGAGACGACAGGCGTCTATCGCCTGACCGCCCCCTTTCCGTCAGCGATCGTGACGAAGTACCAGGCTGAAATTGTCGCCTGTGAATCACTGGACAGGCAGCAGGCGGCAAAAGCCTTGGCCGGCTGCAGCGCGGTGATCGACAGCGGCCTGGCTGATCCCACCGAGCGGGCGATCCTCTATCGCAGGCGCGGTTCGTTGAAGGCGGCGGCCAAGGATTACGCCGGCGCCCTCGCGGACTACGATAAATCGATCGCGGCGGCGTCCACGGCGGTTCAGAGGGGCCTGACAGAAGCCTACCGCTCCGATGTCTACGCGGCCACGAACCGCGCCGCTGACCAGGCCGCCGAGCTTGACCGCGCATTGATCAGCTATCCAGGCTCGCCCGGGGCCCGGATTGCGCGGGGCGAAATCCGCGAGAACGCGGGCCGCCATAAGGAGGCTCTGGCCGATTACGAGCAGGCCCGCTGGGTCGCCCCAAACTATCCCTTCCTTCTCAACGCCCTGTGCTGGAGCCGCGCGGCGAACCTCAACATCGAGCTGGTCAAGGCCCGCAAGGACTGTGACGAAGCCATCCGTCTGGCCCCGGACGAAAGCGCCTATCGCGACAGCCGCGGCATGGTCGGCTTGCGAGAGTCCGCCTGGCGGGCCGCCTTCGATGACTACACCGCCGCAATCGGTCTCGATCCTCAAGACGCGTCCGCCTGGTTCGGTCGGGGCATCGCCGCCAGCCGGCTCCAGATGAAGGATCGCGCCGCGTCTGACCTCGCCAAGGCCCGCGCCCTGTCCAGGACCATCGAGGCTGACTACGCGAAGCGCGGATTGGTCCCCTGACCCTGGGCTATTTCCGGGCCGCCAGGTCGTCACGGCGCCGCTGAAGACCCGTCAGCGGTTCGTCGACGGCATCCTGCGGGCGAAGGCCCCGGCGCGGCGCCGACCGCCACCGGGTCTGGTCAGGAAAGCCGGAACGCCGGAGTAACAGGATGGGGCGACCGGTTGGCCGAGATCGCGAGGCGGGCAGAGGCGGCAGCCGCGGGCCAGGGTCGGCGCCCGTTCTGAACCCGTCGCTCCTTGTGGTGATTACTTGTAAAGCGATCGGAAAAGGCTAGACGTCCATTCAAATATTCGGTTTCGCGGCCTCGAAACCCAAATATATTCCGAAATATTCACTAACATTAAACCGCCAATAAACTTGGCTGTCGATTATAAATTTTCTCAAAATCACCTAAGGCGGGAAATTTTTCTGGTAAAGACGGAACCATTATTTGAATTGGGCCTTATATGGGTCTCAATTCTACGACAATGCAGGGTTCCCGGCCCGTGCTGCTCCGAACGCCGGATCAGGCCGCCGCTATCCGACATTGAAGCTGTCCCGTGCGCCCGCCGCCGCGGGGAAAATTCGCGCATACGCGCGGCGGCGCTTCGAGTGGGGCCATGCTGAGACCGAGTCTGATAGTGACCGTACTTCTCGCGTCGGGCCAGGCCGCGCTCGCACAGCCGATGCCGGCCGTGGGCGGACAGCTTCAGCAGATCCCGCCTCCCGTGGCTCAGCCGAGGCCGGCTCCAGGCATCGACTTCGACCGCAGCAAGCCCGTTCCCGACGCCGCGCCCTCCGGTCCCAAGGTTCGGGTGGACAGGTTGCGGGTCTCGGGCGCCACCCTCTTCACCGAGGCCCA
>JBKJSF010000054.1:0-7768 GCA_046595895.1 Caulobacter sp. | reverse complement strand
GCGGAACAGTTCCGGCGGCGCGTACTGGGCCACACAGGTCAGCATGATGGTGTCGAAGCCGCCCTCGACCTCGGGCCAGCCAAAATAGCCGTCGCCGACCTTGCTGTGGACGTTGGTGTATCCGAGCGGTTTGAAAATCTTGCCCACCGCCTTGCCGACCGGCTCGATGATTTCGATGGTGTAGGCGTCGCGCACGATCCTCGACAGCAGCGAGGACTGAAAGCCCGAGCCCGTACCGATTTCCAGCGTGACATCCGTGGGTCTGGGCGCCGCCAGCTGGCTCATGTAGGCCTGCCCCAGATAGTCCGACAGCACCGAGCCATGGCCGAGCGCCCACGGCTTTGGATTGGATTCGTAGGCCTGAAAGGCCTGCGACTGCCCCAGAGCGTACTGGTAATGATAGAATTCGCGCGGCACGGCCTCGAAGGCCGACATCACCGCCGGATCGGCGACGCCAAAGCGGGCTGTCAGATAGGTTGAGATGCGAGCCAGGGCGTCGGCCTTGCGGGCCTGGATCTCGTTGAACTGGGTTTCAGTTATCTGGCTGGGTCGTTCCGAAGCGGCCATGGCGGCGACGAAGGCGGCGTAGGTCCAGGGGGCGGCGGGCATCCGCACGGTGTTGGACACCTCCGACGCGGCTCCTGCGGCGGTGGCGGCGGCGTCAGCGCCGCCGGCGGCCACGCTGTTGTCCAGACCGGGCTCCATACGGTCCTTGACAGTCTTGAGGGCCTTGTCGACGTCGCAGGCGGCGAGCGGCAGGGCGGCCAGACCGGCAGAACCGGCGATCAAGGTGCGGCGCGAAATCGTCATTGAGAGAAATCCACAGCTGAAACCAGAGGCGGCGGTTGGCGGCGCTTGCCGGTCGGCAGCACCAGGAAAGCCAGGACGTAGAGGCCCGACGCGGCGATGAGCAGCGATGAGAAACCGATATCGCGGGACAACAGATTGGCCAGCGGCGTGGCGACCACGGAAAAGGCCCCGTTGAGCCCCCACGCCCAGGGCAGCATGCGGCCGCTCCCGACCTGGATCAGGCCCATCGGGAAGGGCAGGCCCAGGGCCAGGGCTACGGGCGCCGCGGCGGCCATGATGACGGCCGCGCGAAGCCATGTCGGCAGGCCGAGAGTCTGGATCAGGAAAGGCTCGGCCCAGGCCAGCATCGCGGCGGCCCAGATCAGGACCAGGACCAGGGAGATGCCGACGGCCAGTTTGGGCCGGGCGGCCAGCCGGCCCGAGATAAGGCTGCCCAGACCGGAGAAGAACAGCATCGAAGTCAGGACCAGAGCGAAGGCGGTGGAATAGTCGCTGAGATAGAAGGCCGCCTTGTCGATCAGCATGATCTCGATGAACAGGAAGCCTATGCCCAGCGCCGGAAAGTAAACCGCCGGCCACAGGCGACGCGGCTCGGCTAGCTCCGACCTGCGTGGCCGGAACAGGGTCGGCGCCAACAACACCAGCAGGGCGACGATGATCGCCTGGGCCAGCACCGCCACATTGACCAGCCCGCCGATCTCGGCCTGCGGCAGGACCTCGAGCCGGCGCAGCAGGGCGCCAAAGTTCTCCAGCTTCAGCGAGGAATAGAAGGCTGGTCGGTCGAGGGTCGCGGGCCGGACATGGAAGTCCTTGGAGGTGGGACTTGGCTTGCCCGCCAGAACGGCCGCTACCTCATTGGCGATGGCGTCATCAGGGCCTGTGGAAATAATCTCGCCGGTGGCGAAGCTGACGCTCGGCAGATCGTTGAACAGCCGGGCCCTCAGCGCCACCGGGTCCGCCCCCGGGGCGTAGGAGATGTCGAAGGAGCGGGCGGAGGCGAAGGCGGCAAGCGCCTCGATGTCGGCCTGCGTCCAGGGCTGGCCGCCGATCAGGATGCGGGCGTTCCAGGCCGAGCGATAAACCAACACATGGTTGGCGGGATGCAGTCCTCGCGAGCTCAGCGCCTCGCGGGCCGTCGCCAGCACGCGCAGGGCATAGACCGGGAAGTCGCGGATCGACACCGAGGCCGAGACCATGCCGCCCGGCTTCAGGGCGCCAAGATAGGCGTGGAAGGCCTCGACCGTCAGGCCGCTCGCATTGGCCGGGGTGACGTCAACGAAGTCCGCCGACAGATCGATGACGTCATAACGCCCGCCCTCTGCCGCCAGGGCGGCGGCGATGGGACCGCCACTCAACAGATTGACCCGGCTATCGGCCAGTCCCGGAGGCGAGTTCGCCAGCCCCTTGATCAGCGCCTGTCGAAGAACCGGCTCTGTCTCCACCCCATCGACATGGGCCGCGCCCAGCACCAGCGCCTCGGCCGGACGAAAGCCGCCCGACATGCCGATCTGCAGAACGTTCGCTCCCGGGCGCAGGACATAGGGGGCGGCGCTGAGGGCCGAAGGGGCATAGTCAGCCTTGATTCCACCCGGCATCGGCAGAGCCGCGATGCGCGCGCCGTCGCGGTATAGCCCCAGCGTCGAGGGCGGACCGGGCGTGCCCAGCATCTGGGAATTGTTGGACAGGTCGGCGTCGACCCGCTCGGTGAAGTTCTGCAGCAGCACGTAGTAGCCCTGGGGCGATTTGATCTGGCCGGCGATGCGGGCCCCCGGCGTGTGCATCGGCGCATAGATGGCCTTGAACTCGCTGAAGGCCGGGGCCGGGCCGGTGAACAGGATGAATTCCCCCAGCACCAGCGCGGCGCCTGCCAGCGCCCCGGCCAGCCAGTTGAGTTTGCCCGGCTGGAACAGGGTGGCGATGGCCAGCGGGATCAGCAGGGCCGGGGCCATCAGGAAGGGATGCACCAGGAACATCAGCCCCAGCGCCACCGCCGAGCCGGCCGCCGCCCCGATCAGGTCATAGGCATAGACCCGCCCGACCTCCCGGTGATTCTGTACGAAGATCAGCGAGATGTAGGTCCCCGCCAGGAAGAAAAATGGCAGCAGGGCCGCGTAATACAGAGCGATGTTGCCAATTTGATCGGTCCAGGTCGCCGGGTTTTGCAGCTGCAGCGGGTTGAAGGGATTGGCGGTGACCAGGCGGAAGCCGAAGGCGGCGGCCAGCACCATGACAGCGGGCAGGACGGTGCGCAGGATCAGACCGAAGCGCTCGATGGTCTCGCGAAACAGGGCGACGAACACCCCGCTCAAGGCGAAGCCGGCCATGACGATGGAGATGATCCAGTAGCCGTACTCAGACCAGGCGGCGACAGCGAAGTAGCGGGTCAGGGTGTTCTCGATTCCGACCACGCCCAACGAAATCAGGAACAGGGGCCACATGGCCCCGCGCGGGCTTGAGCCGGCGGTCATCGCTGGGCCGTCGCTTTCAGGTCGCGGGTCATGAAGCCATCGATCAGAGCGTTGAAGCGCGCGGGTTCATCGACAAACAGCGCGTGTCCGGCCTTCTCGAAGACCTCCATGCGGGCGCCAGGCCGGCTGGCGACGAGGGCCTCGGCCTGACCCCGCAGGCGCGGACGGACGATGTAGAGCACCGGCTTGCGACTGCCATGCACAACGGCGCGCCAGTATTCGCGGGGGACAGGATAACTGAGCAGGGCCCGTTCCGCCTGCGGCGACATGCGCAAGGACTCGGCCGTCAGGCGGTTGCGGTAGCCTTCACCGGGATCGGCGGCGAACATACCGGCGACGAAGGCGGCGCGCGCCCTGGCCCGTTCAGCCGGATTGCGGTGCGCGGCTCTCCCCTTGTCAGGCTCAGCACCGGATCTGGGGGGCGAGCCCTCGCCGATTGAGTTGTCGACCAGAACCAGACCGGCGACCCGATCGTCTCCAGAGTCCCTCAGATAGGCCAGGGTATCGAGCACCCCCAGCGACCAGCCGACAATGACTACCGGCCGGTGAATCTGGCCCTCGATCAGCTCGCCGATGTCGCGACCGCGCCGGACCGGTTCATAGCCGTTGGCGGGACTATCGGAACGTCCCTGACCGCGCGGATCCAGCACCAGCACGTGATAGCGGGCCGACAAGGTGTCGATCTGCCGGCTCCAGATCCAGGCCGGCATGGTCCAGCCGGGTACGAACAGGATAGGCGGCGCGTCGGCGGGCCCCGCTTCGAGATAGTGCAGTCGTACGCCGTCGCTGGTGGTGAAGAACCGACTGGTAGCAGCCTGCGCGATGGTAGGCGCACAGAGCAACGCGACCGCCATCAGCAGGCACGCACCCCCACGCATCGACGCATACACGCCTGTCAGCAATCCAGCCCCCATGCCGCGACCTTGGTCCAGACCGACCAAGCCTGTCTCTCGACTTCCCCTGCCGGGTGCAACAAATCCCGTCCTGTGGCGCTGGCGCTACTGTCGTCTGGCGGGGAACTGGCTGGCCAAGGCAGGCGCCGGGCCTAGGCTTGACTGGACTGCATCCTGGTCTCGAGCTTCGAAGATTTGGCGCGTTCGGAGGGCGCGCCGCGCCAAGGTCTGCGGGAAAAGGTTGGTGTTGGACCGACACAACCCGTGAAGAACCTTGGCAACTTGCAAAACGGACCCGCTGACTAACGATGAACCGTCGGGCCGATGGTCAGATCACCAGCTCGACTTAGACTGCCGGGGGGAACCCATCCAAAATATTTAGTGAATAAATTCAATCAATTAGATAGCGACCACCGCTGACTCTTGATCAGCGGAGCGTAGGTTCGAATCCTACTGCACCCGCCATTCGCAAGTCACTGATTTGCTTGGTGTTTTTTGTAAATTTCTAGCCGAAACCGCGATGAGATGGGTTTCATCGGCCTATCGCCTTCGCGGAGGCTCCGCAACGTCACCGCGCCGTATGAGCAAGCACCTCAAAGTCGGCTTCTTCAAGGTCTGGTCGATACATTGCGGCGGCGCCCTCCAGGCGCGACAATATCCCTTGCGCCCCGCTAAGGCACTCCGGGTCGGCGCTGCAGACGGCGGCCTGCAGCCCGCGCAACAGGTCCGCCATCAGAGACAGTTGCTGGACAAGGCTGTCCAGCCCCTGGAGACCGATCATGGCGTCCCGCCCCAGGTCCGCTCCGGGAGCGGCGACAAGACCTGACACAATGTCCTGTACCCGGTCGCCCGTGGCCCTCATATTTTCCAGATGGAGGGCCGCCGCGCCCAAGATCCCGGACAGCGGGTCGGCAGTGACGGGATCGGACTTCGGCCCGTCAGGTCCCGCCATGAGAGACCTCAAAAAATTCGACCGCGCCTTCTGTGGGGCCCGGTCGGGAGAGCGGCCGCTCATCGGGAAGGGCACTGGAACCACCAACCAGTAGCTGGCGCGCGCGTCCGGTCGCGGGCCAGAATTGCACCCGACGCGCCCGGCGGCCGCCGACGCTCCCGGGCAACAACTCAATACCTTCATGGCCCAGGTAGCGAGCGGCAAAGGCCGCGTTCTGATCACCGATGTCGGGCAGGTGAGGTGAAATGCGCGCTCCGCCAAAGAGGCGCGCCTGGAGATCGGCCCTGACCGCGCCCATTCGAAGCAGGCCATTGATCAGGAGCTCGATCGCATGAGCGCCGTACCGCATGGCCTGCGGGCCGGTGGCCTCCTCTCCGTGCGGCAACAGGAAGTGGTTCATCCCGCCCATGCGCCGGACTGGATCATGAAGGCAGCAGGCGATGCACGACCCCAAGGTTGTTGTGACAAGGCTTTCCGGCGAATCGGAGACATGAAACTGTCCCTGAACAAGGTGCGTTCTATCGCCCACCGTGGCGATCCATTCTGGCGTGACCCGCATCGTCATCGTCATGTAAGACGCCCGAAGACGGCTTCGATTTTTCGCCTCAGGGCGTCCATCGTGAACGGCTTGACGATATAGTTGTTGACCCCAAGCTTCACAGCCTCCTGCACCACGGCAGTGTCTGCCCGGCCCGTCAGCATGATGAAGGCCGTCTTGGCGGTCGCCGGGTTGCGGCGAACCGCCCGTAACAAGCCCATGCCGTCAAGATTAGGCATGTTGAGATCGGAGAGGATCAAATGCTGGCGATTGATGCTGAGAATCTCTAACGCCTCCGCGCCATCACCGGCCTCCACGACCCTGACGATACCCATCTCCATCAAACTGGCGCGAACCAGCGCGCGCACCGAGCGCTGGTCATCGACGATAAGCGTTTGCAGGTCTCCAGCAGCAGGCATCAGCTTGGCTCCGGGGGCTGTTGAGACGTCCGTGCAATGGGGTTGGGCCGGGCCGGATCCGTTGGGCCGCGTTGATAGGCGGTCAGGCCGACATAGTTCAAATCCAGAGTGCCCGGCGGGACGCGTTCCGAGTGGCCGACATAGATGTGCCCTTCCGGGGAAAGGTGGCTCACCAGCTTTTCGAGCACCTGCTCCCGCGTGGAGGGAGCGAAATAGATCAGAACGTTGCGACAGAAGATCACCTGAAACGGCCCGCGCATGGGCCAGATGTCGTCAATCAGGTTGGCCGAACGGAATGAGACGAGGGCCCGCATCGCATCACCGACAACCAGGCTGGTCTCCCCACTGACGGTTTGCCGGTCCATCCATCGTTCGCGCAACGCCGGGTCAATGTAGTCTCCAGCGCTGGCCGGATAGACACCTGCCCTGCCCGCTCCGAGCATGCTTGTGTTGATGTCGGTCGCCAGCACCTTGATGTCCATCCGGGGTGCGTCGGGCATCAGCGACAGGATGGCCAGCGCGATGGAGTATGGCTCCTCGCCGCTTGAACACCCCGCCGACCACAGGCGCACACGTTCGCCACGCCGCGCCCGATCCAGCAGGCCAGGCAGGACCTGTTCGACCAGATGCGTGAAGTGGTGCTTTTCGCGGAAGAAACGGGTCACATTGGTCGTCAACGCCTCGATCATCAGGAGCCGCTCGGCCGCGCCCGCTGGTTGCGAAACGACATCGTGATAGTCGCGGAACGACGTCAGCCCCAGCCGGCGCAGATATTTGGCCAGCCGCGCATAAACGAGTTGAGCCTTGCCGGCTTCGAGGGCGATGCCTGACTCGGCGTGGACGATGTCAGCCAGATCCTGAAAATCCTCCTGACTGAAGGTGAATTCACCATGCCCCAGGTCATGAACGACGTCGGAGCTCGGCGATATGCGCCCGTGCGCGGTCACCGGGCAGCCTCGACTTCTGGCAGCAGGTCGTCGAGCGCCAGAAGGCCGGCAACGCGATTGTCGAATGAGACGATCTGGGGCGCCAGCGCGGCAAGGATTGAGCAGCCAGTCTCCGGGGTTTGCTGAAAGCTGGATACGGGCGCGCTAAAAATATCAAAAACGGCCTGGACCAGAAGGCCCACCAGCTTTCGGCCTATCCACACAACAACCACGGCTGGTCGGGAGTTCAGGTCGGTTTCCGCCAGCCCCAGACGTGATGCAAGATCGATCACAGGAAGGACGGTGCCCCGCAGATTCAGAACGCCGAGAATGAAGGGGGGCGAGTGCGGCAGTCTGGTCACTGGGGACCAGGCCCGGATCTCCCTCACCTGCCGCACCTCGATGCAGTAGTCCTGTTCGCCGACTCGTACGGCGATCAGTTCCCGCGGCGGGTGTTCTTCGACCAGTTCCTGTGCGCGAGCATCAAGCATGGGCGAGGCGCCGTTCCGGGGCGAGCATCTTGTGCCGATGCGCCTCGATCAGTCCGTTGACATCGAGGATCAGAGCAACAGCGCCGTCCCCCAGAATGGTGGCCGCAGCGATGCCTTTCAGCGCCCGGTAGTTTGCTTCCAGGCTTTTGATCACCACCTGCCGCTGGTCGATGATCTCGTCGACCAGGATGGCTATCGGCTCACCAGCGTCACTCTCGAGCAGGAGAGCTATCCCCTGTTCAGGCATGACGGGCTGATCGCGATAGCCAAG
>JBKJSF010000013.1:0-2984 GCA_046595895.1 Caulobacter sp. | reverse complement strand
CGCATGCTGCGCATGGAGCCGGTGCAGCGCGAGATCCTCGACAAGATCGAACAGACCCTGCGCGTCGAGTTCATGTCCAACCTGGCGCGCACGTCCAAGCGCGACAGCCATGAACTGATGGCCGACATCTTCAACAATTTTGACCGCCAGACCGAGAGCCGCTTCATCGCCGCCCTGGAAGAGCGCAACCGCGAGAGCGCCGAGCGCATCCGGGCCCTGATGTTTGTCTTCGAGGACCTCTCCAAGCTCGATCCGGGCGGGGTGCAGACCCTGCTGCGCGCCGTCGAGAAGGACCAGCTGGGCTTGGCCCTCAAGGGCGCCTCCGACATCCTGCGCGAGATGTTCTTCTCCAACATGTCCGAACGCGCCGCCAAGATCATGCGCGAGGACATGGAGGGTATGGGCCCCGTGCGCTTGAAGGACGTCGACCAGGCCCAGATGGCCATGGTCCAGGTGGCCAAGGACCTGGCCGCCAAGGGCGAGATCATGCTGGCCGGGGCCGGCGGCGACGATGAGCTGATCTACTGATGACCACAGCACACCGTCCCTTCAACTTCGACACCGAATTCGACGACGCCGGCGCGGTCGCCTACCAGCCGCCGCGTCAGAAGCGCACGTTCACGCCGGAGGAGGTCGATGCCGCCCGCGCCGCCGGCTACGCCGAGGGCGAGCGCTCGACGCTGGCCCAGGCCGAGCTGGATCTGGCCCAGGCCATGGACCGCATCGCCGACGCCGCCCGCGCCGGCCTGGGCGCCCTGGCCCAAGTGGCTCACGCCCACCGCTCCGACACCGCCGCTCTCAGCATGGCCGCCGCCCGCAAGATCGCCGACAGCGCCCTGGCCCGATATCCGGAAGCCCCGGTCACCGCCGCCCTTGAAGCTTTGGCCCGCGAGGTCGAAGCCAGCCCTCGCCTGCTGGTCAAGGTCGCGCCGGAGGCCCAGCAACGGGTCCAGGCCGCCCTCGACGGCATGGCCGCCAGTCTCGGTCATCCGGGCCGCATCGAGGCCCGGGCTGAACCCGACATGGCCTTGGCCGCCTTCATCCTCGACTGGGGCGACGGCCGGGCAAGCTTCGATCCCGTCGATGCCGCCAACCGCATCCAGGTCGCCCTCGACCAAGCTCTGGCCGCCGAAGGCCTGCACGCCGAACCCCTGATTCCCCCGGAGCCTGACCATGGCTGAAGACAACCTGACCCTCGAGGAGTTCTCGCCGGACCTGCCATTGGCCAGCGAGGCGCCCCACGACTTCGCCGACAAGACGGCCACGGACCTGGCCCCGGTCTTCGACGTGCCGGTCAACATCTCGGCCGTGCTTGGCCGTGCCAACATGAGTGTCGCCCAACTGCTGCAGCTGGGCCAGGGCAGCGTGCTGGAACTCGACCGTAAGGTCGGCGAGGCCATCGATATCTACGTCAACAACCGCCTGGTGGCCCGCGGCGAGGTCGTCGTCGTCGATGATCGGCTCGGCGTGACCATGACGGAAATCATCAAGGACGGCGACAACCAGGCCTGAAGCCTGTCGTTGTCTGAAGGAGAGTAGTCATGCGGCTTCTGGTCGTCGGAAAATTGAACGGACAGCTGTCCCTCGCCGTGAAGATGGCGATGAACACCGGAGCCAAGGTGGCCCACGTCGAGACCGTCGCGGCGGCCACCCAGGCCCTGCGCGCCGGCCAGGGCGCCGACCTCCTCATGGTCGACTACGAGCTCGATATCGCCGGGCTGATCGCCGCCAATGAGGCCGAGCGCATCCGCGTCCCGGTCGTCGCCTGCGGGGTCGCGGCCGATGCCCAGAAGGCCGGCGACGCCATTCGCGCCGGGGCCATCGAGTTCATCCCCCTGCCGCCGGAAGCCGACCTGATCGCCGCTGTGCTGGCCGCCGTCAGCGACGACAACCGCCCGATGGTGGCGCGCGACCCGATCATGGAAACGGTCATCAAGCTGGCCGACCAGATCGCCCCCAGCGACGCCTCGATCCTGATCACCGGCGAAAGCGGCGTCGGCAAGGAGGTGATGGCCCGTTACGTCCACACCAAGTCCAAGCGCTCGTCGAAACCCTTCATCAGCGTCAACTGCGCCGCCATCCCCGAGAACCTGCTGGAAAGCGAGCTGTTCGGGCATGAGAAGGGCGCCTTCACCGGCGCCGTGGCCCGCCGGGTCGGCAAGTTCGAGGAGGCCGACGGCGGCACCCTGCTGCTCGACGAAATCAGCGAGATGGACGGCCGGCTACAGGCCAAGCTGCTGCGCGCCACCCAGGAGCGGGAAATCGACCGGGTCGGCGGCTCCAAGCCGGTCAAGGTCAATATCCGCATACTCGCCACCTCCAACCGCGACCTGGCCGCCGCCGTGAAGGACGGGTCCTTCCGGGAAGACCTGCTCTACCGACTCAACGTCGTGAACCTGCGGCTTCCGCCCCTTCGGGAGCGCCCCGGCGACATCGCCGCCCTCTGCGACCACTTCCTCAAGAAGTACGCCAAGGCCAACGGCATGCCCGAACGCCCCTTGGCCGCCGAGGCCCGCCGTCGCCTCGCCGCCCACCGCTGGCCAGGCAATGTGCGGGAGCTGGAAAACGCCATGCACCGCGCCGTGCTGCTGTCGACCGGCCCGGAGATCGAGGAGTTCGCCATCCGCCTGCCGGACGGCCAACCGCTCAGCCCCGCCCCCGACGTCGCCGTCGCCCGTGGCGCCTCCATGGCCGCCGAGGCGGTCAGCCGCACCCTGGTCGGCCAGACGGTGGCCGAGGTCGAGCAACAGCTGATCCTCGACACCCTCAGCCACTGCTCTGGCAACCGCACCCATGCTGCCACCATCCTCGGCATCTCGATCCGCACCCTGCGCAACAAGCTGAAGGAATACGGCGACGCCGGTGTTCCCGTGCCGCCTCCGCAGGCGGGGCTGGGAAGCCATGCGGCCTGACTGAATAAATCATGAGCGACGCGTCCCCCATCTCCAAGGCCAACCCGGTCACCTTCCGTCAGGTGTGGGGCT
>JBKJSF010000068.1:0-9002 GCA_046595895.1 Caulobacter sp. | reverse complement strand
ACAACGTGAACGTGCTCGCAGGAAACCTGACCGACCAGGTGCGGAACATTGCCAAGGTCACCACCGCGGTGGCGAACGGCGACCTCTCCCAGAAGATCACCGTCGATGCCAAGGGTGAAATCCTGGAGCTCAAGAGCACCATCAACACCATGGTGGACCAGCTGGACTCCTTCTCCTCCGAAGTGACGCGGGTTGCCCGCGAAGTCGGTACGGAAGGCAAGCTCGGCGGTCAGGCCCAGGTGCGCGGCGTCGCCGGCACCTGGAAGGACCTCACCGACAACGTGAACATGATGGCCGCCAACTTGACGGGTCAGGTGCGGAACATCGCCGAGGTGACCACCGCCGTGGCCCGCGGCGACCTCTCCAAGAAGATCACCGTCGACGTGAAGGGCGAAATCCTCGAGCTGAAGAATACCATCAACGTCATGGTGGACCAGCTGAACGCCTTCGCCTCGGAAGTGACCCGGGTCGCCAAGGAAGTCGGCACCGAGGGCAAGCTCGGCGGCCAGGCCCAGGTGCCTGGCGTGGGCGGCACCTGGAAGGACCTCACCGACAACGTGAACTTCATGGCCGCCAACCTGACCGGTCAGGTGCGCGGCATCGCCGATGTCGTCACCGCCGTCGCCCAGGGCGACCTCAAGCGCACCCTGACCCTCGACGCCAAGGGCGAGATCGCCTCGCTCGCCGACACCATAAACGGCATGATCGAGACCCTCGCTACCTTCGCCGATCAGGTGACCAACGTCGCCCGCGAGGTCGGCATCGAGGGCAAGCTGGGCGGCCAGGCGCGGGTGCCCGGGGCCGCCGGCCTGTGGCGCGACCTGACCGACAACGTCAACGAACTGGCCGCCAACCTGACCACCCAGGTCCGCGCCATCGCCGAGGTGTCCACGGCCGTGACCAAGGGCGACCTGACACGCTCGATCACCGTCGATACGTCCGGCGAGGTCGAGGAGCTCAAGAACAACATCAACGAGATGATCCGCAACCTGAAGGATCAGACCCTCAAGAATACCGAGCAGGACTGGTTGAAGACCAACCTGGCCCGCTTTACCCGCATGCTGCAGGGCGAGCGCGACCTCTCGACCGTATCGCACATGGTGCTGTCGGAACTGGCCCCGCTGATCAATGCCCAGCACGCGGTCTTCTACGCCGCCGAACAGGACGAGGACGATCAGGTGGTCCTCAACCTGGCGGCCAGCTACGCCTTCAACAACCGCAAGCACGTCGCCAACAGCTTCCGCCTGCGCGAGGGCCTGGTCGGCCAGTGCGCCCACGAGCGGTCACGCATCCTGCTGACCAACGTGCCCAAGGACTACATCCAGATCAGCTCGGGCCTCGGCGAAGCCGTGCCGCTCAACATCATCGTCCTGCCGGCCATCTTCGAAGGCGAGGTCAAGGCCGTCATCGAGCTGGCGACGTTCGGAGAGTTCTCCGAAACCCACCAGAGCTTCCTCGACCAGTTGATGGAATCCATCGGCATCGTCTTGAACACCATCGCCGCCAACATGCGGACCGAGGGGCTTCTCAAGCAGTCACAGCTTCTCACGTCCGAGCTGCAGGCCCAGCAGGAAGAGCTGAAAAAGACCAACGACCGGCTGGAGCAGCAGGCGACGTCCCTGCGGCAATCGGAAGAACTGCTGCGCACCAAGCAGGACGAACTGCAGCAGACCAACGCCGAGCTGGAGGACAAGGCCCAGCTTCTGTCCAACCAGAACAAGCAGGTCGAAGGCAAGAACCGCGAAGTCGAACAGGCCAAGCTGGCGCTGGAGGAGAAGGCCGAACAGCTGGCCCTGACCTCCAAGTACAAGTCCGAGTTCCTGGCCAACATGAGCCACGAGCTGCGCACGCCGCTCAACTCGCTGCTCATCCTCTCCAAGCTGCTCAGCGACAACACCCAAGGCAACCTGTCAGGCAAGCAGGTCGAATTCGCCCGCAACATCCACGACGCCGGCTCCGACTTGCTCGGCCTGATCAACGACATCCTCGACCTGTCGAAGATCGAGAGCGGCACCGTCACCCTCGACATCGGCGAGATGGGCTTCGCCGACCTGCGCGACCAGGTCGATCGCACCTTCGCCCAGATGGCCCAGACCAAGAAACTCGACTTCCTGGTCGAGCTCGACCCGGACCTGCCCCGGGCCATGTACACCGACGACAAGCGCCTGCAGCAGATCATCAAGAACCTGCTCTCCAACGCCTTCAAGTTCACCGAGAAGGGCCATGTGAAGCTCAAGGTGAGCCGCGCCGAGGAGGGCTGGAACGCCGGCAACGACCACCTCAACCGCGCCGGCCAGGTGCTGGCCTTCCAGGTCGAGGACAGTGGCATCGGCATCCCAGAGGAGAAGCAGCGGATCATCTTCGAGGCCTTCCAGCAGGCCGATGGCACCACCAGCCGCAAGTACGGCGGCACGGGCCTTGGCCTCTCCATCAGCCGCGAGATCACCCGCCTGCTCGGCGGTGAGCTGAAGGTGGAAAGCCGCACGGGCCTGGGCAGCACCTTTACCCTCTACCTGCCGCTCAACTTCAGCCCCGCCCAGGCGCCGCTGATGAGCCGGCCGATGCCCGTGCCGGCCCCCCGGATGATGCTGTCCAACAGCCTGTCGGACGACACGCCGGAACCGGTGGCCGACGACCGCGATGTGATCACGGCCGGCGACTCGGTGGTGCTGATTGTCGAGGACGACAACCGCTTCGCCGACATCCTGCTGTCGCTGGTCCGCGACGCCGGCTTCAAGGGCGTTGTCACCGGTGAAGGCCAGGCGGTCTCGTCCCTGGCCCGACGCTTTGCGCCGGACGTCATCATGCTCGACATCGGCCTGCCCGACATCGACGGCCTTGCCCTTCTCGACATGCTCAAGCGCACGCCCGAGACGCGGTACATTCCGGTTCATCTGATCTCCGGCCACGACCAGAAGGGCTTCGGCCTCTCCATCGGCGCCCACGGCTACACCCAGAAGCCGGTGCAGCATGACGAGGTGGCTTCAACCCTCGAAGAGGTGAAGAGCTTCGTTGCCCGGACCGACCGCCGGGTCGCTGTCGTCGGCGGCGAGGACGAGGCCAGCCACGTCCTGCGCGGCAGTTTCGAGTTGGTCGAGATCGTCGCCGATCTGACCTCCGTCCTGACCAAGCCCGTCGCCGACCGCCCCGACGCCGTCGTCGTCGAGGCCGGGGCCCTGGCCCCGCAGCTTCTGGTCGATCTCCTGAAGACCGCCCAGGATCCGGCCCATCCGGTCATCGTCTATGCGCCGCGTGACCTGCCGGCCGAAGAGGACCGGCGCCTGCGGCTGGCGGTGTTCGGCGGGCTGGTCCGCCTGGCCCGCACATCCGAACACCTGATCGACCAGGTCAGCCTGCTGCTGCATGAACGCACCGACAGACTGTCGGAAACCGCCCGCGCCAGCCTCAGCCGAACCCGCAGCCACGACGCTGTCCTGACCGGCCGCAAGGTGCTGGTCATCGACGACGACATCCGCAACATCTTCTCCCTGGCCAGCGCCCTGGAGGAGTACGGCCTGGAGTTGATCTATGCCGAGAGCGGCCGGGCGGGCCTGGACCTGCTCGATGCCCACCCGGACGTTGACGCCATCCTCGTCGACATCATGATGCCCGACATGGACGGCTACGAGACCATGCGCGAGATCCGGGCGAGGGAAGGCTTCGGCGACCTGCCGGTCGTGGCCGTCACCGCCAAGGCGATGAAGGGCGACCGTCAGAAGTGTATCCAGGCCGGCGCCTCGGACTATGTCTCCAA
Source organism: Caulobacter sp. (assembly GCA_046595895.1). Classification (GTDB taxonomy): domain Bacteria; phylum Pseudomonadota; class Alphaproteobacteria; order Caulobacterales; family Caulobacteraceae; genus Caulobacter. The sequence goes on along the minus strand of JBKJSF010000068.1, from coordinate 5,248 downwards.
GCCGGTGGATATCGACCACCTGACCTCGGTCCTGCGGGTCGGCATCCAGCGTACCGACGCCCTGCGCCTGGCCAGCGATACCGTGGTTGGCCTGATGCCGCGGGCGGGCTGACATGATCCCAGCGCCCAGACCTTGGGCGACGCCCGCGCCGCTCCCTCCGGCCGAGCCGGCGTTGGCGCGCATCCTCATCGTCGATGACGACGAGCGCAACGCCTTCGCCGCCGTCCAGGCGCTGGAGGCGCTCGGCCATGAACTCGTCGTCGCCCGCTCCGGCGAGGAGGCCCTGCGCGCCCTTCTGATCGATGAGTTCGCGGTCATCCTGCTCGACCTGCACATGCCCGGCATGGACGGCTACGAAACCGCCCAGATGATCCGTTCACGGAAGAAGAACGCTGGCACCCCCATTGTCTTCCTGACCGCCATCTTCCGCGACGAGGCCCACGTCTTCCAGGCCTACTCGGCCGGCGCCGTCGATGTGGTGTTCAAGCCGGTCGATCCCTTCATCCTGCGCTCCAAGGTCAGCGTCCTGGTCGACCTCTACCTGAAGACCGCCGAGGTCGAGCGGCGGGCCGCCGAAGCTCATCGCCTGCTCGGTGAGAACGCCCGGGTGACGGCCGCCAAGGAGCATGCCGAACGCGCCCTGCAGCGCTCGCGCCAGCGGGAGGAGGCCATCCTCCGCTCCCTGCCCATCGTCTTCCACGCTCGCCGGGCCGAGCCGCCGTTCGCCCCGTCCTTCGTCAGTGACAGCATCGAGGCCATTACCGGCTTCCCGCCCTCCCGCTTCGTGGAGGAGGCGAAATTCGGCGCCTCCCGCATCCACCCCGACGATCTGGACCGGGTAATCGAAACCGTCTCGGCCGCCGCCCATACCGGCGCCTACGCTTGCGAGTTCCGCTGGCAGTGCGCCGACGGCAGCTACCGCTACCTGCTCGATCAGGGCGTGCTGGCCCCGGTCGGGGAGGGTGAGCAGGAAATCTTTGGCGTCATCATGGACGCCACCGAGCGCCGCTCGCTTGAAGAGCAGCTGGCCCAGGCCCGCAAGATGGAGGCGGTCGGCCAGCTGACGGGCGGCGTCGCCCACGATTTCAACAACCTGCTGACCGTGGTGCTGGGCAACGTCGACATGCTGACCCGCCGCGAGGAGGACGCCGTCAAACGCGCCCGTCGCATCGACGCGGTCCGTCAAGCCGCCGAGCGCGGTCGCGACCTCACCCAGCAACTGCTGGCCTTCTCGCGCCGCCAGCACCTGACGCCTGTCACCCTTGATGCCTGCGTCCTGATCCGCGACTTCGCTCCCCTGCTGCGGCAGGCGGTCGGCGAGGCGGTCACGATTGACCTGGCGCTGGCCGATGCCCCGTTGCCGGTGCATGTCGATCGCACCCAGCTGGAGACGGCCCTGCTCAACCTGGCGGTCAACGCCCGCGACGCCATGCCGGACGGCGGTCTCCTGACCATCACCGCAGAACGGACCGGCGAGCGGGTGCTGCTGGCGGTGCGCGACACCGGCACGGGGATGACCCAGCGGGTCCGCGACCACGTCTTCGAACCCTTCTTCACCACAAAGGAGGTTGGCAAGGGATCAGGGCTGGGCCTCAGCCAGGTCTACGGCTTCGTCAGCCAGTCGAATGGCCAGGTCAGTATCGACAGCGCCCCGGGGAAGGGGACCGCGGTGCGGCTGGCCCTGCCGCTGTCGGCCGAGCTCTGCCAGGTTCGCGAGGAATCCGCCGCCTTCACCGAAGTCGCGGGCGGCCAGGAACGCATCCTGGTCGTCGAGGACGAGGTGACCGTGCGCGAGCTGGCCGTCGAGGTGTTGCGCTCGCTCGGCTACCAGACCGTAACCGCCGGTGACGCGGCCGAGGCCCTGGAGGTGTTGCGCGAGGACCAGGGCATCAACCTGCTGTTCTCCGACGTGGTCATGCCAGGCGGGTCCAGCGGCGTCGGTCTGGCCCACTCGGCCCGCGCCATGCGACCCGACCTACCGGTCCTCCTGACCTCCGGCTATGTCGCCGAGCCGGCGACGCTGAACGGGGCCGACTTCCCGTTGATCGACAAGCCCTATGACGTGGTCAGCCTCTCGCAGATGCTGCGCTCGCTGCTGGACCAGCCAGTGAAGCCGCGACGCGGCCGACGTCGGACACGCGCGGCGGCCGCCCAGGCCTGAGCGGCGCCGGGAGGCGTTGGTCGCCGCGGTGCGATTGGCCCTAGATGTCCACCACGATCTTGCCGAAGTGGGTGCCGGACTCCTGGTGCGCGAAGGCGGCGCCCAGCTCGGCCAGGGGGAAATGCTTGTCGAGCACGGGCCTGAAGCCGACCACGTCGATGGCCCGCACCATGTCCTGCTGATGCCGGCGACTGCCGACGGTCAGGCCGATCAGCCTGATCGACTTGCCCATGATGGCCACCGTCGGGATTTCGCCGGAATAGCCTGCCAGCACGCCGATCAAACCGATGTGGCCGCCGATGCGGCTGGCGGTGATCGACTGGGGCATGGTGCCCGAGCCGCCGATCTCGACGATGTGGTCGACGCCTCGACCATTGGTGATCTCCCGCGCCTTGCCGCCCCAGCCCGGCGTGGTTCTGTAGTTGATCAGGTGGTCGGCCCCCATGGCCTTCAACCGCTCCAGCTTCTCGTCGGAGGACGAGGTGGCGATGACCTCGCAACCGAAGGCCTTGGCGATCTGCAAAGCGTAGATCGACACCCCGCCGGTGCCCTGGACCAGCACCGTCTCGCCGGCCTTCAGGTTCCCGTCGGCGACCAGGCAGCGCCAGGCGGTGACCCCGGCGCAGGTGATGGTGGCCGCTTCGGCGGCGGTCCAGCCCTTCGGCGCCTGGGTAAAGGCCGTGGCCGGCATGATGACCTGCTCGCGGGCGTAGCCGTCGATGCCGTCGCCGGGCACCCGGGTGAACGCGGTCTCAGCCGGGTCGCCGTCCAGCCAGTCGGGGAAGAAGGTGGAGACGGCCAGATCGCCGACCTTGAAGTCCTTGACGCCCTCTCCGACGGCCAGCACCTCGCCGGCCCCGTCGGACATCGGGACGCGGTCGTCGGGGGTGGGGATCATGCCTTTGACCACCATCAGGTCGTGATAGTTCAGCGAGCTGGCCCGCAGCCGGACCTTGATCTCGCCGGGCCCCGGATCGCCAGGATCGGCCCGATCAACCAGCGTCAACCTGTCCAGGCCGCCCGGATTGCGAACTTCAATGGCTTTCATGCCCGGCTCCAAAACTATTCCGCCGGGACAGTCAGACGACTGCCCCGGCGGAAGACAAGCGCAATCAGGCGCTTATCGGCGAACGGACCTCGGCAGGTCGAAGCGGTCGTTGTTCATCACCTTGGTCCAGGCCGAGACGAAGGCGTTGACGAACTTCTCGCCGGCGTCGCTGGAGGCGTAGACCTCCGACAGCGCCCGCAGTTCCGAATTGGCGCCGAACGCCAGGTCGGTCCGCGTCGCCGTCCACTTCTGCTCTTCACTCTTGCGGCAGGTCCCGACGAACTCCTCGTCCCCGCTGTCATCGACCTGCTTCCAGGCCGTGCCCATGTCGAGCAGGTTGACGAAGAAGTCGTTGGTCAGTTGACCGGGCCGATCGGTGAACACGCCGTGCTTGGAGCCGCCATGGTTGGCGCCCAGCACCCGCAGGCCCCCGACCAGCACCGTCATCTCCGGCGCGGTGAGGCGCAGCAGCTGGGCGCGGTCGATCAGCAGTTCCTCGGTCGGAACGCTGAACTTCACCGACAGGTAGTTGCGGAAGCCGTCTGCCTTGGGCTCGATCACCTCGAAGCTCTCGGTGTCGGTCTGCTCCTGGGTGGCGTCGGCCCGGCCCGGGTGGAAGGGGACCTCGACGCTGTAACCGGCGGCCTTCGCCGCCTGTTCGACGCCGACACCGCCGGCCAGGACGATCAGGTCGGCCATCGAGACCGTCTTTCCGCCGGCCCCGAAGTCGGCCTTGATACCGCCGAGCGTCTCAAGAACCGCCGACAGCCTGGCCGGGTTGTTGACCTCCCAGTCCTTCTGGGGGCTGAGCCGGATGCGGGCTCCATTGGCCCCGCCCCGGTGGTCCGAGCCACGGTAGGTCGCCGCCGAAGCCCAGGCGGTGCTGACCAGATCGGAGACCGACAGGCCGGAAGCGGCGATCTTGCCCTTCAACGCGCTGACGTCCGACGCATCGATGTTCGAACCCGGAGCGGTGATCGGGTCCTGCCAGATCAGGTCCTCGGCCGGCACTTCCGGGCCGAGGTAGCGGACCTTCGGCCCCATGTCCCGGTGGGTCAGCTTGAACCAGGCGCGGGCGAAGGCGTCGGCGAAATAGGCCGGATCGTCCCTGAACTTCTCCGAGACCTTGCGGTACTCGGGGTCCATCTTGAAGGCCATGTCGGCGGTGGTCATCATCGTCGGCACCCGGCGGCCCGGGCTGTGGGCGCCCGGCGCAAGATCTTCCGGCGAGACGTTCACCGGCTGCCACTGCTTGGCTCCGGCCGGGCTCTTGACCAGCTCGTACTCATAGTCGAGCAGCATGTGGAAGTAGCTGTGGTCCCAGGTAATCGGGGTCGGTGTCCAGGCGCCTTCGATGCCGCTGGTGATCGTGTGATCGCCCATGCCGCTCTCATGGGTGCTCGTCCAGCCCAGACCCTGCGAGGCGATATCGGCGCCTTCCGGCTCGACCCCGACCAGGGACGCGTCGCCGGCCCCGTGAGCCTTGCCGAAGGTGTGGCCGCCGGCGGTCAGGGCGACGGTCTCCTCGTCGTTCATGCTCATCCGGCTGAAGGTCTCGCGGATGTCGCGCGCCGACTTCAGGGGATCAGGATTGCCGCCGGGGCCTTCCGGATTGACGTAGATCAGCCCCATCTGGATGGCGGCCAGCGGGTTCTCCAGCGCCCGGCCGGACTCCTCCTCATGACGGGTGACCCCGACCCACTCTTCCTCCGTGCCCCAGTAGATGTCCTTCTGGGGCTCCCAGACATCGGCCCGGCCGCCGCCGAAGCCGAACACCGGCCCACCCATCGATTCGATGCCGACATTGCCGGCCAGGATCATCAGGTCGGCCCAGGAAAGCTTGGCGCCGTACTTCTGCTTGATCGGCCACAGCAGGCGGCGGGCCTTGTCGAGGTTGCCGTTGTCCGGCCAGCTGTTCAGCGGCGCGAAGCGTTGGCCGCCGGACGAGGAACCGCCCCGGCCGTCGCCGCTGCGATAGGTGCCGGCGCTGTGCCAGGCCATGCGGATGAAGAAGGGGCCGTAGTGGCCATAGTCGGCC
>JBKJSF010000035.1:0-4949 GCA_046595895.1 Caulobacter sp. | reverse complement strand
CGAAAGATTAAGTTCCGCGCGCGGCTGCAAGATGAGCTTTTGCGTCAGACGCAGATCGTAGCTGCCTTCGAGCCGGGCAAAGGCCTCACCCTTGTTGGACAGGAAGAGCGCGCCCTCGGTCTCGAACCAGTAGGGCGCTAGGCCCTCGAAACCGACCGTCGCGTAGGTGCGCCGGGGCCCATCCTGGAGATCCTGGCGAAGTCCCGCCTGCAGGTCGAAGTACGGTGAGATCGCCCGTGAATAGAGCAGCTGCACCTCAGCCTGTTCGAGATCGCTGCTCGCGCCCTCGCCTTCCGATTTCACCACGAGGCGGTTGTAGTCTCCGCCGTACCAGGCTTCGCCGTTCCAGGCGTAGCCGTTGTCCCCGTCCCGCACGCGCCACTCGGCCTGGTCGATCAGGACCATCCAGCTGTTCGAGCCGCCGTGCTCCTCGCGCAGTAGATCGCGCGACGGGCGCATCGCCGCGGCGCCGAAGACGGAGTCCGCCGCATGGTCGCTCGGGGCGGCCGGCGCCGGCTCGGTTCCGACCTCCTCGGCCATCTCGGCGTGGGCGCCATGGTCCATGCCTTCCATGGCCGGCATGTCGTCCTTGGGCGCATCGCCCGGCGCAAGCTCGGTCGGCCAGTCCATCGCGGGCATGGCGTCTTCTTCCGGCTCGGCTTGCGGCGCGGGTTTCGGCGCGGGTTTCGGGGCAGGTCTGGGCTTCGCCCTGGGCTTGGGCGCCGCCGCCCGAGGGGCTGGGGCGGCTTGAGCCGGCGCCGGGTGGCCCTGATGCTGGGCGAAGGCCGGGGTCGCGAGCACCAGGCTCAGCGCAGTGAGGCAGACCAGCCGTCTCATTGGCCCGCTCCCGGCAGCGGCCGCACGCTGACCACGCGGAACATACCCGCATGCATGTGGTAGAGCATGTGGCAGTGGAAGGCCCAGTCGCCTGGCGCATCGGCGGTGAGATCAAAGGTGACCTTGCCCCCCGGCGCGACGTTCACCGTGTGCTTTCTTGGATGCCGGCCCTTGGGACCCGTCAGCAACTCGAAGAAATGCCCGTGCAGATGGATGGGGTGGGCCATCATCGAGTCGTTGACCAGCGTCACCCGCACCCGCTCGTTCAAGCGGAAGGGAATGGGCTGCGTGACCTCGGAGAACTTCTCCCCGTCGAAGGACCACATGAAGCGTTCCATGTTGCCGGTCAGGTGAAGTTCCAGCGCCCGTGTCGGGGTACGGGTGTCCGGGCTGGGCTCGAGCGCCTCCAGGTCCGTGTAAACCAGCACCCTGTGCCCGACGTTCTCCAGCCCCTGGCCAGGCTCGCCGGTGCGATCCACCGGCATCGGCGAGATGGTCTGGACGCCCGGCCCCATCTTCACCTGAGGGGCGTTGTCGCCATTGCGCATCGACATGTCCATGCCGGCCATGTCCATCTGCATGCCGCCGTCGCCCCCCCCCTCGGAACCATGGTCCATGCCTTCCCCCGATCCATGGTCCATCCCGCCGTGGGCGCTCATGTCCATGCCCATGTCCTTCATGGTCGCCAGAGGTCGCTCCCGCAACGGCGGGACCGCCGCCACTATTCCCGGGCGTGGCGCCAGGGTGGCGCGGCCCATGCCCGACCGGTCAACCGCTTCGGCGACCAGGGTGAAGGCCCTGTCCTGCGTCGGCTGCACGACGACGTCGAGGGTCTCGGCGATCGAGATCTGGAACTCGTCCACATCGACCGGTTTCACGTTCTGGCCATCGGCCTGGACAACCTTCATCGACAGGCCCGGGATGCGGACGTTGAAGATCGTCATCGCGGCTGCGTTGATAAATCGCAGCCGCACCCGTTCGCCCGGATTGAAGAGGGCCGTCCAGTAGTCGTCCGGCCCATGGCCGTTGATGAGGAAGGTGTAGACCGAACCGGTGACGTCGGAGACGTCGGTCGGGTCCATCCGCATCCTGCCCCACTCGACCCGGTCCTTGAGTGGCTGATCCTTGCCGGCGAGCAGGCCGGCGACGGTCTGCTTCTGAGCGTTGAATACCCCCGCCTGGGCCTTCAGCTGCTTGAAGATTTCGTGCGGGTGCATGAAGGCGAAGTCCGAGAGGACGACGACGTACTCCCGGTCGAAGGCTACCGGGTCGGCGTCCTTCGGTTCGATGACGATCGGGCCGTAGTGGCCCTCCTGCTCCTGCAGGCCGGAATGGCTGTGGTACCAGTAGGTCCCGGCCTGCAGGACCGGAAACTCGTAGACGAAGGTCTCGCCCGGCTTGATGCCGGGGAAGCTGACGCCCGGCACGCCGTCCATCTGGAACGGCAGGATCAAGCCATGCCAATGGATCGAGGTGTCTTCGTGCAGATCGTTGGTCACCGAGATGCGGGCGACCTGGCCTTCCTTGAGGCGGATCAGGGGGCCGGGCACCGTGCCGTTGATGGTGACGGCATGACCCTTGCGCCCATTGACCGGCCACGCCGTGTGGCCGATCCGCAGCTTGATGTCGTTGCCGGAAAGTGTCGGCAGGTCGCGCACGAGCCCCGGCGAATTGCTGCGCGCCCAGGCCGGGCAGACGCTCGACATGGCGAGGCCCGCCCCGAGCAGGCCTGCATTCCTGAGCAACGTTCGGCGGGCCAGTTCAGCCATCGGATATCCTAGTCACTTCGGCCCGCCCGGTTGCAAATTCGCTGCCCGGGTCGGGCTGGTCATACGCGCGCGGGGCGCGCACCCCTTACGGGAGGGATGTAGATCAGAAATTCAAATGACCCGCGCCATGGGTGATTTCGGCCCCGCAATAGGCCTGGACCAGGATCAGGCCGATCGTAAGCGCCAGGGCGATCTCATAGCCCTTCGTCCCGAGGCGGCGCGCTGCTTGTTCAGCCGGTCGCTTCAGCCACCATAGAGCCAGGATCAGGAATGGCAGGCCCGTGCCGAGCCACCGATGGATCGTGAGCGCGCCCTGGTCATCGGGGGCGGGCAGGCCGGCGCTCGCCCAGCCGAGCGGCGCCGCCACGAAGGCGCCCACGGTCGCGATGCCCAGGAGGAGCTTGTTACCCGCCGCATAGAGCGGCTGTCGGCGCAGGGCTGCGGCGGCTTCCAGCAGGCCGGCCGTGAGCACCAACGCGATCGGAAAATGGATAACCGCAGGGTGCAGCATGCCGAGCCAGGACAGCAGTCGGCCCATAAAAGTTTTGGGTTTGTCGTGCGACATCGGCATGTCGCCCCCGGTCGGCCATGCCATGTCGGTGACCGGCATGTCGTCCGGCGCAAGGGCGGGCGCCTCCGCCGTCGCGCCCGGCGGTTCAGCAGGCGGGCCGGCCGATTGCGCATGGATCGGTGTGACGGAAACGACCATCGCCAAAAGCAGTGCGAGCCAGCCCGCCATCAGATTCTGAAGGGACACCGCGCCGGCCCTTTTGAACGCTACGGCACGCGCCTGGGCGCGCCTTTCGCCCGTCACAGCACGTGAATCACGGAGACGACCGGCTTGCCGCCCACGTTCTTGAGCACGAAGTGGACGTTCTTGCCGACCGTGACGCCCTTCAGAACCGAGGGCTTCTCGACCTTGAATTTCATCGTCATCGACGGCCACTTCAGGGCCGGCATCGGCCCATGGGCGATGGTGATCGTGCCGGCTTTGGCGTTGATCGCCTTGACGATCCCCTTACCCTCGGCGACCTGCGGCACAGCCGCATGGACTTCGCCGGCATGGGCCATCGCGGCCGGAACGGCGACGCTGGTGGTCGAGAGGATCGCGGTGAGCGCCGCGACAAGCAACTTGCTCTTCATCGAAAAACTCCATTCGTTTCATACGCGGTGACGCGTCGTCAGAGCGTTATACGGCCCCTCGGGCGGCATCCCTCACACCTTCAAGGGCATATCCCAGGCGGCCCCACAGCGGCTGTCTTCAGGACGAGGCCCGCGCCCGGGCCGACACAACTGTATCGATCTCAGGGCCGGAACCGGGCTGGCCAGGTGATGAGGGCTTCGAAGCCCGCACGGCAGCGCTGCGCCAGGCGATTGCCGATCAGCAGCGATAGGGGTCCGAGGCGAATCTTTACCGAGGTCCGACGGAACCAGCGACGCCACTCCGGTCCTATCTATCAAAGCGCGGGATGCCCCTGCTTGGGGGGCTCGACCCGTGGCCAATCTGGAGACTTCCAATGCAGCTTCCCAAGGGCGCCACCGTCGCCGTCGCCGACGGCGAGAAATTCAACCTGTTCAGCAACGCCGGCGACGAAGGCGATCTCAAGCTGACGCCCCTGGCCCACGAAGCGATCAACGCCGACCACCCGGGGGCCACGCCCGGCCGCCACGGCAGCTCCGCTAATCCCGATGGCGGGCAGGACGAGGAAGACGGCTTCTCGGCGGGCGTGGTCGCTCTGCTGAACCAACAGGTCCTGGCCGGACAGATTTCCGACCTGCTCATCATCGCGGCCCCTCGCACCCTCGGGGCCATCCGGCCCCAGTACCACGCCAAGCTGTCGGCGGTGCTGGTCGGCGAGATCGCCAAGGACCTCACCGGACATCCGCTGCAGGATGTGGAAAAGGCGATCGCGGCGGCCTAGGCCATCGACATTCAGGCTAAATCATCATATAAATCAATGGCTTGATAACTATTTCTAGACATATTCATCGGCGTTGAAGGCCTTCGCCGAAGTCGGGACGGGAGGCGTCGGTCGGCGCGGTGCGTTTTCGACCAACAAACCCCGCGTGTCGAGCACCACACTGACCAACGCCCCGGGCTACATTCTTGCAGTCTGGGCCAACGCAAAAACCCGCGGATACGGGCTTTTGAACCGCATTTTGCCGGCTTTGAATCGGCGTCTGCTTTTGGTTGGTCGGGCGCGCCGCGGTATAATGGTCGGCCGCTTCGATAAGCGGCCCTGAAGGAAGGGCTAATCGACCTTACAGGAAGCTGTAGGGGTCGATGTCGATGGTCAGCCGCAGGGCGCCGCGCGGTCTCACCCGGGCTTTCCACGCCGCCAT
>JBKJSF010000210.1:0-36998 GCA_046595895.1 Caulobacter sp. | reverse complement strand
CGACGGCCGTTTCACCCCTGATTTTTTGGGCGGGGGAGCCAAATCGGTCGCCGGCATCGCGACGGAGACCGCCGCCCGCACCCTGCGTATCGACGTCGAACGCATCGACGCCCTGGTCAACCTCACCGGGGAATTGACGGTCGCCAAGAACGCTCTTGGGCACGCCGCCGCCCAAGCCCAGACGGGGATCGACGCCGCCACGCTCGCCGACATGCTCCGCGACCAGCATGTCCGCTTCGCCCGCCTGGTCGACGAACTCCAGCGCTCGGTCCTCGACGTCCGCGTCCTGCCGATGCGGCAGGTGTTCCAGCGATTCCCGCGGCTGGTCCGCGAGATGGTTGTGGCCCTCGGCAAGCCGGCCCAACTGGTCACCGAGGGGGAGGGGACCGAGGCGGACAAGGGCGTGGTGGAGGCGCTATTCGAGCCTTTGCTGCACGTCCTGCGCAACGCCCTTGACCATGGGATCGAACCCACCGCTGACCGCACCAATGCCGGCAAGGCGCCCAGCGCCACCATCTGCCTCCGGGCGGTTCGGCAGGGCGACAGGATTATCGTCGAGGTGGAGGACGACGGCGGCGGAGTCGATGTGGCGCGAGTTCGGGCAGTGGCGGCCGAACGCGGCGTCGCTTCCGCGGACGACCTGCAGATGATGAGCGACGACGAGGCGACCGACCTTGTCTTCGCGCCCGGCTTCTCGACCGCCGCCGTGGTGACCAGCCTGTCGGGCCGCGGCGTCGGCATGGACGCAGTCCGGATCGCTATCGAGCGCCTCGGCGGCCGGGTGACTCTGCGTTCCCGGCCGGGCCTGGGGGCGACGGTGCGGTTCACTCTGCCGCTGACGTTGATGGTCAGTCCAGTGCTGACCGTCGAGGCTGGCAGCCAACTGTTCGGCGTGCCTCTGGAGGCGATCGAGCAGACCCTCAGGCTGGCGCCCGACAAGATGTCCCGGGTCGGCGCCGCTCAGGCGTTCGTCCTGCGAAACCGCACCCTGCCCCTGATCAATCTCGCCGAAACATTGGGCGCCGGTCGAACGGCCGACACAGGAGCGGATGCCAGCATTGTAGTGGTTTCTCTCGGCGGCCAGATCGCCGGGCTGGCGGTCGATCGGATCGGGGAGCGGATGGATGTCATGCTGAAGCCGCTCGACGGCCTGTTGGCCGGGATGCCCGGAATCGCCGGGACGACAATGCTGGGCGATGGCCGCGTCCTTCTGGTCCTCGATCTTCAGGGGGTGCTGCTGTGACCGTAACGATGACCCCGGACGGCATTGTTTTGCTCGAAGGCGACTGCTCGCTCGAAGACGCTGAACCCCTGCTGCGCCTGCTCGCTGAAGCGCCGACGCCGCCAGTCGACTGGCGAAACTGCGAGACGGCCCACGCGGCGGTCATCCAGGTGCTGCTGGCCGCGCGTCCGGTGTTGAACGGACCCCCGCGAGGCCTCTTCCTGAGTGGCCTTGTGGAGCCGGCCTTGAACGCGCGATAACCACGAACCACGGCATGAACGGGGGCCACCGCCCCTTCGAGCGGAGACCCGATGACCTGCAGTGTATTGATCGTAGATGACAGCAAATTGGCGCGGATGGCCGTGGCCAGGGCGCTAAACAGCCTGTATCCGGACTGGATCCGAATCGAAGCAACCAACGCCGATGAGGCGCTGGAATTGGTCAAGCAGTCGCCGCCGGATATCGCTCTGCTCGACTTCAACATGCCCGGCCGCGACGGCGTCGCCCTGGCAAAGGACCTGCGACAGTTGCACCCGACGATGCCGGTTGCCGTGATCTCCGCCAATCTCCAGACCGAAATCGTGGCGAACGCCGAGGCCGCCGGTGCGACCTTCCTGCCCAAGCCGCTAACCGAACAGGCGCTTCAAGGTTTCCTGAGCGACGCCATCGCCCGGCTTGGCGAGGCGGTCAAATGAGCGCCGTAACCCTTACCCTCGACGAACTCGAACTCGACGCCCTGACGGAACTGGTCAATCTCGGGGTGAGCAAGGCGGCGCTGAGCTTGCGCGAGATGGTCAAGGAACAGGTCATCCTGTCGGTGCCGACGGTGCGGCTGGTCAACCGCTCCGACGCCGTCGGCATGCTCCGCGAAGGCGATGAAGGCCGGCTGGTCGCCGTCCACCAGGTGTTCGAGGGCGACATCACTGGCAGGGTGCTGCTGATCTTCCCCGAAACCCGCAGCCTCGAACTGGTGCGGGCGGTGACCGGCGGGGAGCTGCCGTTGGAAGACATCATCGAGCTGGAGCAGGAAGCTCTGGCCGAGACCGGCAACATCATCCTCAACAGCTGCCTGGCCACCATGGCCAACAACCTGCAGCGGACCCTGACGATGTCACTGCCGGAAATCCTGCGCGGCCACGGGCCCGAGTTCTTCGATCTGGCGCCGCCGCCGATCGTGGATGACGTGGTGCTGTTCCTCTACATCAACTTCACCATGCAGGAGCGGGATATCCAGGGCTTCATCGTGATGCTGATGGACATGCCCTCGCTGGAAGCCCTCAAAGGCCTTCTGCAGGACTTCATCCAACGAACCTTGGGAGGGACCATTTCGGCATGACCTCACCCGTTGATTCCGTCATGGCTGATGTGATCTGGGACGCGCTGGACGCCGGACTCATCGTCCTGGACAGCGATCTTGTTGTTCAAGGCTGGAACGGCTGGATGGCCAGCGCCACGGGACTGAGCGCCGAGGCGGTCGTCGGCCGGCCGCTGGTTGGATTGGGCCTGGGGCCGGGCGCGGACCGGCTGTCCTCCATCGCGCGGGCGGCCTGTGAAACCGGCGCATCGCGACTGCTGACTCATGCCCTGCATCCGGCCTTGCTGTCGCTGCGCACCCGGGCCGGGCGGCCCCTGATCCACGATGTCACCGTCCGTCCAGTCGGCGGGCCGCCGCATTGCCGCTGCCTGATCCAGATCGTTGATGTGACGGTCGGGGCCGAGCGCGATGCGATCCTGCGGCAACGGCAGAACGCCCGCTACGATGCGGTCGTCCTGAGCGCCCCTGACGCCATCCTCACCCTCGACCAGCATGGGGTGATCCAGCTCGCCAACCCGGCCGCCTCGGCCGAGTTCGGTTACGCAGCTGACGAACTGCTCGGCAAGCCGCTGCTCGGCTTTGTCGCCGACTCCGGGGCCTGGACCGTCGCCTGGCAGGGCGTGCTGGCGGGCGAGGATGTCCACTGGCCCGTCGAACTTGAGGTGCGCCGCAAGAATGGCTCGCTGAGCTACGTCGACGCCTCTGCCTCTCTCTGGCGAAACGACGCGCGGGTTTTCGTCACCGCCATTCTGCGCGACGTGAACGAGCGCCGCGCCAACGACGTCGCGCTACGGCGTCTCAACGAGACCCTCGAAGAGCGCGTGACGGCTCGCACCGCCGACCTGGAGCGGGCCCATGAGCAGATTCGGCAGTCGCAGAAGATGGAGGCTGTCGGCCAGCTGACGGGCGGCATCGCCCACGACTTCAACAACCTGCTGACCCCCATCCTCGGCGGTCTCGACATCCTGCATCGCCGCGGGGTCGGCGACCCGCGCGGCAACCGTCTTGTTGATGCGGCCATGCAGTCGGCCGACCGGGCTCGAATCCTGGTCCAGCGCCTGCTCGCCTTCGCCCGCCAGCAGCCGCTGCAGACCTCCGCCGTCGACCTCGGCGAAGTCGTGACCAACATGGCCGAACTGGTCGGCAGCACTCTGGGACCTCGCATCCGCCTGGTCACCGATGTCGAGTCCGGCCTCCCCGCCGCCCAGGCCGATCCCAACCAGCTGGAGATGGCCCTGCTTAACCTGGCGGTGAACGCCCGTGACGCCATGACCGACGGTGGCATCCTGACTGTCGGCGCCCGCCACAGGTCCGCCGACGCCCGATCCAATCTGGCGCCCGGCGACTACGTCTGCCTCACCGTGTCGGACACCGGCGCCGGCATGGATGCCGAGACTCTCGCCCGCTGCATCGAGCCCTTTTACTCCACGAAGGAGATCGGCAAGGGAACCGGCCTGGGTCTTTCGATGATTCATGGCCTGGCCGCTCAATTGGGCGGCGCGCTGGAAATCTCAAGCGTCGTTGGTGTGGGCACCAATGTCTCGATCTGGTTGCCCGTTGCGACCGAAGACCTGCCTGCGGCGCCCAGATCCACCAAAGCCAATGCTGTTGATGGGGGGGGCATCGCCCTGCTCGTCGATGATGAAGAGCTGATCCGCGCATCGACCGCCCAGATGCTTGTCGATATGGGCTACGAGGTGATCGAGGCCGGCTCGGCGCGCGAGGCGCTGGATATTCTGAAGTCCACGCAGGTCGATCTGTTGCTTACCGATCACCTGATGCCCGGAATGAGTGGGGCGGAGTTCGCTCGCCAGATCCTGGCCCACACGCCCACGATGCGGGTGCTGATCATTTCGGGCTACGCGGAATTGGAAGACCTGGCCCCGGAACTTCCACGACTAATCAAGCCATTTCGTCAGGCAGAGCTAGCGGCCGCGATAGCAAGCCTGAACTAAAAGCGGGTCTTCTCCCGTCGGCGCCCACCGCCTGCTTGCCCGTCGAAGAAACCCTGAAGTTCAGGTTCGATCGCAAAGCCGATCTCCGGGACTGGCGCTTGGAGACCTCTGGCGAACTCAGATCGCGCAACCTTCCTTCTGTTCGCGGTCATTGAAGCGTCGTCCGCCTCTCGTGCGCGGGCCAATCATTTTTTTGAGGCCGTTCCGTTTACCGGGGTTCGACCCTGTGACGCGTTTCTCGGCCTCCGCCGATGTCCCCCCTTCTGGGGTAAACGCAGATGACGTATTCGCGCCACATAGGTGTTGAATTTTTGGCACATCTCGCCGTACGGTGAAGCCTATGACTGAGCGTGTGTCCGCCATTGCCGAACCGCGCGGAGGGCCAGCCTGGCTCGCCGTCTGGCGTAGCGTCCTTGGATCGCGCTACTTGCTCGGCGCCGCATTTGCCCTGGCCACCGTCCTGACCGGCATCGGCGCCTTCCTGGCCACATCCCCGCCTGGCGGTGAACTGGTCGGCCCGGCCAGCCAGACGGTACTGGTCGTACTCGGCGTCAACCTGGTGCTGATCCTCGGTGTCGCCGTCTTGATCGGACGCCGGGTGGCCGATGTTATCGACGAGGGTCGAGGCGACGCGGGGGCCCGCATTCATCGCCGCTTCCTGCTGCTGTTCGCCGTCGCCGCCGTGGCCCCGGCCGTGGTCATCGCCGGCTTTTCTGGGGCGCTGGTCACCCAGGGCGTCGAGACCTGGTTCAGCCAACGGGTTCGGTCTGTGGTCGAAAACTCCGGCGCCGTGGCCCGCTCCTATGTCGATGAGCAGAGCACCGACATCCGCAACAACATGGTGCTGATGGCGGGCGACCTGAACGAGGCCGCTCCTTTCATTCGCAGCAAGCCGATGGCCTTCGGGCATTTCATGGCCACCCAGGCCTCGTACCGGGGTTTCCCGGGCGCCTATCTGCTCGACCGCGAGGGCCGTATCCTGGCCAGGGCTGAAACCGAGGATCCGCCGCCCTTCCTGGCCCCGCCGAAAGCCAGCTTCCAGGCGGCCGACGAGGGCGACATTTCCCTCCGCCCGTTCGAGTCAGCCGACCTGTTCCGCGCCCTCTATCGCCTGAAGGGCTACGACGACGCCTACCTCTACGTCGTTCGCCCGGTCGACCGCGGGATCCTCGCCCACCTGCGCGAGACCGAGTCCTCGCTGATTGCCTACCGCGACGCCGCCCAACGCCGGGGCCGGGTTCAGGCCGCCTTCGCCCTGTCCTTCCTGGAGACGGCGCTGCTGGTGCTGATCGCCGCCATCTGGCTGGCCATTACCGTCGCCAACTCCATCGCCGTACCGATCGGGCGCGTGGTGCGCGCCGCGGGGCAGGTGGCGAGCGGGCATCTGGACGCCAGGGTCGAGCTTGGCGACGAGCCAGAGGATATCGCCGTTTTATCCAAGGCTTTCAATAGCATGGCGGATGATCTCCAGGGGCAACAGCTGGCCCTGACCGCCGCCAGCCTCGACGCCGAGTCGCGGCGGATGTTCATCGAGACCGTGCTGCTCGGGGTCAGCGCCGGCGTGATCGGCGTCGACGCCAACGGGGCCATCTCGGCGGCCAATCGCCAGGCGGCGCGGCTACTCGAGATCGATAGCGAGGCGGTGCAGGGCCGCAAGCTGTCCGATGTCGCGCCGGAACTGGGCCAGGTCTGGGCCGCCGCCCTGGAGACCCGCATCGAGGCCGAGACCGAGGTCGATATCGTCCGCCACGGCGAGACCCTGCGGCTGCGGGTCCGGGCCGGGTTGGCCGGCGACGACGGCGTGGTGCTGACCTTCGACGACATCACCCGGCTGATCACCGCCCAGCGCAACGCCGCCTGGCGCGACGTCGCCCGCCGCATCGCCCATGAGATCAAGAACCCGCTGACCCCCATCCAGCTGTCGGCCGAGCGGCTACGTCGCAAGTACCGCCACGAGATCAAGGGCGATCTGGAAACCTTCGACCGCTGCACCGACACCATCATTCGCCAGGTCGGCGACATCGGCCGCATGGTCGATGAGTTCAGCGCCTTCGCCCGCATGCCGGCGCCCAGGTTCGGCCGCCACGACCCGGCCGAGATGCTGCGCGCCGCCGTCTTCGCCCAGCGGGTGGCCAGTCCCGACCTCGCCGTTGAGATGGCCGAGCCGCCCGAAGGTCTGGCCTTTAGTTGCGACGACCGCATGGTCGGCCAGGCCCTGATCAATGTGCTGAAGAACGCCGCCGAGGCCATCGCCGGCCGGGCTGACAATCACGCCAAGGGCCGTATTCTGGCCAGTCTTCACGCCGATGAGCAGGCCATGTGCTTCGTCATCGAAGACAACGGCATCGGCCTGCCGGCCCGCGACCGCGACCGGCTGACCGAACCCTATGTAACGACCCGCGAGAAGGGCACTGGCCTGGGCCTCGCGATCGTCAAACGCATCGCCGAAGAACACGGCGGAGAACTGTTGCTTTCGGACGCCCAGACCCTGACCGGGGCCCGCGTCGTCCTTAAATTTCCGCCCGTTTCGGCCGACCAGGCCGCCGCGAGGCCGAAAAGAAGTCGAAAGGTGACCGATGGCGTCTGACATTCTGGTGGTCGACGACGAGGCCGATATCCGCGACCTGGTGGCCGGCATCCTCACCGATGAGGGCCACGGCGTACGCACCGCCGCCGACTCCGATCAGGCGCTGGCCGCCATCCGCGCCCGCAAACCCTCGCTTCTGGTGCTCGACATCTGGATGCAGGGCGGGGGCATGGACGGGCTGGAACTGCTCGACATGGTCAAGTCGCTGGATCCCGATCTGCCGGTGGTGATGATCAGCGGCCACGGCAACATCGAGACGGCGGTCAGCGCCATCAAACGCGGGGCCTATGAGTTCCTCGAAAAGCCGTTCAAGTCCGACCGCCTGCTGATGGTCGTCGAGCGGGCCCTGGAGTCGGCCAACCTGAAGCGCGAGAACCGCCGCCTTCGCGCGCAGAGCCTGACCCCCGATGGCCTGATCGGCCGCTCCAGCGCCGCCACCAGCCTGCGCCAGATGATCGCCAAGGTCGCACCCGCCAACAGCCGGGTGTTGATCGCGGGTCCCCCCGGGGCCGGCAAGGAACTGGTCGCCCGGCTGATCCACGGGGCCAGCCCCCGCGGCAAGGGCGAGTTCGTGGCCATCAGCGCCGCCGGCATGGCGCCCGAGCGCATGGACCTGGAACTGTTCGGCGAAGAGGGGGAGGGCGGTCGCCCGCGCAAGATCGGGGTGTTCGAACACGCCCACGGCGGCACCCTCTACCTCGACGAGGTGGCCGAGATGCCGCGCGAGACCCAGAGCCGGATCCTCCGCGTGCTGGTCGAGCAGCGCTTCCGCCGGGTCGGCGGCGACCAGGACGTGCAGGTCGATGTGCGGGTGATCAGCTCCTCGTCGCGCGACCTGCGCGAGGAAATCTCCGCCGGGCGGTTCCGCGAGGACCTGTTCCACCGCCTCAACGTGGTGCCGATCCGGGTGCCGGGCCTGTCCGAGCGCCGCGATGACGTGCCGGAACTGATCGACTACTTCATCGACCGCATCGCCGGGACCACCGGACTGCCGCGCCGCAAGCTGGCGGCCGACGCCCTGGCGACCCTGCAGGTGCACAGCTGGCCCGGCAATGTGCGCCAGCTGCGCAACAACGTCGAACGCATGCTGATCCTGGCCAGCGGCGACCCGGCTGACGAGATCACAGCCGAGATGCTGCCGTCGGAGGTCTCTTCGGCCGGCCAGGCCGGGACCATCGGCCCCGAACGGATCATCGCCCTGCCGTTGCGCGAGGCGCGGGAGTTGTTCGAGCGGGAGTATCTCAACGCCCAGATCCTGCGGTTCGGCGGCAATATCAGCCGCACCGCCGCCTTCATCGGCATGGAGCGATCGGCCCTGCACCGAAAACTCAAATCCCTCGGCTTGACCAACGCGCGGGTCGTCGAGGAAGAAGAGGCCTGATGTCCAGGCAAGCCTATGTAAACGGCCAGTTCGTCCCACACGGACAGGCGAGCGTGCATATCGAGGACCGCGGCTACCAGCTGGCCGACGGGGTCTATGAAGTGTGGGCGGTGTTCGGCGGCAAGCTCAGCGACGCCGAGGGCCACTTCGCCCGCCTGTGGCGCAGCCTCGACGAACTGCGCATCGCCCACCCGATGAGCCGGGCGGCGCTGGAAGTCGTGCTCAAGGAAACCCTGCGCCGCAACCGCGTCCGCGAGGGATTGTTGTACCTGCAGGTCAGCCGCGGCGTCGCCCGGCGCGACCACGCCTTTCCGACCGTTCCAGTGGCGCCCAGCCTGGTGATCACCGCCAAGTCGCTGGACCGGGCCAGCAGCAACGCCAAGGCCGAGGGCGGGGTCGGGGTCATCACCCTGCCGGAGAACCGCTGGGGCCGTTGCGATATCAAGACCATCGGCCTGCTGCCCAATGTGCTGGCCAAGCAGGCGGCGCGCGAGCAGGGCGGCGCCGAGGCCTGGTTCGTCGATGACGCGGGCTTCGTCACCGAGGGCGCCTCGTCCAACGCCTGGATCCTGCGCAAGGACGGGGTGCTGGTCACCCGCGACACCGGCGCCAACATCCTGCGCGGCATCACCCGCCACAGTCTGCTAGACGTCATCGCCAAGGCCGGCCTCAAGGTCGAGGAACGGCCCTTTACCCCGGCCGAGGCCCTGGAGGCCCGCGAGGCCTTCATCACCGGGGCCGGAACCCTGGTCACGCCCGTCACCTCTATCGACGGCAAGCCCGTCGCCAATGGCCATCCGGGAGAGATGGCGCTTCGGCTTCGGGGCCTCTATATCCAGCACGCCCAGAATGCAGGCATCTGAACGTTTGCACCCCGGGGCGCCGTTGCCGCGTTAGAATGGGGCAGCCTAGACTCAAAACTCGTGTGTGGTCGGCGTTGTGCCGGCCGAACCAAGAAAGAGGGATAAACCCCGGTGACAGACAAGAAACAGAATCTGCAGGACACCTTCCTCAACAGTGTGCGCAAATCCAAGACGCCTCTGACCATCTTCCTGGTCAACGGCGTGAAGCTGCAGGGTGTGGTCAGCTGGTTCGATAATTTCTGCGTTCTGCTGCGGCGGGATGGTCAGAGCCAGCTGGTCTACAAGCACGCCATTTCCACCATCATGCCGGCCCAGCCTGTTCAGCTCTACGAGCCGGGTCCCGAGCAGGACGATTGACCCAAAAACACATCGACCACAGCGCTCCGGTCCAACGCGCCCTCGTCATCCACCCCGTGAGGCAGGCGAC
This sequence comes from Caulobacter sp., assembly GCA_046595895.1. Taxonomy (GTDB): domain Bacteria; phylum Pseudomonadota; class Alphaproteobacteria; order Caulobacterales; family Caulobacteraceae; genus Caulobacter. The sequence goes on along the minus strand of JBKJSF010000210.1, from coordinate 27,248 downwards.
GAGCGCGCCGTCACGCGATCCCGCCGCCCGTCTCGAAGAGGCGGTGGGGCTGGCGCTGGCGCTGGATCTGGAAATCGCCCAGACCGCGCTCGTCCCCCTGCGCGGCCGCACGCCTGCGACGCTGTTCGGCAGCGGCAAGATCGAGGAACTGCGCCTGCTCTGCGAGGTCGAGGAGATCGACGTCGTGGTCATCGACGACCAGCTGACGCCGGTCCAGCAGCGCAACCTGGAAAAGATCATGAAGGTGAAGGTCATCGACCGCACCGGTCTGATCCTGGAGATTTTCGCCCGCCGCGCCCGCACCCGGGAAGGCAAGCTGCAGGTCGAACTGGCCCGCCTGGCCTATGAGAAATCGCGATTGGTCCGCACCTGGACCCACCTTGAGCGCCAGAGCGGCGGCTTTGGCCGCACCGGCGGTCCCGGCGAGACCCAGATCGAGCTCGACCGCCGCGGCATCGCCGACCGCATCGTCAAGATGAAGGCCGAGCTGAAGGAGGTGCGGCGCACCCGCACCCTGCACCGTACAGCCCGCAAGAAGGCGCCGTACCCGACCATCGCCCTGGTCGGCTACACCAACGCCGGCAAGTCGACCCTGTTCAATCTGCTGACCGACGCCGAGGTGCTGGCCCAGGACATGTTGTTCGCCACCTTGGATCCGACCCTGCGGACCGTGAAGCTGCCCGGCGGCCGTCCGGCCATCCTGTCCGACACCGTCGGCTTCATCTCCGACCTGCCGCATGAGCTGGTCGAGGCCTTCCGCGCCACCCTCGAGGAGGTGATGGAGGCCGACGTCGTGCTGCACGTCCGCGACATCGCCAGCGCGGAGTCTGAGTCCCAGGCCCGAGACGTGGTCAAGGTGCTGGACGAGATCGGCCTCAAGGCCGAGGACGACGACGTCACCCTCATCGAGGTCTGGAACAAGATCGACCTGATGCCCGACGACGAGCGGATCGACGCCGAGGGCGCCGCTCGCCGCGAGGGGGCCATGGCCGTCTCCGCCGTCACCGGCCAGGGCTGCGAGGCGCTGCTCAACCACCTGGCCCTGCTGGTCGACGAGACGCCGGAAATCGATGTCCTGCTCGACGCCAACGCCGGCGAGGCCCTGGCCTGGCTCTACCGCCATGGCCGGGTCACCGACCGCCACGATGGCGAGGACGGTAGCCTGCAGGTCCGCGCCCGGCTCGACGGCCAGGCGCTGGGGCGTTTCGAGCGGCTGTTCCCGGCCGCCAGGGTCGGGGTGCCATGAGAGCCGCCGCCGGCCTCCTGGCGGCCGTCAGCCTCAGCCTGCTGGGTTGTGCCGCCACCGCCGGGCGTCCGGCCGCGGTTCCCGCCGTGGCTGACACCACGCCGCTGCTCAGCTTCCGCGACCTGCTTGGCCGGCCGCGCCATAAGGCCGACGAACGCATTGCCTATGGCGCAGACCCGCTGCAGTTCGGCGAGCTATGGCTGCCCAAGACGCGAACGGCCAAGCCCTTGCCGGTGGTGGTGCTGATCCACGGCGGCTGCTGGCAGGCGGACCTGCCGGGGCTGGAGCTGATGGACTACCTGGCCGCCGACCTGCGGGATCGCGGCTATGCGGTCTGGAACCTGGAATACCGCCGCATCGGCCACGCCGGCGGCGGCTATCCGGGCACCTTCCATGACGTGGCGCGCGGCGTCGATCACCTGCGGGCCTTCTCGCGGGAGCGCAACCTCGACCTGGGCCATGTGGTGTTCATGGGCCACTCGGCCGGCGGTCATCTGGCCAGCTGGGCGGCGGCACGGACCCGCCTGCCGGCCGCCAGTCCGCTGCGGGTCGGCGTTCCCGTTCGGCCCAGCGGCGTGATCAGCCTGGCCGGCATCAACGACCTGGAATCCTATCGCGCCAGCGGCCCGGACGCCTGCGGCGGCCCCCCGACCATCGACGCTCTGGTGGGCGCGGGACGCACCGGCGCCGATCTCTACGCCGACACATCACCCGCCCGGCTGACGCCTGCCGACCCCAGGCTCCTGATCGCCTCCGGGGCCCGTGATCCCATCGTGCCGCCGGTCTTCGGCGCCAACTACGCGGCCAGACTCGGCCGCGGCGGCCAGGCCATCATCACCCCCGGCGGCCACTTCGAACTGATCGCCCCGGAGTCGGTCGCCTGGCGTGAGCGGATCATGCCCCACCTGGCCTGGTACGCCGGCCGCAGGGGCAAGCCCCGGCGGTGATCGTCACCGAGCGCCTGCGCCTGCGGCTGGTGACGCCGGCGGACGTCGATGACCTCTATGGCCTCGAGCAGGATCCGGAGGTCATGCGCTACCTCAACGGCGGCAAGCCCACGCCGCGCATTCCTCCGCCGGCAGCGGCCCTGTTTCGCATGCCGCGCGGCACGGAAAAGGACGTCTGGACCACCCACCACGGCCAGAGCGGCCGGTTTCTCGGCTGGTTCGCGCTGAGCCGGGGCGATGACGGCATCGGCCACCTCGGCTACCGACTGCACCGACACGCCTGGGGGCAGGGGTATGGCCTGGAGGGGGCCGCCGCCATGGTCGAGCACGGCTTTCGCCAGCTTGGCTTCACGGCCATCCGTGCCGACACCATGACGGTCAATCTCGGCTCCCGGCGGATCATGGAAAAGCTCGGCATGCTCCACCTGCGCACCTACGAGGAGCCCAGCCAGGAGCCAATCCCTGGCGCCGAGAAGGGCGAGGTGGAGTATGGGATCACCGCCGAGGAATGGTTGGCGAAGCGCTGATCGCGGGGAGGAAGGAACGTTTGCGGCGGTCGCGGGCAGGGAGCAGGGTCCGCGTGACCTACGCTTTCGGCCGCGCCGCGCTGCACGCTCAGCATCTCTCTTTGATCCGCTCATCCCCGCGAATGCCGGGATGAGCGGCTGTTTTGGGGATTTGGGACGGAGAGTCGATTGGACTGATGACGACGTGAGCCGCCCCGCCTTACTTGAGGCTACTGTGCCGCGGCCTCGAACCATTACAAATCGATCACGCTCGTAATCGATCGTTGACGCCAACGTTCACGCGTGTAATCGATGCGTTGTCACAACGAGGATGCAGGATGTGCGGATCAGCGGCGCGGAAAGTCAGGTCATGGAAGCCCTCTGGCGGCGCAGCCCCTGCGCGGCCGAGGACATCATAGGCGAGATTGCCGAGCCGCAGGGCTGGACGGAGGCGACGGTGAAGTCGCTGCTCAATCGCCTGCTCAAGAAGGGCGCGGTCGCCGCCGAGAAGGATGGCCGCCGGTTCCTCTACCGTCCCATCACCAGCCGCCAGGACTATGTACAGACAGAAAGCCAGGGCCTGCTCGACCGCCTGTTCGACGGCCGCCTCGCGCCGCTGGTCAGCCACCTGTCGCAGCGCCAGGCGCTCAGCGACGAGGACATCGCCGAACTGAAGCGGCTGGTGGAGGATCTCGACCATGGGCGCTGAACTCCTCGCCATCCTGATCAAGCTGAACCTGGCGGTCAGCGCCGCCATCCTGCTGGTGCTGCTGGCCCGCCGGTTCGTGCGCAGGCAGTTCGGCGCCCGGCTGGCCTACGCCCTGTGGACGGCCGTGCCGCTGGCGGCCGTCGCGGTGATGCTGCCGGCGCCGATCGAAGCCGCCGGGCCGCAGCAGGCGTCGGCGCCGACGCCGCGGGTCGCCCGGCCCGCGCCGGCCTATCCGCCGCGGTCGATGAACCTGCCCGTCAGTCGGACGGTGGTGAGCATCGTCCCCACCGATCTGCGCTGGACCTTGGTGGCCGGCTGGCTGGCCGGGGCGGTGTTCACCCTGCTGCTGCTGGCCGGACGCCAGGCGAGGTTCGTCGCCACCCTGGGCCGCTTGCGCCCGGTAAAGGAGCACGGTCTGTGGCTCGCCGAGCGGCCCGGCGTCGGCCCGGCCGTGGTCGGGGCCCTGTTCCCGCGCATTGTCGTCCCGTCCGACTTCAGGGAGCAGTTCGACGCCGATGAGCGCCGGGTGATCCTGGCCCACGAGCGTACCCACCTCGCCTCGGGTGACGCCCAGGTCAACGCCTTCGCCGCCGTGCTGCAGGGGTTGCTGTGGTGCAATCCGCTGGTTCACCTGGCCATCTCTCGCCTGCGTATCGACCAGGAGATTGCCTGCGACGCCGCCGTCATCGCCCGCTTCCCCACCGAGCGCCGCCGCTACGGCGAGGTGATGTTGAGAACCCAGCTGGCCCCGCAGGCCCTGCCGCTCGGCTGTCGCTGGCCGCCGGCCCGGATCAACCATCTCAAGGAGCGCATCGGCATGCTGAAGAGCGTTTCCCATGGGCCCGTCCGCCGCTGGACCGGCGCCGCCGCCGTGGCGATCGCCAGCTTGAGCCTCGCCGTCGCCGCCTGGGCCGTCCAACCGCCGCGCCCCGCCGACTCGCCCACCGCCGCGGCCAGCCAGAAGGCGGCCGACCGTGCGCTGTTCAGCGCCGTCCGGGCCGGCGACGACGCCGCCGTCCGGAGCCTGATCACCAGGGGGGCGGATGTGAACCGCAAACTGCCGGGCGACGGCACACCCCTGATCGAGGCCGCCCGCCAGGGTCGCGGCGACCTGGTCGATCTGCTGCTGGGCGCCGGGGCCGATCCCAACTTGGCCCTCGACCGCGACGGCAATCCGCTGATCGCGGCGGCGGCGCGCGGCCATTTCGACAGCGTCAAACGCCTGGTCGAGGGCGGCGCCCAGGTCGACGCCTTCGTAATGCACGACGAGACGCCCCTGATCAACGCCGCCCGCAGCGGCGATGTTGAGGTGGTCAGCTACCTGGTCGATCGGGGCGCCGACGTGAACCTGGCGGTCAAGGCCGGCCTCTCGCGGCGGCAGGAGAACGTGATCCGCTCGCCGCTCAGCGAGGCGCGGCGGTTCAGGCGAGGCGCCGTGATCGACTACCTCATCTCCAAGGGCGCGCGCGGCTAGCGGCCGCTCCACCTTCCCAAGCTTCATCCACGAGGAAAAACGATGGCTTTCATCGACGCCCGAACCTTGCCTGCCGACAGCCGCATCGAGGGTGACCTGATCATCATCGGCGGCGGCATGGCCGGCATCACCATCGCCCGCCAGTTCGCCGGCTCAAGCCTCAAGGTCCTGATTCTCGAAGGCGGCGGCCGCGAGCTAAACGACGCGGCTCAGGACCTGTATGACGCGGCCGGCGCGACCATGCGGGCTGCAGACAACGCCGAGCGGCCGCTCAATGACTATCCGCGAAACTCCCGGGCCCGGGTGCTGGGCGGCTCGGGCATGGTCTGGGGTGGCAAATGCCGGCCGCTCGACGCCGCCGACTTCGCAAAGCGGGACTGGATTCCGCACAGCGGCTGGCCGATGTCGCGCCGGCAGCTTCAGCCCTTCTACGACCGCGCCTGCGACCTGCTGGAGATCGAGCGCTTCGACATGGCGCCCAAGGCGGATCCCGAGCGGACGGTCCTGGAGATCGGCGGCGACGACTTCATCTCCGCGCCGGTGCTGTTCACCAAATACTCCGGCGGCGTCGACGAGGCGGCCTTCGAGCGGTTCAGGACCGAGTTCGCCCAGGCCCCGAACATCGCCGTCTACCTGCACGCCAACGTCACCCGCATCGGCCTGTCGAAGGCCGGCGAGCGGGTCGAGCAGGTCGATGTCGCCTGCCTGGACGGCCCGCGCCACACCGCCCGGGCCAAGCGCTACATCCTCGCCGCCGGCGGCATCGAGAACGCCCGGCTGATGCTGGCCTCCAACGATGTCCGTCCCGAAGGGGTCGGCAACCGGCATGACCTGCTCGGCCGCTTCTTCCAGGGGCATGTAACGTATTCGGTCGATGAAACCACGCAGGTCGAGGGCTCGGCCCTCTGCCTCACGACCGGCAAGCCGATGGGGCGCTACCTGAATCCGGACCGACGCGGACCCCATTCGGTGTTTGCGGCGGCACTACCGGCGCAACAGAAACTGGGGACAGGCAACTTCACGGTCACTCTCTATCCGACGGCGCCGCCAGGGGCCAAGGCCGGGGCCAGGGGCGAGGAAACCATCGCGGTCGGCCAGCTGGCCGCCCGGATCGACGGCGCCGCCCCGGTGCTGGCCGGCTGCTTCCTGATGGCCGAACATTTCCCCAACCCCGACAGCCGCGTCACCCTGGCCGGCGAACGTGACGCCCTCGGCATGCGCCGGGTGCGGCTCAACTGGACCTACTCGGCCGCCGACCTCGATGGCCTGGAGCGCAACGCCGCCCATTTCGGCGACAGCCTGGGGGCCGGCGGCAAGGGGCGGTTCTGCTGGCCGGCCGAGCGGGCGACGTTGGTCGCCATCTCCAACGCCTCGCGCCACCACATGGGCACGACCCGGATGCACGCCGACCCTCGCCAGGGTGTGGTCGATCCCGACAGCCGCGTCCATGGCCTGGACAATCTGCATGTGGCCGGCAGTTCGGTTTTTCCAACTTCGGGTATCGCCAACCCGACCCTGACCATCCTGGCCCTGGCCCTGCGCCTGGCCGACCACCTCAAGCGCCAGATGGAAGCCGCCTGATGACCACGATCGCCCCCCAAATCGCCCCCCAAATCGCCCGACGGGACCTGCTGGCGGCGCTGGCCGCCCTTGGCGCCCTCGGGCCGGCCATGGCGCAGGCCGCTTCGCCGACCACCCTGTGGGACGGCCCGGTCCCGGCCGGCGCCCTGCGCATCGGCCAGGCCTGGCTGGCCGCGCATCCCGGCGCCGACGCCAAGACCCTGGCCCGGCGACTGTCGCCCGGCGGCTGGACGCCGACCGCCCTGGAAAAGCTGCGCCTGCGAGTGGCGCAGGATTTCCGGCAGGGCAGGGTGTTCCGCTATCGCGGCTGGCGGCTATCGGACACCGAGGGCGCCATGTTCGCCCTGACCAGCCTCATTCCCGTATGAAGGCGCTACAGAACCGGAATGCCATCCCAACGAAACCTCGCTGGAAAATCCATGGAATCACTACGCCGGATATACGAAACATACCTGTAAAAACAATAGATTATCTAAAATGTTTCACGTGGAACACAGCGAGAACATTAAGCAGCGCCGGCGTTTGCCGCGGTTCAGCCCTTCTCGGCCGCCTTGGCGTCGTTCCACAGCCCGTCCATCTCGGCCAGATCCGACTGGTCGGGCGTGCGGCCGTCATCGGCCAGCCGGGCCTCGATGAAGGCGAAGCGGCGGGCGAACTTGGCGTTGGCGGCGCGGATGGCGTCTTCCGGCTCGATGTCCAGTTTACGGGCCAGGTTGGCGACAACGAACAGCAGGTCGCCCATCTCCTCGCGCATCTTGTCCCGGTCGCCGGCTTCGATCTCCACCCGCAACTCATCGAGCTCCTCATGCAGCTTCTCGATGACCTTGGCGGGCGTCGGCCAGTCGAAACCGACCCCCGCCGCCCGCTTGGTCAGCTTCACCGCCCGGGTCAGGCCGGGCAGGCCGGCCGGCACGTCAGCCAGCACACCGGTCTTGGCCTTGGCGGCCCGTTCCCCGGCCTTCATCACTTCCCAGGCCTGGATCTGTTCGTGGCTCGAGCGCTCTCCGGCCTCGCCGAACACATGCGGATGGCGGCGGATCATCTTGTCGACGATGGCCTGGGCCACGTCGTCGAAGCCGAACGCGCCTTGCTCCTGCGCCATGCGGCTGTGGAAGACGACCTGGAACAGCAGATCGCCGAGTTCCTCGCGCAGGTCCGTCAGGTCGCCGCGCTCGATGGCGTCGGCCACCTCATAGGCCTCCTCTACCGTGTAGGGGGCGATGGTGGCGAAGCTCTGCTCCAGATCCCAGGCGCACCCCGTCTCCGGGGTCCGCAGGGCGGCCATGATGGCCAGCAGGCGGTCGATGGGTCGGTCGCTACTCGGCGGGGCGGGGAAGGACATCGGGAGCTATGGCGGCCACATCTTCGGCTTGAGGGGGCGGGGAAGCGGGTTCCTTCCCGCCAAGCTGGCGGAGAATCTCGGCGTGCTTCTCCTCGGTCAGGGGGTAGCCGATCAATGAGGCCGCCGCCAGCAGCCCGATAATCCCGGGGACAAAGGCGTACAGCGCCCATAGGGCCATCTTCGACAGCTCCGAACTGGCCGCCGGATCGCTGCCGCTGAAGCCAAGGGCCCCCAGCAAGATCAGGCTGGTCGATCCGAGGGCGGCGCCGATCTTCACTGTGCCTGTGAGGATGGCGAACAGCAGGCCGGTGCGGTCCTGGCCCGATGCCAGCCGCTCTTCGTCTCCGTAATCGGCCATCATCGAGCGGAGCAGGAGCGCGCCGGCCGAGTAGGGGATGCCGGCGGCGATCAGGAAGGGAATGGCAAGAAGGAAGTTCCCGGGTGGCAGCATGACCACAGCGAACTGAACAGCCGCGTAGACTAGACAGGCGGCGATCAATGCCTTGGCCTTGCCGACCCACTTGGCCAGCCGCGTCCAGATGAACGCGCCGCCGATAGCCGCCAGGAAATAGACCATCAACAGGCCGGACGCTTCGGGGAAGGTGAAGGCCTTCACTCGGATAAAGAAGAAAAAGAACAGCGTGCCGGCCACGGTGGGGGCCAGCCCGGTCAGCAGATCAGCGGACAGAATGCGAACCACGGTCGGGCGTCGCAGCAGGGCGAAATAATCTCCCAGAGTGGCGCGGCGGTAGTCGGCGACCTCAACGGGCTTGGGGTCCTCTACCCGGGTCAAGGCCAGAAGCATCATCAGCGGCAGCAGGATGATAATGAACCAGCCCTGCACACGCAGGGTCTCGGCCTCCGTGCTGCCCAGTTTCAGGACGGCCAGGAGAAGCGGCATCGACAGGATGATGATCATCCCGACCACGTTGCCCGTCTGCCAGAAGGCGTAGATCCGCGAGCGTTCATTATAGTTTGTCGTCAACTTGGCGGCCCAGGAGGTGTGGGACAGCACGGCGATCGAAAAGCCGAAATAGACCACCAGAAGCCAGAACCACAAATAGCCGAGGCCGACGCCTGGCTTGGCCATGAACAGCATGTAGATCGCCAGCATCAGGATGGGGGCGCTGATCGCCATCCAGCCCTTGAACCGGCCGAAGCTCCAGCGTGTCCGGTCCAGGATGGTCCCGAAGATCGGATCGAAGCCGATATCGATCAACCGCACCAGAACAAATGCCCATCCTACCAGTGCGACGTTCAGCGCCAGGCTCTCGGCATAGAAGTGGGGAAGGGTGATGACCAGCGGTAGGCCGAACGCCGCCAGCGGAATGCAGGGCGCCGCGAACGCAGCCAGGGTCCAGTTGGAACGTCGGCCGTCGGCCATGTCGCCTCGCTAATTGGAGTCGGCGCTTATGTTATCGCCGTTCAGGCGATCTCAACCGCTTCGCCGGGCTCTGGCAAGTGAATTGGCGGACACCATGTCACGCCAAATTGAGCAGGACCCGGACTACAGTTCCCTGTTGCGCGCCAGCTTGCGGGCGAAACGGTCGAAGGTCTGTTCGGCGTCGCTCCATGTGCCGGACGGCCAGGCCCAGTGGATGTCGGTTTCGTACCAGCGGTAACTGACCGGGCGGCTGGCGCCGTCGGCCGTGGTCACCTTGCCGCTGATCGAAGCGCCTCCGATGCCGAAACTTTCGTAGGAGAGGCCGGGTTTGTCCGACATCTGCTGCATTGTCGGGCGGTTAGGGACCACATCCTCTAGCACCAGCTCAATGCGGGCGCCGTCCAGGGCCGGGCTGCGAGCGGCCTCCTTGAGCACGGAAGCGCGCAGATCCTCAGCCAGGCGATCAACATCGCGGGCCCCGTATCCGTCAATTTTCCGCTCCAGCTTGGGGCCGTAGGTGACGGTCACCTCGGGCTCTGCGGCGGTTGCGGCGGTGGTGATGGTGAGCGCGCCGAGCGCGGTCATGGCTGCCAGAACTGCAATGCGCATGGCATATTCCTCGTCAAATCGTGCCCTCGACATGAGGATAGCCTAACGCTACGCAACCGCCAGCCTGCTGTTGCCTAGTGACACTGCCGCATAGCCTTGGCAGGGTCTGGGGCTGATTCTGATTTACGGAGAGACTCCATTGAATACCGCTGACATCATCGACGCCGTGGCGTCGAAGGACGACAAGCTGACCAAGGCCCAAGCCAAGGCCGTCGTCGACGGCGTCTTCGCCGCGATCCGCGACTCCGCGGTGAAGGGTGAGGAGGTTTCGATCCCCGGCTTCGGCAAGTTCAAGGTGCAGAACAAGCCGGCCCGCACCGGCCGCAACCCTTCGACCGGCGCGACGATCCAGATCGCCGCCAGCAAGAAGGTTTCCTTCCAGGCCGCCAAGGCCCTGAAGGACGCGCTCTAAGCGTACCGGCCTATCAAGGCTAAGCGCGCCCACGGCGGTTGCCCGTCGTGGGCGTTTGCTTGTCCGAGAGAAGTTTGGGGAGGGGGCTGGCGCGGGGCGAACCGTGTTCGCTATCCTGCCTCGATGACCCACCCCCTCGACAAGTCCGCCACGGCCATCGCCGCCGACCTTGCCGCCGGCAGGATCGGCGCGCTCGAACTGACCGAAGCGGCCATCGCCCGCATCGAAGAGCGCGATCCGACGCTCAACGCCGTCGTCGTCCGCGATTTCGACCGGGCCCGAGACGCTGCCCTGGCCGCCGAAGCCGCCATCGCGCGGGGAGAGACCGGCCCGCTGCTCGGCGTGCCGATGACCGTCAAGGAAAGCAACAACGTCGCCGGCCTGCGCACCTGCTGGGGCGTCGAGCTGTTCGGCCACTGGACCGCGCCAACCGACGCCGTCGCCGTCGCGCGGCTGAAGGCGGCCGGGGCCATCATCCTCGGCAAGACCAACGTGCCGCCCTTCCTCTCCGACTGGCAGTCGGACAACCCCATCTACGGCCGCACCCAGAACCCCTGGAACCCCGAGCGCTCGCCGGGCGGCTCCTCCGGCGGGGCGGCGGCGGCCGTGGCCGCGGGGATGAGCCCCATCGAGCTGGGCTCCGACATCGGCGGCTCCATCCGCGTGCCGGCCGCCTTCTGCGGCATCTATGGCCACAAGCCGACCTATGAGCTGGTCCCCAGCCGCGGCCATCAGCCGCCCGGCATCGACAGTTCGCCCGTGCCGCTGGCCGTCGTCGGGCCGTTGGCCCGTACCGCAGACGATCTGGACCTGGTGCTGGGCGTCGTTGCGGGGCCGACCGAGGACTTCGCAACGGGCTACCGCGTCGATCTGCCGAACCCGCGCGGCGCCAAACTCGCCGATTATCGCGTGCTGGTCGTCGACAGCCATCCTCTGGCCGCCACCGACGGCGAGGTTCGTGCCGCCCTTGAGACTCTTGCCGGCCATGTCGAAAGGGCAGGGGCCTGGGTCGCCCGCGAGAGCGACCTGCTGCCGGACCTCGAGAGCCTGCACCATCTCTACGCCGGCATGCTCAACGCCGTGATGACCCGCGGCTCGCCCAGTCCCTCGCAGCTGACCGTGCATGCCTGGATGGACATGCAGGACGGCCAGCTGGTCACCCGCCGCGCCTTCGCCCGGCTGTTCGAGGACTTCGACGTGATCCTCGCCCCCGCCTTCGGCCGCACCGCCTATCCGCACGACGCCTCGCCGGACGCCCCAGCCCGCAAGCTGCTGATCGACGGGCGGGAGACGCCATACTTCGACCAGCTGGCCTGGCCGGGCATCGCCACCCTGACCAACCTGCCGGCCACCGCCGCGCCCATCGGCTTCGCCAGCGATGGCCTGCCGATCGGGGTGCAGATCATCGGGCCGGCTTTCGAGGACCGCACGACCATACACTTCGCCCGGCTGATCGAACAGGGCTTCGGCGGTTTCCGGTTTCCACCCGGGTATAATTAGAACGTCCTGTGGTCGAGCAGCGGCAAACGGGCGTGCCCTGGAGGCTTTCGCCGCCCTCGATCGCCAAATCGCGGGCAACTGTCGTGACCGCCTCCTCGTTGCCCGTGCTGCAGAGTGTGATCCACCATTGCTGAGCGAAGGCCGATGTCGAGCACGCTCAATATTCGCGGCAATGACGGCGCGATCAGATTCGGTCGTCAGAGGCGGCACCGACAAGGTCTTTCTCGGAATTATTCTGAATCACCCTGAGACCGCCGCCCATTATCAAAAGGGGCGGAGAGATGTTTGCAGGGCGATGTCAGTTTCCGCCAATGTTGGCCGTCGTTCCGATGAGAGTCCAAAGGCGCGGGCTCAACAAGGAGACAAACGATGCGGGTCATGGTGTTCGTGAAAAACCACCCAGGGCGGCGAAACAGCAATGGAGCCCACGCCTGAATTGCTCGAAGCGTTCGCGGCGATGGATCGATTCACCGTGGAGCTGGTCGAGGCCGGGGTCTTCGTGGCCGCCGCCGGCCTCCAGCCGACAGCCAAGGCCAAGCGCATCGCCTTCAATGGCGCCAGGCGCACCGCCATCGACGGGCCGTTCACCGAAACAAGGAAGTGGTCGCCGGCTTCTCGATCTGGGAGGTCAAGGACATGGACGAGGCCGTGGCCTGGGCCAGGCGCTGTCGCAATCCCATGGCGGGTCCGAGCGAAATCGAGATCCGGCCATTCTTCGAGGCGGCGGACCTGGCCGGGTTCGTGACGCCTCAGGAGCTCGCGGCGCCCCGTGACGGGGATCGGGGCAGGCTCGGCGTGACATGACAGTGTCGGCTGGGGCCAGCAGGAGAGACAGCCTGTCTCTCCTGCTGCCTTGCCTCAGGCTTGGTCCTTGGGGCCGCGAACCGGGAAGCGTTCGAGTTGGCCCCGCAAATCGGCGGCGGCCGTCACCAGTTGTGGGCCGACAGCGACGTTGAAGCCGTGCTTGTCCCAATCGTCGCCTTGCTTTCCCCAGGGCGGGCGGGCTTCCAAGGCAAAGCTGACCCGGAGCGTCCCAACGTCGAGAAGATCAAACTGGAGAACAGGCTCGGTGAAACTGCAGTACGGCTTCTCCGGGTTGCCGTGCGCGCAGGCTTCAAGCCATGCCGCGAGACTCAGGGCTTCGAAAGTGGTCAGGCAGGGGTCCTTGAATTTCCAGTTCCGACCCAATAGCCGAACGGACCCTGAGATCATCAGCCAGTTTGCATCCCACCGATCTTCGGTCTCACGGGGGAACTGATAGTCGAAGATCGCCAGTCGAAACCAGGAGTCGTCGCTGGCCAGAACCATGGGTGTGGAAAGAGCCGGCTCGGCCGAGCCGGCTCCGACGCCGCCAAACATCGCAAGGCCCAGTCCAAGGGCAGTGGTTCGACGATCAGGGGCCATCATGCCATTGGAGGGCGAAACTCGCCGGATGCCAAGACCAAGAAATCCCGACCGGAATGGAGGCAGGGGCGGTGGCCGATATTGCGCCTAAGATATATTATCGGAAATAATCGATTGGCGTGACGAGATCAGACACCCTGGATCATCAGGAATACCCCAGCCGCACCGGCCTTTCGATCCACGGCAATGGCCTGGTACTCCGGTGAGCCAGCCGATCGGCCCAACGCCGCGGCGTCATCGAACGCGATCAGCACCAGCTTCTGGTAAGGCCACTCTCCTTCGGCCACCACCGGCGCGTTGTCCGCCGCAAGCAACGTTCCCCCGTATTGCGTCAGGACCGGCATGAAGCCGACCATGTAGCGGCTGTAAGCCTTGGGCTCGTGGATGTTGATCTGGGCAACGGCATAGTAGGTCATGATAGGCTCGTTTCGAAGGCCAAGCCGTCGTAGCCCGGCTCGACACCGACCGGAAGAGTCGCGGTCAACTGGTTGAAATCCATATCGATATGCATGTTGGTCAGGATGGCCCGGCGCGGCTTGACCTGTTCGATCCAGCCCAGGGTCTGTTCAAGGTTGGCGTGGGTCGGGTGCGGCGTGTAGCGCAGCGCATCGACGATCCAGGTATCGACACCCTCCAGCGCGTCGAAGGCGCTATCCGGCAAGCCGTTGACGTCCGGCGAGTAAGCCACGGATCCGAAACGGAAACCCAGGGAGCGGATCTCGCCATGCTCCTGTTCGAAGGCGGCGACCGGGATTGGCCCGGACGGTCCCTCGATCTCGAAGCGGACGCCAAGGCCCGGCATGGGTCTCAGGTCGGCGATGGCCGGATAGCCGCCGGTGCTTTGGAAGATGTAGCCGAACCGATGTTCCAGCCGGCGCCGGGTGGCGTCATCCATCCAGGCGGGGATGCGGGCCCGCTGGTTAAGGGCAAAGGCCCGGATATCATCCAGGCCGTGGGTCTGGTCGGCATGATCGTGGGTGAAGAGAATGCCATCAAGGCGCTCTATTTTCGTGGCAATTGCCTGTTCACGGAAGTCCGGCGAGGTGTCCACGACCACCGTAGTCGCAGCCCCTTGCCCCACCTTCTGAACGAGCAGGGAACAGCGGCGACGGCGGTTCTTCGGTTCGGCCGGATCGCAGGCCCCCCAGTTTCCGTCGGCGCGCGGAACGCCGCCGGAGCTGCCGCTGCCGAGGATGGTGAACCGCAGGGTCACGCTAAGGCCCCTGGGCGCGGAATCCCGTCGAACAGGGCGAAGAAGGCGTCCTCGGTGCGTTGCTCGGCCTCGTCGCGGCTCCAGCCGCGGATGTCGGCCAGTTTCTCAAGAATATGAGGTAGATAGGCTGGCTCGTTGCGACGGCCGCGCATCGGCACGGGAGCCAGATAGGGGCAATCGGTCTCGAGGATGATGCGGTCGGCCGGCATGACGCCCGAGATGATATCGCGCACCTCCTGCGCCGCCTTAAAGGTGGCGATGCCCGACACCGAGAACCAGGCGCCCAGGGCCGCCACTCGCCGCGCCAGCTCCGGGCCGCTGGTGTAACAGTGCATCAAGAGCTTGAATGGCCCGGCGGCGAATTCCTCTTCCAGGATGTCGCCCATGACCTCGTCGGCTTCGCGGGTGTGAACGACCAGCGGCAGCCCTGTCTCCCGCGCGGCGATGGCGTGCTGGCGGAAGACGGCGGCCTGAACGTCTCGCGGGCTCAGATCATAGTGGAAGTCCAGGCCGCATTCGCCGATGCCGATGACCTTCGGCCGCTGCGCCAGGGCGATCAGCTCATCGGCCTTAAGCGACGGATTTTCCTTGGCTTCGTGGGGGTGCGTTCCGACGCTGGCCCAGATGTCGTCATGGGCCATGGCTATGGCGTGCACCGCCTCGAAGTTGCTGACCTTGTCGCAGATGGTGACCATCAGGCCGATGCCGGCGGCACGGGCGCGATCGATGACCTGCGCCTGGTCTTCGGCGAACTGGGGGGCGTGCAGGTTGACGTGGCTGTCGATGAGCATCAGGCGGCGGCGGCTCGCAAGGCTCGAACGGCCGTCCAGAAGCTGTCGGCGCGGTCGAGGTTGAGGGCTTCGGCCTCGCGCGGCAGGCGCTCCAGCACCTCCCAGACATCGGCCCAGCGGTCGAGGTCGGCGCCCTGCCCGCTCATCGCCTGCTCGACGGCCATGGTCCGCACCCGGTCGCTGAGCCGTTCGAACAGCATCTGGAAGCGCTCGGCTCCTTCGGCGCCGCGGAAACTGTCGGCCATAGCCAGCAAGGGGGCCGGATCGGGATGCTTCAGGTGGTTGAGCAGTTCGTGGGCGGTGTCGTCGATGGCCAGGACGTTGAGGGCGGCCATTTTAAGGGCCAGGCCCGGGGAGCCATTGGCCATCCTCACCAGCCGGTTGGCGTCATGGGCGACAAGGCCTGACTGCTCGCGGACGATGGTCTCGGCGGTGTCGGCGTCCGGCACGCGGAAGGCCAGGGTTCGGCAGCGTGAGCGGATGGTCGGCAGCAAGCGGCCAGGCGCATGGCTGACCAGCAGCAGCACGCCACGCGGCGGCGGCTCCTCCAGGGTCTTCAGGATGGCGTTGGCGGCGTTGATGTTGAGGTCGTCGGCGGCGTCGATGATGGCCACGCGGTAGGGCGACTGGGCCGGCGACTTGGAGAAGAATTCCGGCAGCTGTCGGGCCTCGTCGACCGGGATCACCTTGCGCGGCTTGCCGTCCTCCCCCACCCGCTCGAGCACCAGCAGGTCGGGATGGGTCTTGGCGGCCATCAGCCGGCTGGCGACGTGGTCCGGGCTGGAGGACAGCGCTCCCCCTGCCCCATCATTCGGAGCGCCCAACAGGCGCCGGGCAGCGTGATAGGCGAATGTCGCTTTGCCGACCCCCTCGGGGCCAGTCAGCAGCCAGGCGTGGTGCAGCCGGCCGCTGTCCAGCGCCGCGACGAAGGCCGCTTCCTGGGCCTCGTGGCCGAGCAGCCGGCGGGTGTCGCGCGGATGCCTCACGCTCTCAGCCATGCACCCGCTCCAGCCGCGGCTCGACGGCGGCGCGGATGTCGGCTTCGACGGACTCCGGCGGCCGATCAGCGGGCAGCACGACGCAGCGCTCCGGCTCGGCCCGGGCGATCTCGAGGAAAGCCTGGCGCAGGCGTTCGTGGAAGACGGCGCCCTTGGCCTCGAAGCGGTCCTCGCCACCGCCCCGGCTCAGGGCGCGGGACAGGCCCTGATCGACCGGCAGATCGAGGATCAGCGTGAGATCGGGATGCACGCCCTCAAGCACCGTGGTCTCCAGAGCGTCGATCAGCCGGGTATCGACCTGGCCGCCGGCCCCCTGATAGGCGCGGGTCGAGTCGGCGAAGCGGTCGCAGAGCACCACCTTGCCGGCCTCCAGGGCCGGGCGGATGACCCGCTCGATGTGGTCGCGGCGCGAGGCGTACATCAGCAGCGTCTCGGTGACCGCCGACCAGCGCTCTGGTGGGCCGTTGAGGACGATGTCGCGGATGGCCTCGGCGCCGGGCGAGCCGCCGGGCTCGCGAGTCAGCACCACCTCATGGCCAAGGACCTTCAGCCGCTCGGCAAGGCGGCGAATCTGGGTCGATTTGCCGGCGCCCTCGCCGCCCTCGAAAGTGATGAAGAATCCACGGGACATGGGCCCAACCCATCGGCTGAACCGCCCGTTATGTCTAGCGGTCGGCGATCAACTTCGCGTCGGGAAAGCCCAGCGAGGCGACCTGGTCACGTAAGCGCCCGGCCTGGGCCGCGCCACGTCCCGATTCGATGACCACGCGGTAGAGGGTGCGGCCATCCCGCTTCAGCGGCACGATCTTCGCCCGGCCGATATCGCGCAGCGAATTGACCGCCCTTTCGGCATTGTCCCGCTCGGAAAAGGCCCCGGCCTGCACCACCCAGCCGTCGCCGCCGCGCGGAACCGATAGCGCCCGGGGCTCAGCGTCCCTGGCCAGGCCCGCGTACTGCAGGGTGCGATCCTTGCCCCGCGTCGGGGCCGGCCCGACATAGCGCACCCGCACCCGGGCGGTGCCCTTGCCGGAAAAGCCCAGCGCATCGGCGCCGGCCCGTGACATGTCGATGATCCGGCCGCTGACGAAGGGCCCACGGTCGTTGACTCGCACCTTGATCTTCTTGCCGTTGTCGAGATTGGTCACCTCAACGATCGACGGTAGCGGCAAGGTCTTGTGGGCGGCCGTGACCACCCACATGTCGAAGGTCTCACCGTTGGCCGTCTGGCGATTGTGGAACTGCTGGCCGTACCAGCTGGCGAGACCGACCTCGTTGTAGTCCGGCTGTTCGCGTGGCTTGTACCAGACGCCAGCGACTTGATAGGGCCGCATGGTGCCGGGGACGCGACCACCCTTGGGCGCCTTGGCCTCGGCGCTCGGACCGATGCGGGGCAACCTCGGCGTGGCGCAGGCGGCCAGGCTTGCCGACGCCATCAGCGTCACCCCCAGGACCGCTCCTCGTCGCCAAAGCCCGCGCCCCATCGGCGCCCCCTTCCGCATATTCAGGCGCAAAGCATGCCAGCGGCGATCTTCGTTTCGGTTAACGCGGTGCAAATGGCTGTTTTGCCGCGAGGCGCCCTGCTATAGCGCCGGTCCCGCTCCTGAGGACAGGTGGCCGAGCGGTTTAAGGCAGCGGTCTTGCAAACCGCCGTGGGTGAGAGCCCACCGTGGGTTCGAATCCCACCCTGTCCGCCAGAGGCCCGCCAAGCCACGCTTGCCAGTCCGCCCCGGCTCTGAGACGACGGAGCCATGACCGATCCAGCAACTTTCGGCGACGCTTCGGGGCCGACCTCGCACAGCTTTGTCTCCCAGAGGCTGCGGCTCAACTATCTCGACTGGGGCAATCCAGGCGCCCCGACCCTGATCCTGCAGCATGGCGGACGGGACCATGCCCGCAGCTGGGACTGGGTGGCGCGGGCGCTTCGGCGCGATTGGCATGTAGTCTGTCCAGACCTACGCGGCCATGGCGACAGCGCCTGGTCGCCGGATGGCGCCTACATGCTGCCCTACATGGTCTACGACCTGGCGCAGTTCATCCAACAGTTGGGACGCGAGCGGGTCTCGATTGTCTCCCACTCCCTGGGCGGCGCGGTCGCCCTGCGCTACGCGGGCCTGTTTCCGGAGAAGGTGACGGCGCTTGTCGCCATCGAGGGACTGGGGCCGAGCCCGAAGATGTATGCCCAACGACGACAAACGCCGGTGACGAAGCGCTGGCGCGACTGGATCGAGGAACGGCGTGGACAAAGCGGTCGCACCCCCAGGCGTTACGCCAGCATCGAGGACGCCCTGCAGCGCATGCGGGACGAGAACAGCCACCTGAGCGAGGACCAGGCCCGGCATCTGACTATCCACGGGGTCAGCCGCAACGAGGACGGCTCCTACAGCTGGAAGTTCGACAACTACCTGCGCACCCCGCCGCCCGGCGATCTGTCGGACGAGGAGCTCAATGCGGTGTGGGGCGAGATTACCTGCCCGACCCTGCTGTGCGTCGGCCAGGACAGCTGGGCGTCGGACCCGGCCAGGGACGGTCGCGCCGCGCACTTCAAGGATGCGAAGGTGGTCTCGTTCGAGAACGCCGGCCACTGGCTCCACCATGACCAGCTGGACCGTTTCCTCGCGGTAGTGACGGGGTTTCTGCCCGATCCGACCGACCTGAGGGCCTGATGCAACGGGATTTTGTGGTTGGCCCTCCGTTTGGAGGCGGCTTAAACGTTCGTTTAAATTCTCATCGAGGACCTCTCATGACCTTCGACACCCGCCTCGCCCTCGTCGGTCCGCTGCGCAGGCCGCGCCAGATGCTGGGCGATCAGGAGTATGGCGGCCACGCCTCGATCCACGATGACGCCATGGCCGAAAAGCTCGGCTTCCGGGCCGGGCCGATCGAGGGGCCGACCCACTTCAGCCTGTTTCCCCCGCTGCTCGAGAAGATCTGGGGCAAGGCCTGGTTCGAACAGGGCTGCCTCTCGTCCCACTATCTGAACATGGTGGTCGAGGGCGAAGAGGTCCGCGCCTTCGCCGAAATCCCGGCCGAGGGGGTGAAGACCACGCGAGTCTGGGCCGAGAAGGGCGACGGAACACCGGTGCTGGAGGCCAGCGCCAGCCTCGGCTCGGACGCCGGCCCCACCCTGCTGGAACAGCGGATGGTGGCGCTGCGCCCGCCCGGCAGGCTGCTAATCCTCGAGGACCTTAAGGTCGGCATGGCCGGCGCCGCCGACGAGCGCGTGCGCATGGACCCCGATCAGCACATGGGCGCCCTTTATCCGTTCAGCCTCAACCAGAAGCTGGCCGGCATCACCGAGAACTCCGACTGGTATTCCAAGGGCTCGCCCTGGGGCCGGCCGATCATCCCGCTGGAAATGATCAGCGTGCTGGCCGAATACTCCAGCCATCAGGCCCGGTTCCCGGTGAAGGGGCCGGCCGTCGGCCTGTTCGCCGACCAGGAAATCCGGCTGATCGACGGGCCGCTGTTCGTCGGCGAGGACTACATCCTGCGCCGCGAGATCGCCGCCCTGGCCGAGAGCAAGCGCACCGAGTCCTACTGGGTCCGCACCCGGATCTTCGACGCCGCCGGCAAGACGCAGGTGGCCGAGATGCTCCTCAACCACGCAACGCTGAAGCACAGCTACGCCGGCTACGCCGACGCGGGCTGAGCCGATGACCTGGCTCTGGGACATCGCGGCCATATTGCTTGGCCCAGCGGCCGGCAGCTTCCTTGGCCTCGTCAGCCTACGCCTGCCGAGTGACCGCCAGATCGTCGCCGGCCGATCGGCCTGTGGGCATTGCGGGCGCACCCTGTCGCCCGTCGACCTCGTTCCCATCCTCAGCTTTCTGGCCCTGCGCGGCCGTTGCCGGACCTGCGGCGGGGCCATTCCGCGGCGATATCTGATGATGGAGCTCGGCTGTCTGGCTCTGGGTGTTTGGTCAGCCTTCGCCTTCGACGGGCCGATGGCCGTGGTCAGCGCCCTGTTTGGCTGGTGGCTGCTGGTCATCGCGGTGATCGACGGAGAACATTTCTGGCTGCCCGACCGCCTGACCCTGCCACTGCTCGTCGTTGGCCTGATCCAGGCCGTCGCCTTCTCCCTCACCGGGCTGCAGGCCGCTCCCTGGATTCACAACCTGATCGGCGCGGCGGCCGGATTCGCAGCGCTCTGGCTGGTGGCCTTCGCCTATCGCAAGCTGCGTGGGCGCGAGGGGCTGGGCGGCGGCGATCCGATTCTGCTGGGGGCCATCGGGGCCTGGGTCGGATGGCAGGGATTGCCCAGCGTGGTGGTCTGGGCCGGGATCGCGGGCCTGAGTGTCGTATTGGCCACGGCGGCTTTGCGACGGTCGGTTTCAGCCGAAACAAAACTGCCGTTCGGCGTCTTCCTGGCGATAGGCGCTTGGCTTGTCTGGATATTTGGCCCGCTCGGCGTCTGACCGGCGCTCCGCCTGCGGAGCAGATTTCACAAATCCGATTTGAGACTGTCACGTCAGCGTCGGCGGCGCGTCACAAAGGATTGGCCGCAGCGTCACATACGCTCGCTAAGCCCCCGGACCGGGCAGGCGGGGCCCAACTTCCATAGCGAGGCCAGGCGGCCTTGCGTCCCCGCGTGCAGTCGAACGCTTGTCACGTGGAGATCAGGATGTCCGGGCTCAAGAAAATCATGTCGGTATTGGCGGCCGCCAGCGTCTCGCTGCTGCTGGCCAGCTGCGGCGGCGCCGACGGCGTCGCTTCGCCCGGTGAAGGCGACTTCGGCGGTGGCGGTGGCGGCGGCGGGGGTGGCGGCGGTGGTGGTGGTGGCGGTGGCGGCGCGGCCGCCGACTGCCCGACCGGCTTCGCCAACGTCGGCACGGTCAACGCCTCGGTCGGCGGCGCCCTGCGCATCTGCCAGCTGCCCGCCCTGATCACCGGCAACCTGGTGGTTACGCTGCGCGCCGGCACCATCTACTCGGTCAGCGGCCGGGTCGATGTCGGCCAGGACCGCGGCGGCAGCGTCGCCGCTCCGATCGCCGGCGCCCAGCAAGGCATCCTGACCATCGAGCCGGGCGTGCGCATCTTCGGTTCGGCCGGCCTCGACTATGTCGTCGTCAACCGCGGCTCGCAGATCTTCGCCCAGGGCACGGCCGCCGCGCCGATCGTCTTCACCAGCCGCGCCAGCGTTGAAGGCACGGCCGGCGTCGACGCCATCGGCCAATGGGGTGGCCTGGTCATCCTCGGCCGCGCCAACATCTCCAACTGCCCGGCCGCCGTCACCTACGGCAGCGCCAACTGTGAAGCCCAGGTCGAGGGCACCAACGCTCTCTACGGCGGCAGCAACGAGGCCGACAACAGCGGCGTCCTACAGTATGTCCGCGTCCAGCACTCGGGCTTCCAGATCCTGCCGGGCAATGAGCTGAACGGCATCACCTTCGCCGGCGTCGGCAACGGCACCACAATCGACCACATCCAGGTCCACAACAGCTCCGACGACGGCGTCGAGTTCTTCGGCGGCAACGTCAACGCCAAATACATCGTGCTGACCGGCAACGACGACGACAGCATCGACACCGACCAGGGCTATGACGGCCATCTGCAGTACGCCCTGGTGGTGCAGCGCACCAACGGCGGCGACCGGATCATCGAATCCTCGATGGCCTCCCTGGCCACCGGCAACCAGCGCACCCGTCCGACCCTGTCGAACTTCACCTTCGTGGCCCGCGACAGCGCCAGCGCCGCCATCATTCTCAACAGCGGAACAGACTACCGCCTCTACAACGGGACGGTCGCCCGGACCGGCGCCACCGGCGCCTGCCTGGACATCGATGACGCCGCCACCACCGCCACCTTCCGCTCGGTCTTCCTGACCTGCGCCACGTCCTTCCAGGCCGACGGCGCGCCGATTGACGCCGCGGCCACGGCGATCCTCTTCGGGTCCGGGACCAACAACAATACCGCGGGCGGGACCTCGACCCTGACCGGGACCTTCATCAACGGCGCCAACGAAAACGCGGTGCCCGTGACCGACCCGACCCCGCTCAGCCCGTTCTTCGTCAACCCGCTCAACATCGGCGCGGTGCGGAACGCGGCTGACACCTGGTACACGGGCTGGACCTGCGGCCTGCCCGGCGCCACCGCCTGCTGATTGCGACCGGGCGGCGGGCCTCTCCGGTCCGCCGCCCGACGCTCTTATGACGTCGCTCCGCGGTCTCCCAATCAAGGCACATCCCATGTCGAAGCTACATCTGACTCTCGCCGGTTTTCTGCTCGCCACCACGGCGCTCACCGCGCCGGGCCTCGCCGCCGCGCAAGACGCGCCGGCTCCGGTCGAGGACGAGGTCGAGGAGATCGTCGTCCTCGGCAAGAACATTCCCCAGCCGATGCGGGAGACCAGTGAGGTCGCGACCTTCCTGCAGCCCGAGGACCTCAAGCGCCAGGGCGACGACAACGCCGCCGAGGCGCTGACCCGCCTCACCGGTCTGTCGCTGGTCAGCGGCAAGTTCGTCTACGTCCGGGGCCTGGGCGAGCGTTACAGCTCGGCCCTGCTCAACGGATCCCCCCTGCCCTCGCCCGAACCGCTGCAGCGGGTTGTGCCGCTGGACCTGTTCCCGGCCTCCATCCTGGGCGGCACAGTGGTTCAGAAGACCTACTCTCCCAACTACCCGGGCGAGTTCGGCGGCGGGGTGATCGACCTTCAGACCATTGCCACGCCGGATGAAGCCTTTCTCAGCTTCGGCATCAGCACGGGTGGCAACACCGAGACCACCTTCCGAGACGGCATCACCTACTACGGTTCCGAGACCGACTGGCTGGGCTATGACGACGGCACGCGCGACACGCCGCGCATCCTGCAGCGGATCTCCAAAGACCGCCTGCGCGTCAGCGAGGCCAACTACAGCGACCGCGACCTGCAGATCATCGGCCGCAGCTTTGTCAATGCGCCGCTGAACCTGATCCAGAACAAGAACCAGATTCAGCCCAACTTCGGGGTCGATGTTTCCGGCGGTCGCTCGTTCGACCTGGGCGACGCCGGCATCGTCGGCGTGGTCGGGGTGCTCGGCTTCAAGAACGGCTGGAAGAGCCGCGAGGGCGCCCAGCAGGAAGGCATCGTCCAGTCGGGCGTGATCAGCGTCAACTCCGACTACACCTTCCGCTCGACCGAGAACAACGCCGTGCTCAACGGCCTGTTCGGCCTGAGCTGGGAGTCCACGGACAGCGCCCACCAGATCAAGTGGACCAACCTCTACATCCACTCGACCCTGAAGGAAGCCCGTATCCGTGAAGGCTTCGACGTCAACGCCGCCGGCCAGGGCCTGGTGCGCGACGACTACACCGAGTGGTTCGAGCGCAGCCTGATCAACACCCAGCTGGCCGGGTCGTCGGAATTTGGCGACTTCAAGGTCTCTTGGCGCGGCGCCTACGCCCAGACGGCCCGCAACAGCCCCTACGAAAAGGGCATCCGCTACTTCTGGGTCGACGCCGACAACGACGGTGTCCAGGACGCCAATGAGCCTTACCGCCACGACGGTTCCTCGGTGCAGAACTACACCCGCTTCGGCGAGGTCGAGGACAGCGTCGGCAGCTTCGGCGTCGACGGCTCCTACGCCCTGGCCCTGTCGGACACCCGCGAGGTCATCCTCAGCGGCGGCCTGGCCTGGATGGACAACAACCGCCACGCCATGCAGCGGGAGTTCCGCTACCTGGCCCTGAACAACTCGATCCCGCTCGATGTTCAGAACAGCCGGGTCGATTTCCTGCTGTCCGACTTCAACATCGGGCCGCTACTGTTCACCATCCGCGAAACCACCGGGGCCGACGGCGCCTCCGCCTACAAGGCGGCGCTCGAAACCCGGGCGGCTTGGTTCCAGGTCGATGCGGAAGTCATCCCGCTGGTCCGCGTCGCCGTCGGGGCTCGCTACGAAGAGGCCGAGCAGGGCGTTACGCCCATCGACATCTTCGCGGGTCCCCTGCCCGGCGCGCCGCGTCTGGAGAACCAGTACTGGCTGCCGGCCGCCACCGTGACCTGGAACTTCTACGAGGACATGCAGCTGCGGTTCGGGGTCTCCAAGACCATCGCTCGTCCGCAGTTCCGCGAACTGGCCCCGCAGACCTACCTCGATCCGGACACCGACCGCCTCTATATCGGCAATCCGTATCTCGTGGACTCCGAGCTGCTCAACATCGACGCCCGCTACGAGTGGTACTTCGACAAGGGCGAGTCGTTGACCTTCGGGGTCTTCTACAAGGACCTCGACAAGCCGGTTGAGACCATCGTCAACGAGGGTGGCTCCAGCCTGCAGACCACC
The DNA here is from genome assembly GCA_046595895.1 of Caulobacter sp. Taxonomy (GTDB): domain Bacteria; phylum Pseudomonadota; class Alphaproteobacteria; order Caulobacterales; family Caulobacteraceae; genus Caulobacter. The sequence continues at coordinate 2,871 of JBKJSF010000210.1, read as the reverse complement.
TTCCTGAACGCTCCGGCCGCCGTCCTCTACGGCGCTGAGATCGACGCGAAGGTCTATTTCGACATCCCGATCTCGGTGTCGTTCTTCGAGAACAAGCGCTGGCTGATCGCGGCCAACTACACCTGGACCCATTCCGAGGTGAAGGTTGGCTCGGGCGACGTCGTCTATCCACTGTCGGGCATGGGCGCCGCCCGTCCCGCCACCGACTACGTCACCGATGGCGACACCCTGCAGGGCCAATCAGACCACCTTGCCAACCTGCAGTTTGGCTGGGAAGACGAGGAAGCCAAGTCGCAGCTGACCTGGCTGCTGACCTATGTCAGTGAGCGGATCGCCGCCCGGGGCCGTACCGGCTTCCCGGACCTGATCGCCGGTGAGAGCCTCAACCTCGACTTCACATTCCGCAAAGGCTTTGTGGTGATGGGCAAGGAGATGGAGTTCGGCTTCGAGGCCAGGAACCTGATCGGCGAAGATTCCGAGGAATATCAGGAGCTTGGTGGCGGACGCGTCGACACCAACACCTACGATCTCGGTCGCAGCTTCTCGTTCAGCCTTTCGGCCAAGTTTTAGTCAGTAGGCGCTAGCGTAGGCAGGCGCTCCCTACCCGTCCGGGTGGGGAGCGTTTGTCATTGAAGCGTCACGGAAGTATCACTGACCTGCGGCATGGCGCGTCTAACCGAACCAGCGTCAGCGTCGCAGCGGGGAATATCGTCAGTGGTCTTTTGGCAGCGCCTATCACCGGGCGGCTTGAGAGACGCTTCCGGCCGCGCGGCCGTCGAGGCGATCCTTGTCGTGCTGCTGGCGACCCAGGGCGCGCGCCTGGTCTGGGCCCTCGCCGCCCCGACCGCGCCGCCACCGGCCAGCGCCGGAATGCGCCTCGCTGATCTTTCCATCTTGACCCGGTTTAATCCTTTCCTCGGCGCCGATGCTCCGGCTGGGGGGCAGGCTGCCGGCGGGGCTCTGCGACTCTACGGCGTGCGCGCCGACGCAACCGGTCGCGGTTCGGCCATCATCGGCGCCGCCGATGGCAAACAGACCTCCTACCTGGTCGGCGAGACAGTTGCGCCGGGCGTCACCTTGCAGGCCGTGCACGACAACCACGTGGTCCTGGCGCGCGGCGCCGCGACCACCAAGCTCACCTTCCCCGATATCTCGCAATGATGCCCTTCCGGAAGGACGCCGCCGCTTGAGGAACACCATCCAGGCCCTCGCCATCGCGGCCGTCTTTGGCGCCAGCGCGCTCGCGCCCGCTACGCCGGTCCTCGCCCAGACCCAGGTGCTCAACGTCCAGGATGCGGACATCCGCGCCTTCATCCAGGACGTCGCCCGCAGCACCGGCCGCACCTTCATCATCGACCCGCGCGTCAAGGGCACGGTCAGCGTCGCCAGCGATGGCCCGTTGAGCAAGGCCGAGCTGTTCGAGGTCTTCCTCGCTACCCTGCGCTCCAACGGCTACATCGCCGTCCCGACCGGACCCAACTCCTACCGAATCGAGCCGGCCGAGAACGCCGCCCGGAGCCCGTCCGCTGGACGCAGCGGTTTCGTCACCGAGGTCTTCCGCCTGCGCACCATCGACGCGGCCGGCGCCGCCGAGATGATCAAGCCGCTGGTCGGGCCTCAGGGCGTGGTCACCGCCAACCCGCGCGGCAACACCGTGGTGGTCGCCGACTATGCCGACAACGTCCGCCGCATCCGGGGGCTGATCGGCCAGATCGACCAGGACCGCGCCTCGGTCCAGACCGTCACCCTGCAGTACAGCAGCGCCCGCGAGATCGCCCAGGTGCTGAACGACCTGACCACCGCCCCCGGCGCCGACGGCAAGGCCGGACGGGGCGCGGTCACCATTGTGCCCGTCGAGAGCAGCAACTCCATCATCCTGCGCGGCGACCCCGAGGCCATCAGCCGGCTGATCCCGATCATCACCGACCTCGACCGCCGGGCCCAGTCGAACGCCGACATCCAGGTGGTCTTCCTCAAGCACGCCAACGCCGAGGAGATGCTGCCGGTCCTGCAACAGCTGGTCGGCCAGCAGCCCACCGCCCCGTCCGGCGGCAAGGCGACTGTCGAGGCCGCCCCCGCCGCCTCGCCGACCCCGGGCTCGGGGCGCGCCAACCTGGCCCGCTACCCCGGCGCCAATGCCCTGATCATCAGCGCCGACCCGGAAACCCAGCGCATGCTGGCCGAGGTCATCCGTCAGCTGGACGTGCGGCGTGAACAAGTCCTGGTCGAGGCCATCGTCGTCGAGGTTTCCGACGGCACGGCCCAGCGGCTGGGCGTCCAGACCATCCTCGGCGACCGGGACGGCAACGTCCCTTTCGCCGCCGCCAACTACTCCAACACCGGCCCCAACATCCTGGCCCTGACCGGGGCCATCGTCGCCCAGAACAACCTGCCCGAGGACAGCGCCCTGCTGGCCCAGCTGCAGGAGGCGGCGGTCAATTCGCTGGTCAACTCCAACGGCCTGCTGGGCGCGGTGACCGGCACCCTGACCGGCGACACCATGTTCGGCTTCATCATCAACGCCGTGCGCGAGGACAACACCTCCAAGCTGCTGTCGACGCCCCACATCCTCACCCTCGATAACCGCGAGGCCTCGATCCTGGTCGGCCAGGAGATCCCGATCACGACCGGCGAGGTGCTGGGGGACGCCAATTCCAACCCCTTCCGCACCGTCCAGCGCCAGGACGTCGGCATCAAGCTGACCGTCACCCCGCAGATCAACGCCGGCGGCGGCATCACCCTGCACCTGCGCCAGGAGGTGTCGGCCATCGCCGGCACGGTGACGACCAACAATCCCGAGCTGATCCTCAACAAGCGGGTGGTCGAGACCACCGCCGTGATCGGCGACGGCCAGATCGTCGTGCTCGGCGG
>JBKJSF010000195.1:0-5792 GCA_046595895.1 Caulobacter sp. | reverse complement strand
CGCCCGCGTCGTCGCCCCGACCAGGGTGAAGGGCGCCAGATCGATCCGCACCGACCGCGCCGACGGCCCCTCGCCGATGATCAGGTCCAGCACATGGTCCTCCATGGCCGGATAGAGTATCTCCTCCACCGACGGGGCCAAGCGGTGGATCTCGTCGATGAACAGCACGTCGCGCGGTTCGAGATTGGTCAGGATGGCGGCCAGATCGCCCGCCTTGGCCAGGATCGGCCCCGAGGTGGCGCGGAAACCGACGCCGAGCTCGCGCGCCACGATCTGCGCCAGCGTGGTCTTGCCCAGCCCCGGCGGCCCGAACAGCAGGACGTGGTCGAGGGGCTCACCGCGGGCCCGGGCGGCGTCGATGAACACCTTGAGATTGCCCTTGGCCTGCTGCTGGCCGACGAACTCCGCCAGGGTCTGGGGCCGCATGGCCTTGTCGGGGCCCTCGGTGGGGGCTTCGGCGGGGGAGACGATGCGGGTCATCCTGCTTCGCTCCTGGCGGAGCTTCGCAGGACTTGTCCTGCCTTCACCGGATCAAAAAGGGGAGGGCTCAACGTCCCAGCTCCTGCAGTCCGGCCTTGATGAGCGCGGACACATCCGCCTCGTCACCCAGCCGCAGGTGCGCTTGTTCAACCACCCGGCGGGCCATGGGTTCGGCGACGCCCAGGCCCATCAGGGCCGAGACCGCCTCGCCGGCCGCCGAGGGGGCGACGGTGCGGGCGGCCGGGCTGTTCGGGGCGAAGATGGCCGGGCCGTCGCTGATCGGCTTGTCCTTCAGCTCGGTGACGATGCGCTGGGCGAGCTTTGGCCCCACCCCGTTGGCGCGGCCGATCAGGGCCTTGTCGTCGCGGGCGATGGCGCCGGCCAGTTCGGCCGGCGAGGCGACATCGAGCACCGCCATGGCCGCCTTGGGGCCGACGCCCTGGATGGCGCGCAGCAGCACGAAGGCGCGGCGCTCGTCGCGGGCCAGGAAGCCGTAGAGCTGCGGGCCGATCTGATCGCTCCAGGGGTTTTCGGTGTGCAGCACCACCTCGTCGCCGACCGGCGGCAGGCGGCCAAGCGTGCGCGAGCCGCAGCGGACGACGTAACCGACGCCGCCGACATCGATCAGGCACTCGTCCTCGGCGATTTCGGCGACGATACCGCGCAGGCGCCCGATCATGCGACGCGTCCCAGTCGTTTGTTGGCCAGCGCCTTGCGCAGGCTGTGGTGGGTGACCTGGCCGATGGCCCTCGCCTTGCGGGCGTGGGCGTGGGCGATGGCGACGGCCAGGGCGTCGGCGCAGTCGGCGGTCGGGCCGCCGGCGGTGGGCAGCAGCCGGGCAATCATGAAGGCGACCTGGTCCTTGTCGGCCCCGCCGGTGCCGACGACGGACTTCTTGACCTCCTTGGCCGAGTATTCGGCGACCACGAGGCCGGCCCGGGCCGGAGGGATCATGGCGGCGGCGCGGGCGTGGCCCAGCTTCAGGGTCGACTGGGCATTGGTGTTGAGGAAGGTCTCCTCGACGGCGGCTTCATGCGGCGCGTAGGTGTCGATGACGCCGGTGACGCCCTCGAACAGGGCCAGCAGGCGGTCGGAAAAGGGGGCCTTGTCGTCGGGGGCGATGACGCCGTGCGCGACCCAGCTCAGCCGGGCGCCCTCGACGTCGATGACGCCCCAGCCAGTCTTGCGAAGGCCTGGATCGAGCCCGAGGATGCGGATCGTGTTCGCCATATGTTTCCCTACATTGGCGACGAGTCTGAAGAAAGTGCAAACGATGGGGTGGGGACATGTTGGTCTTGCCAACGTGTCCCCTCTTCAGGCGGTGGCAAGAGGGGACACGTTGGAAGGCCAACATGTCCCCGTCAGTGGTTCCTCGGCGAGATCTCGAATTCGACGACATTGCGGTTTGCGCGGAGCATGGCGGCCAGCTGGTCCATCTTCTCGCGGCTCTTGGCCCGCACCGTCGCGCCATGCTCGATAAGGGCGCCCTTCTTCATCAGGCGGTGGCTGAACGGGGCCGGATCGAGGCCCAGTTCGAGGATCTGGCGGCGCAGTTCGGCGGTGTCGGGGGCCGAGTCGCGGGCGTAGCGGATGGTCACCTCGGCCAGCGCCTGCTGCGGCAGCCAGCGGTCGATGGCCCGGAAGGTGTTGAGGATGATCAGGGCCAGCACCGTGCCGCCGATGGCCACGCTCCAGAAGCCGACGCCGTAGAGGATGCCGAGCGCCGAGGTGATCCAGATCGAAGCCGCCGTGGTCAGGCCGTGGACGGTGAAGCCCTCGCGGAAAATCACCCCGCCGCCGAGGAAGCCGACGCCGGTCAGGATGCCGTGGCTCATGCGCACAGGGTCGATACGGATGACGTCATGCGGGGTGCTGCCGCCGGCCCAGGCGATCTGGTGGTTGGCGGCGACCATCAGCATGGCGCTGGTCAGGCAGAGGAGAGCGTGGGTGCGGAAACCCGCGGGCTGGCCGCGATGGCCGCGCTCGACGCCGATCAGGCTGCCGGCGACCAGGGCGCCCAGCAGCGGCAGGTAGTACTCGGGATGAAAGACCCGAGCGTCGAGAAAATCCATTGCAAACCCCTCCGAGCGCGGATCATTGACCCGTTCGCGGGGGTTGGAAATAGCCTTGTGGATTGAACAGCTTGCGGCCGATCAGCCGAGCTTCGCCAGGTCTTCGTCGCTGATGTCGAAGTTGGCGTAGACGTTCTGCACGTCGTCTTCGTCGTCGAGGGTGTCGATCAGCTTCATGATGGTCGACACCGCATCGCCCTCGACCGGCACCAGCATCTTCGGCCGCCAGGTGATGGCGGTGGTCCTGGGATCGCCGAGCGCGCCGGCCAGGGCGTCGATGACGGTGGTCAGGTCCTCGAAGGCGGTCCAGATGACGTGGCCGTCCTCGTCGGACTCGACGTCCTCGGCCCCGGCCTCGATGGCGGCTTCCATGACAGCGTCTTCCGAACCCGCCGAGGCGGGGTAGGTGATCTGGCCCATGCGGTCGAAGTTGAAGCTGACCGAACCGGTCTCGCCCAGGGCCCCGCCGTTCTTGGCGAAGATCGAGCGAACGTTGGCGGCGGCGCGGTTGCGGTTATCGGTCAGGGCTTCGACGATGACGCCGACGCCACCGGGGCCGAAGCCCTCGTAGCGGATCTCGTCATAGGACTCGGCGTCGCCGCCGACGCCCTTCTTGATGGCGCGTTCGATGACGTCCTTGGGCAGGCTCTCGGCCTTGGCGTTGTTCACCGCCAGGCGCAGGCGCGGGTTCATCGCCGGGTCGGGCATGCCCGACTTGGCGGCGACGGTGATCTCGCGGGAGAGCTTGGAGAACAGCTTGGACCGGGCGGCGTCGGCGCGGCCCTTGCGGTGCATGATGTTCTTGAACTTGGAGTGGCCGGCCATGGTCGGTCTTCTGTCTGGACATGAAATCGGGACGGGGGTTCTAGCGTCCGAAGGCGGCGCTGTCATCTGGCGGCGGATGTGGGTTAGCCTCCGGCGAAACAACGGGAGACGGGGATGAGCCAGGTGAAGCAGCGCGGCGGCCATGCGATGGTCATCGGCGGGGCGTCGGCGGGCACCATCTTCGAGTGGTACGACTTCTACCTGTACGGGGCTCTGGCCGCGCCCATCGCCAGGCATTTCTTCAGCGGCGTCAACGAGACCACCGGCTACATCCTGGCGCTGCTGGCCTTCGCGGCGGGGTTCTTCGTGCGGCCGTTCGGGGCGGTGGTGTTCGGGCGGTTGGGCGACCTGTGGGGACGCAAGAACACCTTTCTGGTCACCATGCTGCTGATGGGCGGCTCGACGTTCGTGGTCGGGTTGCTGCCGGGGTATGCGACCATCGGCCTGGCGGCGCCGATCCTGCTGGTGGTGATGCGGCTGATCCAGGGGCTGGCGCTGGGCGGCGAGTACGGCGGGGCGGCGACCTATGTGGCCGAGCATGCGCCGCCGGGGAAGCGGGGGCTCTACACGAGCTTTATCCAGACCACGGCGACGCTGGGGCTGTTCCTGTCGCTGATCGTCATCCTCGGCGTGCGTGGCCAGACCGGCGAGGAGGCCTTCGCCGAATGGGGCTGGCGGATCCCGTTCCTGGCCTCGATCCTGTTGCTGGGGGTGTCGCTGTGGATCCGGCTGCGGCTGAACGAGAGCCCGGTGTTCCAGAAGATGGTCGATGAGGGCCGGGCGGCGAAGAAGCCGCTGGCCGAGGCCTTTGCCAACGGCAAGAATTTGAAGCTGGTGGTGCTGGCGCTGGTCGGCCTGACCGCCGGCCAGGCGGTGGTCTGGTATACTGGCCAGTTCTACGCCCTGTTCTTCCTGGAGAAGACGCTGAAGGTCGACGGGGCGCTGACCAACAGCCTGATCGCCATCGCGCTTCTGATGGGGACGCCGTTCTTCATCGTCTTCGGCTGGCTGTCGGACCGCATTGGCAGGAAGCCGGTGATCCTGGCCGGCTGCCTGATCGCGGCGATCAGCATCTTCCCGCTGTTCAAGGCCCTGACCGTGGCGGCCAACCCGGCCCTGGCGGCGGCGAGCGCCAGCGCGCCGGTCAGGGTGATCGCCGACCCGGCCGTCTGCGCCTTCCAGTTCGATCCGGTGGGCAAGACCGCCTTCACGGGCAGCTGCGACGTCGCCAAGTCTGCCCTGGCCTCTGCGGGGGTTACTTACGACAACGTCGCCGCCCCGGCCGGGAGCTTGGCGGTGGTCGAGGTCGGCGGCGTGAAGGTCGCCGCCTTCGAGGGGGCGGGGATGGACGTCAAGGCCTTCGCGGCCGCCCAGACCGCCTGGCGCAAGCAACTGGGCGCAGCCCTGAAGACCGCCGGTTACCCGGCCAAGGCCGACCCGGCAAAAGTCGACAAGCCGATGGTGGTGGCCATCCTGTTCGCCCTGGTGCTGCTGGTGACCATGGTCTACGGGCCGATCGCCGCGGCGCTGGTGGAGATGTTCCCGGCCCGCATCCGCTACACCTCGATGAGCCTGCCCTACCACGTCGGCAACGGCTGGTTCGGCGGCTTCCTGCCGACCACGGCCTTCGCCATGGTCGCCGCCACGGGCAACATCTACTACGGGCTCTGGTATCCCGTGGTGGTGGCGGCGGCGACGGCGGTGATCGGCTGGCTGTTCATCAAGGAGATGAAGGGGGCGGATATCGAGGCGTAGGGGCCGCCGAGCAGGGTCGCCCTTCCTCCCCTTAATGGGGAGGGACAGCGAGGCGAAGCCTCGCAGGGTGGGGTAGTCAGGTTCAAGCTGGGACGGTGGAAGGTTTGGGGCACCAAGACGACGGGCTTTGGGCGCGCTGCATCCGACTTCCCCACCCTGACGGCTTCGCCGTCTGTCCCTCCCCATAAAGGGGAGGGAGGACGGCTCCCACGACCGGTCAAGCCGGTTGGAGCGACTTGTCGATCCGAATCGTCAGCTCGCCGCTCTCATAGCGCCTGGCCATCTTCGCCGTGCTCAGTGGCTTGATCTTGCCGGCCCAGCCCTCGGCCCCAAACTCCTCGAAGCGCTGCTGGCAGATCTTGCGCATGGCTTCCTTGGCGGGCTTCAGATAGGCGCGGGGGTCGAATTCGCCGGGCTTCATGGCCAGCACCTTGCGGATGGCGCCGGTCATGGCCATGCGGTTGTCGGTGTCGATGTTGATCTTGCGGACGCCATGCTTGATGCCGCGCTGGATCTCTTCGACCGGCACGCCCCAGGTCTCCGGCATCTCACCGCCGTAGGCGTTGATGATCTCCTGCAGGTCCTTGGGCACCGAGGAGGAGCCGTGCATCACCAGGTGGGTGTTGGGCAGGCGGTGGTGGATTTCCTCGATGACATTCA
>JBKJSF010000125.1:0-8820 GCA_046595895.1 Caulobacter sp. | reverse complement strand
CGGAAACCCTGGGTGCGGAGGAAGAATTCCAGCGCCGCGGGGTCCGGTGAACGCGCCGCCATCGCCGCGATCGGCAGCGGCATCGGCGCGTTCTCGTCAAGCAGGACCAGGCGCTTGGAGATGCGCGCGAGCTCGGCATTCTCCATCAGCGCCTCGCGCCGCTTGGGCTGCTTGATGGTGTGCGCCCCGGCCAGCAGCCCTTCCAGGTCGCCGAATTCACCCAGCAATTGCGCGGCTGTCTTCACACCGATCCCGGGCACGCCGGGCACATTGTCGGTCGGGTCGCCGGCCAGCGCCTGGACGTCGGCCACAAGGCGCGGCTCGACGCCGAACTTCTCGAACACCTCGGCCGCGCGGATCGGCTTGTTCTTGATCGGGTCCAGCATTTCCACGCCGTCACGGACCAGCTGCATCAGGTCCTTGTCGGAGGAGACGATGATGGTCTCGCCGCCCAGCTCCCGCACCCGGCAGGCATAGGCGGCGATCAGGTCGTCAGCCTCGTAGCCCGGCAGCTGGATGCCGGGCACGCCGAAGGCGCGGGTGGCGTCGCGGACCAGGGCGAATTGCGGGATCAGGTCCTCCGGCGGCGGCGGCCGGTGGGCCTTGTAGAGGTCGTACATCTGGTTGCGGAAGGTCTTCTCCGAATGGTCGAAGATGACGGCGAAGTGGGTCGGGGCGTCTTCCCTGGTGTCGCGCAGCAGCTTGAACAGCATGTTGCAGAAGCCGCTGACCGCCCCGATCGGCATGCCGTCCGACTTGCGGGTCAGCGGCGGCAGGGCATGGTAGGCCCGGAAGATGTAGGCGGACCCATCGACCAGATAGAGCCGGATCGGCGGACCGTCCTGGGTCAGCGGGCGGTTGTCTTGGGTGGTCGGGGCGTCAGTCATTCAGGCAAGATAGTGGCTCTCGCGCGCCGGGTCAGCGCCCCTTTGCAAGCGACGCGGAAATTGGCAGGTTGCGGCGCGTGTTGGGGGAGGATTGCACCGTGCGTAGAGTATTTCTGGCGATCATTCTGGCCGGGCTGGCGGGTCCGACTGTCATGGCTCAGACGCCGGCTGTTCCGGCCAGGCCCGAGCCGATGATCACCAATCCCAATTGGCTGCGCAAGCCGACAGCGGACGAGATGCTGGCGGTCTGGCCGTCCGAGGCCGCGCGCAAGGGGATCAGCGGCAAGGCGACCATCTCCTGCACCGTCAACGTCAGCGGGACCCTGCAGGGCTGCGCTGTCGTCGCCGAACATCCGCCTGGATCAGGCTTCGGGCAGGCCGCTGTCATGCTGGCCGGATCCTTCAAGATGAAGCCTCGCATGGTTGATGGAAAACCCGAGGCCGGCGCGACGGTGCGAATTCCCATCGTCTTTACCTCATACGGACCGTTCGGCGGCAAGACGACGCCGGCGCTCACCCTGGCCGTCTGGCTGCGGGCGCCGAGTTTCGAGGACATGGCCGCCGCCTGGCCCAAGACCGCCGGGGGCATCCCGGAGGGGGGCGCGACGCTGCGATGCTCTGTGGCCTCGACCGGCGCGCTGCGCAACTGCCAGCGCTACAACGAACTGCCCCGGGGCAAGGGCTTTGGCGCCGCCGCCTTGAGCCTGGTCGACAGGTTCGAACTCAAGGTCAGCGCAGAGGACCTGAAGCAGCTCAAAGGGGGCTTGGTCAATGTGCCCTTCCGCTTCCTCAACCCGGGCTCGCCGGAGGGCCAGGCGCGCAAAGTCGCCGGGCCGCGCTGGATCGTGCAGATCAAGCAGGACCGCGTCCTGGCCCTCTATCCCGACCTCGCCGCCGACGCCGGCGTCAAGAAGGGCACGGGGGTCGCCGATTGTCTGGTCGCCCCGGACGGCAAGCTGACGGATTGCAAGGTGGCCCGGGAAACTCCCGCCGACCTCGGCTTCGGCACGGCCGCCGTGTCTGTCGCCGGGGTGATGCAGATGAACCCCTGGACCGACGATGGCCGCCCCGTGGACGGGGCGCGCATCCGCCTGCCGATCAACTTCACCCAGGCCGAAGAGCCGGCCCCGAAAGCCAAGCCATGAAGACCCCCCTGCTTCTGACCCTCGCCTTCGCCCTGTCGGCCGGGAGCGCGGCTTTCGCCCAGTCGCCCGAGCCGGCCCCCGGCGATGTCGTGGAGACTGTCGATTGGCTGGTGAGGCCGGACCCGGCCGAGGCGCTGAACTACTATCCCGACCGCATCCTGGACCGCCGGATGAGCGGCAAGGTCCTGCTGAACTGCACGATCAACACCAGGGGCCGCGCGACGGCCTGCGAGACACTGTCGGAGAGCCCGTGGGGCCTTGGCTTTGCCGAGGCGTCGTCGCGGTTCGTCGTCGAGCGCGGCCAATTCAGTCCCAAGCGGATCAACGGCAAGGCGGTCGAGAGCCAAGCCAGGGTGCCGTTCTCGATCATGTCGCCGACCATGGGCGCCCGCTATGTAATCTTCCAGCCGCTGTTCTCGCAGGCGCCGACCTTCGCGGACGTCGCGGCCGCCTGGCCGATGGAGAGCGACCTTCCCGAGCAGGTGGTCGTCCTGCGCTGCGCCCTGCGAGCCAGCGGCGACCTGACCGACTGCATCAATGCCGGGAAGGCCCCGGATGCCTTCGTGGGCGCGGCCAAGCGGCTGAAGGACCGGTTCAAGGTGCGGCTGACCGAGGAGGAGGCGATCCGCTATGCAAACTCCGACGTCCTGGTCAGCCTCCGCTTCGTCAATCCCGCCAGCATTGAGGGTCGGGCGGTTGCCGTGAAGGACCCCAATTGGGTGACGACGATCAACGCCGGGAAGGTGCTGGCAGTCTATCCGCGCAAAGCGGCGGAGGCGGGAATCACGACCGGCCGCGGCGTGGCTGACTGTCTGGTCGGGGCCGACGGCAAGCTGGCCGACTGCAAGGTCGCCCGCGAGAAGCCAGGCGATATGGGCTTCGGGACCTCAGCGGTTGCCATCGCCCAGTTGATGCAGATGAATACCTGGAGCCTGAAGGGACGCCCGGTGGTCGGGGCGCGGGTCAAGCTGCCGATCGACTTCAACCTGGCCGAAGAGGCGGCCAAATGAGATCTTCATCGCTCGCCGCGCTCGTCCTGGGCCTTATGCTGACAAGCGGGGCCGTCGCCGCCCCGCCCGCGTTCGAAGAAGCGGCGCTGGCCGCCAACCCGTCGGACGCCGACCTTATGAGCATCTTCCCCAAGAAGGCCCGCGGGCAGAATCTTATCGGCGACGTGACCATGCGCTGCACCATCGACGCGGCCGGCAAGGCGCAGCGGTGCGAGACACTGAAGGAGGCGCCCTATGGCCTCGGCTTCGGCGAGGCGGGAACCGGGTTGATTGAGCGAAAAGGCAGGTTCAAGCCGCGCCGCATCAACGGCCAGCCGGTCGACGGCGGCCTGGTGGAAGTCTCGGTGCACATCTGGCCTCGGCCCCAGCGCGGGTTCCGGGCCGGGCGCGGGGTAACGTACCTGTTGGACAATCCGGTCTGGGCGTCCGCCCCCAGTTTCGAGGATGTGGCGGCCGCCTGGCCGGCCGACCATCCCGGGCAGGAAGCCGTGGTGGTGCTGCGCTGCTCGATGAGCCGCTCCGGCGAGCTGACGCGTTGCCTGGCGATCAATGGGGCCGAAAAGGCCCCAACAGAGGCGGCGCAGGCCTTGAGCGATCGGTTCCGCGTCCGGTTGACCCGGGAGCAGGCCGTTTTTCACGAGGGCTGGGACGTCATCGTCAGCCTTCGCCTGCTCAATCCGGCCGGCCTGGCCGCCGCCGAGCGGCGGGTGACGGCTCCGGACTGGACGACCTATCCCGACAAGCGGGCCCTTCAGGCCGTCTATCCCGGCAAGGCAGCCAGTGCTGGCGTGCGATCCGGCCGGGGCGTCGCCGACTGTCTGGTCGCCGCCGACGGCTCCCTGACCGACTGCCGCATGGGCGGCGAGCGACCAGACGGTCTGGGCTTTGGTGAGGCTTCGGTGCGGGTGGCGGGCCAGATGAAGCTGGGCCTGTGGAGCGCCGACGGCCGCCCAACCGTCGGCAGTCGCGTCCGACTGCCGATCGAGTTCAACCTGGCAAAAACCACGAAATGAACGTCAGCCGAACCGCTTGTTGAGATCGGGCATGCCCTGGCTGGCTTCAACGAAGGCGCCGGCGTCGCCGGTCTTCAGATAGTCGGCGACGGTACGGTTCAGCACTCCGTAGGCGGCGCGGAATGGGCCGGTGGCCGAGCTCAGGCGACGCACGCCCAGTTCGGCGAGCCGGGAGGCCGGCGGCGCGCCAGCCCTTCCCATGACGTTGAGCGGCGGGGCGATGCCGGCGGCCAACTGACCGATCAGGGCCTCGTCGATCGGCCCCGGCACGAAGATGCCGCTGGCCCCTGCCTCGGCATAGAGTTTAGCGCGGCGCAGGGTCTCGGCCAGGGCCGCCTCGCCCTGGGCCAGGCCGCGCAGATAGACGTCGATGCGGGCGTTGACGAACAGTTCGACACCGGACCGCACCCCCGCCTCGCGGGCCGCCGCCACCTTGCGGGCCTGCAGGTCCGGATCGCGGCCGCCATCCTCGAGGTTAATGCCCACGGCGCCGACTCCGATCACCGCGGAGACGGTCTGGGTGAGTGTCTCGAGGTCGTCGGTGAAACCGCCCTCGATGTCGGCGGTGACCGGCACGGAGGTGACCCGGGTGATGCCGGCAATGACGTCGAGCAGGATCGGGACTGGCAGCAGATCGCCGTCGGCATAGCCACGCGCCCAGGCGACGGCGGCGCTGGAGGTGGCCACGGCCCTGGCCCCGGCGTCCTGCATCAAGGCGGCGCTGGCCGCGTCCCAGGCGTTGGGCAGCACCAGCACATCAGGGCCGGCGTGCATGGCGTGGAAGTCGGCGGCTTTGGTCGCAAACTGGCTCATTGGGGCGTCTCCTCGGCTTGAAGACGATACATAGAGAGCCTGTGTGACGTTCGCTGGCGGTTTCCGGCTGTGACTAGTGCCCCGCGGAGCCTTCGTAGACGCCGGGGGCCAGCTGCTCGTCCTCGTCGCCCGGGCCGGTGGCGGCCACGAAGCGGCGGTCGCAATAGCCGCAATCGACCCAGCCGGCCGCGCCCATTTCCAGCCAGACGCGCGGATGGCCGAGCGCGCCGCTGACGCCGTCGCAGGCGATGCGGTGGCTGGTAACGGTTACCGTCTCCGGAGCGGACATCATCGGCGCGGCCTTGGGGGTGTTGGTCGGGCGGGTGGCGGGGGCTTTGCGGGCCATGCTTGGTCTCAAATGAAAAGCGGGCGCGACCTTGGCGCGGGCCGCTTCGGAGCATACCTAGAGCCAAGCCCGCCGCAGGAAAAGCGCCCTGCTGGCCGGGCCTGAGTTTTCTGCCCAAAACTGCCGACTGGATTGCCATGGACCTGCCCGACTACGCCATCGAGGCCAAAGGGGTCTTCAAGACCTACGCCGCCAGCAAGACCACGCCGGAAAAGCGGGCCCTGAACGGCATCGACCTGCAGATTCCGCGCGGCTCGATCTTCGGCCTGCTGGGGCCCAACGGGGCCGGCAAGTCGACCTTCATCAACATCCTGGCCGGCCTGACCCGCAAGACTTCCGGCACGGTGCGAATCTGGGACCGTGACATCGACGAGCGGCCGCGTGACGCCCGCGCCGCCATCGGCGTGGTGCCGCAGGAACTGGCCGCCGACGTCTTCTTCACCCCCGAGGAGTCGCTGGAAACCCAGGCCGGCATGTACGGCGTCAAGAAATCCGAGCGCCGCACCGCCGAGCTGCTGGCGGCCATGGGGCTGTCGGACAAGGCGAAAGCTTATGTGCGGCAGCTGTCGGGCGGCATGAAGCGGCGGCTGATGGTCGCCAAGGCCATGGTCCACAACCCGCCGGTGCTGATCCTCGACGAACCGACCGCCGGGGTCGATGTCGAGCTGCGCAAGCAGCTGTGGGCCTATGTGCTGGAGCTGAACCGCCAGGGGGTGACCATCGTCCTGACCACCCATTACCTGGAAGAGGCCCAGGAGCTGTGCGACCGCATCGCCATCATCAACCGCGGCGAGGTGGTGGCCAGCGAGCCGACGGCGACCCTGCTCAAGCGGCTGGACACCCGCAATGTGGTGGTGACGCCGGAGGAGCCGGTGGCCAACGCCCCGTCGCTGACCGGCTTCGAGACCAGGCTGCGGGCCGGCGGGGCCTTTTCGGTGACCTACAAGACCGGCCAGTCGAGCGTCGAACAGGTGCTGGCGGCGGTGCGGGCCCAGGGGCTGCACATCCGCGACATCGCCACCGAGGACCCCGACCTGGAGGACGTCTTCCTGTCGCTGACCTATGGCGCGGCCGATGCGGCCGATCCGTTGAAGGACTAGAGCCCCATGAGCAGCGTCGATCCCACACGCGCGCAGTTCGACGCCTTCAAGGCCCTGCCGCGCGACACGCCGATCCAGATGCTGAACCTGGTGCGGCTGAAGCCGCTGGCCGACTATCCGGAAGGTCATCCCAACCACGGCGAGGGCGTGAGCGGTCTGGAGGCCTACCGCGCCTATGGCCGGGAGAGCGCCGAGGTGTTCGGGAGGGTCGGTGGCCGGCAGATCTGGGCCGGGCGGCCGGAGACGGTGTTGACGGGTCCGCAGGACGAGCGCTGGGACCTGGCCTTCATCGCCGAGTATCCGAACGCCGGAGCCTTCCTGGCCATGGTCACCGACCCCGGCTACCGCGAATTCGTCAAGCACCGCACCGCCGGCGTCGAGGACAGCCGCCTGATCCGCCTGGCGCCCGTGACGCCGGGCGAGGGGTTCGGGGAATAAATTCCTCCCCCGCCGCTGCGCGTCGAAGGAGAATTTTAGGCGAACCCCAACCTTCTGGGGTCTTCCAGCGGATCGATGCCGACCGAGGTCAGCATCTCGACCCGCTCCGGGCCCAGCTTCGTCGGATACCATTCGCGCTTCATCGCCCGGGGGGTCGCCCAGGCGGCCAGCACCTTCACGGCATTGGCCGGACGTTTTAGCCAGGCGCGGCTGTCTTCCAGCATGTGGAAGCCGCGCATGAACTCGCGCAGCAGGGCCGGGTCGCGGCGGATGGCGACGGCGATGGCGTCGTCGGTGAAGCTCTTCATGGCCCGGGCCTTGAAGCCCGGCCGGTAGGCGGCGTTCAGGGCATGGCGGGCGCGGCGGATGGCGGCGCGGTCCTGGGTGCGCATGTCCTCGTAGTAGGGGCGCAGCTCGGCTCGGACAGAAGCGGTGAAGGCGACCGCGCGGGCGGTCGGGTCTCCCTCCGCCTCCAGCGCCTGGGCGACCAGCTCGCCGGTAACGGCGGCGAAGCTGCAGCCGCGGCCATACAGCGGATTGGTCCGCACCAGGCCATCGCCGATCGGAAACAGGTTCAGGGCCAGGGGCTTGCCGCCGGGGGCCATGTCGCGCCAGCGGCTGCGCAGATCGCCCATGCCATAGACCTTGCTCAGCGGCTGGGCGCGGGCCGGATCGGTCCAGCGGGCGATGCCCGGCATCTGGGCGCAGAGGGCGTCGAAGGTTTCCGGCCGCATGACGGCGCGGCGCAGGGCCTCCTCGATTTCCGGCACGGCCAGGGTGATCGAGAAACAGCCGTTGTCGGCCGGGAAGACGCCATACTTGATGAAGCCGAGGTCCCCGGCCCCGGGAGCCCCGCCTCGCTCGGGCGTTTGTTGGCCGGGCGCCAGCCGGTAGTGGCGGGTGTAGTAGAGGATGCCGGCATCCTCTTCCTCCTCCGGCACGGTGATGCCGGCCTCGGACAGCCAGTCGAAGCTCTGGCTCGACCGACCGGCGGCGTCGACCACCAGGCCAGACAATAGTTCGCCGTCGTCGAGTTTCAGGCCCTCGCAGACGAAGACGCCATCGCGCGCGCGCCCGGCCAGGCCGGTGACGTTGACGCCACTGCGCAAGGTCACGCCGGGCAGTTCGGTGACGTACTGGCGCAGGACCAGCTCCAGGGTCGTGCGGCGACTGGTCAGGACGGTGAGGGTCTCATCGCCGGGCGCCGGGCGGTAACGGGCAGCCGCCTTGGGCGGCAGGCCCGAGGCGAAGGTCATCTCCTGGCAGCCGGCGGCGATCAGCCGTTGGTGCAGGGCGGGGTGACGCTCGACGACGATGGAGCGCAGGCGAGCGAGGAAGGCGTGGCTGTGGCGCAGGTGGCCGACGCCGCGCCGGTTCCAGGTCTCGAAGGCCGTATCGGCGTCGCCGTCCGGCGGCGGCGGATCGCGCTCGAGGATGGTGACGGCATGCCCACGGCTGCCCAGGGCCAGGGCTGTGAACAGGCCCGCCATGCCGGCGCCGATGACAAGAATGGGCTCGTCCATGCCGAACGCCTTTGTGTATCACTTGATACGACTATGGTGCGGGACTGTGACGGCGGGAAGGCTGTCTTTGGGGAAGTCAGCCCGTTATTCGGGCTGTGAAACAGGTCCTCCCTTTCGGGGAGGACCTGCCGCTAGGTGTTCATCGACTGGAAGAAGTCGCCGTTGGTCTTCGACTGGCGCAGCTTCTCGAGCAGGAACTCGATGGCGTCCTGGCTGCCCATCGGGTTCAGGATGCGGCGCAGGATGTAGGTCTTGGTCAGCTGGTCCTTCGGGGTGATCAGCTCTTCCTTGCGGGTGCCGGACTTCAGGACGTCGATGGCCGGGAAGATGCGCTTGTCAGCGACCTTGCGGTCCAGAATGATTTCCGAGTTACCGGTGCCCTTGAACTCTTCGAAGATGACCTCGTCCATCCGGCTGCCCGTATCGATCAGCGCCGTGGCGATGATGGTCAGGGAGCCGCCCTCCTCGATGTTCCGCGCCGCGCCGAAGAAGCGCTTGGGACGCTGCAGGGCGTTGGCGTCGACACCGCCGGTCAGCACCTTGCC
>JBKJSF010000219.1:0-20786 GCA_046595895.1 Caulobacter sp. | reverse complement strand
CCTAGCAGCGGGGCAGGCTTGCGTCACTTGCCGCCTCGGCGCGGGGGGCTTATTGCACCGCACTATGGAAGAAGCCGAAAACCTCCTCGAGACCCTGGCGCTCGAGCCGATCGAACTGAACCTGTTCCGGGGCGTCTCGCCCAACGACGGGTTCCCGCGCATTTTCGGCGGCTTCGTGATCGCCCAGGCGCTGCTGGCCGCCTATGAGACGGTCGAGGACCGGGTCTGTCATTCGCTGCACGCCTACTTCATCCGGCCGGGCGATGTGCGCATTCCGGTGCTGTACGAGGTGGACCGTTCGCGCGACGGCGGCAGCTTCACCACCCGGCGGGTGATCGCCATCCAGAACGGCAAGCAGATCTTCAACCTCGCCGCCTCCTTCCAGGTGGTCGAAGAGGGGCTGGAGCATCAATCGCCGATGCCCGAGCACCCCGATCCGGAGTCCGTGAAGGGCGAGCTCGACCGCATGCTGGCCGACTTCGGCGACAAGATTCCGCAGAGGATGCTGGAGCAGATGAACCGGCCGCGGCCCATCGATCTGCGCTGGCCCGATCCGCAGAATATCCTCAAGCCGATCCCCAAGGCGCCGCGCAAACAGGTGTGGATGCGGGCCAAGGCCCCCATCGGGCCGGAAGTGAAGCTGCAGCAGGCCTGCCTGGCCTATGCCAGCGACATGGCCTTCATGGAGACCGCGCTGCGGGTCCACGGCCTGACCTGGCAGACGCCGGGGCTGCAATCGGCCAGCCTGGACCACGCCATGTGGTTCCACCGGCCGGTCGACTTCAACAACTGGCTGCTGTTCGACCAGGACTGCCCCAGCACCTCGCAAGGCCGCGGCTTCATTCGCGGCGAGATGTACACCCAGGACGGCCGGCTGGCGGCCTCCGTGGTGCAGGAATGCCTGATGCGGGTGAAGGTCTAGGCGTCTTCCTCGGTTTCGGGAGCGTCCTCGGGCCGGACTTCGACTTCGGTGGGGCGCACGACCGTGAGCTTGCCGCCGGCGATATCGACGATCGGCACCGCCTCGCGGGTGAAGCTCAGGTACCAGGTCTGGCCGCCCAGCTCCGGGTCGACCTCCAGGATGTCGCCGGCCCCGAAGTCCTGCACGGACTTGACCTTGCCGAGCCGTTCGCCCTCGGGCGTCACGGCGTCGAGGCCGATCAGGTCGGCGAGGTAGAACTCATCCTCGTCCGGCGCGGGCAGGTCGGCGCGGTCGATGTGCAGGGTGAGACCGCGCAGGGCGTCGGCCTGTTCCTTGGTGTCGATGCCCTTGGCGCGGGCGACGACGCCGCCCTTGGACACCCGCGCCGAGGATATGGTCAGGGCCGGAGAGCCGTCGGCGCGCTTGAGGTTTTTGTACTGCGTCAGGGCCAGCGGGTCGGCCGTGAAGGTGGCGATCCGCACCTCGCCGCGCACGCCATGGGCGCCGCCGACCCGGCCGATGAGGAGAAGGTTGGACATACCCTGCCTTGGAAACGAAACGAGCGGTGACCGCAAGCATGGAAAAGGGCAGCCCGGCCGGAGCCGGTGCTGCCCTCATCCGACCCCCTTCGGCGGCCACCTTCTCCCGGCAAGCGGGAGAAGGGCTCAGTGCTATCCTTCGGTCTTTCCTTCGTCGGCGTCGGCGGCCGAGGCTTCTTCAGGGGCCGCGGCCTCTTCAGCAGCGGGGGCCTCTTCAGCGGCGGCTTCGGCAGCCGGAGCTTCTTCAACGGCGGGCGCTTCTTCAGCAGCAGCTTCCGCGGCGGGAGCGGCTTCTTCGGCAGCGGCTTCTTCAGCGGCCGGAGCAGCTTCTTCAGCAACGGGAGCTTCTTCAGCAGCGGGGGCCTCTTCAGCGGCGGTCTCAACGGCCGGCGCTTCCTCAACCACCGGGGCTTCGACTTCCGGTTCCGGCTCGGGGGCCGGCGGGTTGGCGGCCAGTTCGGCGGCGGCGGCGGCGCGGTCTTCTTCACGCTTGGCGCGCTCGGCGACGCGTTCCTCGGCCTTCTTGCCCGGCTTGCCCTTGGTCGGGTTGTTGCCGTGGGCCCATTGCACGAGGCCTTCCTTGGCCAGGAAACGGGCGACGCGGTCGGTCGGCTGGGCGCCCTTCTTGATCCAGGCTTCGATCGACTCCAGCTTCAGCGTGGTGCGCGTCGGGTCGTCCTTCTTGAGGAGCGGGTTGTAGGTGCCGACCTTCTCGATGAAACGGCCATCGCGGGGCGAGTGGCTGTCAGCGACGACGATCGAGTAGTAGGGGCGCTTCTTGGTGCCGCCACGGGCGAGACGAATTTTCAGCATATCGGTAGTCCTTGGTGTCTAGTTCTTCTTGAACGGGTTGAAAGAGGAGCCGCCCAGGCCAGGAAGGCCGGGCAGGTTGGGCAGGGAACCGCCGCCGGGTCCGCCCATGCCGGGCAATCCCTTCAGCTGTTGTTCGAGTTGCGCGGTGTCGGGCTCGGGCATCTTGCCGCCGCCGAGGTTTTTCAGCCGGTCGCCGCCGCCGCCGCCCAGCATGGCGGCCATCTTGGCGAAGCCCTTGCCGCCGCCCTTGCTCATCATCTTGAAGGCGTCGGCCATCTGGCGATGTTGCTTGAGCAGGCGGTTGACCTCGGCGACATCGACGCCGGACCCGGCGGCGATGCGGCGCTTGCGCGAGGCGGCCAGGATGTCGGGCTTCTTGCGCTCGGTCCTGGTCATCGAGCTGATGATGGCCTGCTGGCGGCTGATCGACTTGTCGTTGAGGCCGGCCTCCGCGATCTGGCCCTTCATCTTCTGGACGCCCGGCAGCATGCCCATCAGGCCTTCCATGCCGCCCATCTTCTGCATCTGGGCCAGTTGGTCGGAGAGCATGTCGAGGTCGAACTGGCCTTTTGCCAGTTTGCGGGCCATGGCCTCGGACTTGGCCTGGTCGAAGTCGGCGGCGGCCTTTTCCACCAGGGAGACGATGTCACCCTGGCCGAGGATGCGGCCGGCCACGCGGCGGGCGTCGAAGACGTCGAGGGCCTCGACTTTCTCGCCGGCCCCCAGGAATTTGATCGGCAAGCCGGTGACGGCCCGCATGGAGAGGGCCGCGCCGCCGCGCCCGTCGCCGTCGGCGCGGGTCAGGATCAGGCCGGTCAGCGGCAGGCGTTCGTGGAAGGCCTTGGCGGTGCGCACCGCGTCCTGACCGGTCAGGCTGTCGGCGACCAGCAGGGTTTCGGCCGGCGAGGAGATGCGGGCGATCTCGGCCGCCTCGGCCATCATGCTCTCGTCCAGCGTCGTGCGGCCGGCGGTGTCGAGGATCAGGATGTCGTAGCCGCCCAGCCTGGCGGCGCTCATGGCGCGCTTGGCGATGTCGGTGGCCGACTGGCCGACGACGATCGGCAGGGTGTCGACCTCGACCTGCTTGCCCAGCGTGGCCAGCTGTTCCATCGCCGCCGGTCGGCGGGTGTCCAGCGAGGCCATCAGGACCTTCTTGCGGTCCATCTTGGAGAGACGCAGCGCCAGCTTGGCCGAGGAGGTGGTCTTGCCCGAGCCCTGCAGGCCGCTCATCAGAATGACGCTGGGCGGGTTCAGCGCGATGTTGAGGCCCACCGGCTCCTCGCCGCCGAGCATCTCGACCAGGCCGTCATAGACGATCTTGACCACCTGGTCGGCGGGACGGATCGAGCGGATCACCGTCTCGCCGGTGGCTTCCACGCGGGCCTTGGCGATGAAGTCCTTTACCACCGGCAGGGCGACGTCGGCCTCCAGCAGCGCCACGCGGACCTCGCGCAACGCTTCATCGACGTCCTTCTCGCTGAGGACGCCGCGTCCGGACAGGCGGTCGAAGACACCGCTCAGCCGATCTGTAAGGCCTTCGAACATTCACAACTCCACCGGTCCGCCAAGGCGGACCTACCTCTTCCTTGGCTCGGATCGACAGGCGATCCGAACTGCACAACGAAGCCAGCCCCCGTGGACGATCGCGTCGACGGGGGTCCTCTCCATCCTCGTCCGATATAGGCATCGGGGTCGTGATGGGGGAGGGCGCTGGCAGATTGCGCCGGAAGGGCGCGCTTATGGCCGAAAGGGGCCGGAAGGTCAAGGAAGGGAGGTCAGGCCTCGCCCGCCATCACCGCATTCGAATAGCGGCTATCGGCGGTGACCTCCTCGCCCAGCCAGTCCGGTCGCTCAAAGCCGGCGTCGGCCGAAGCCAGTTCGATCTCGGCCAGCACCAGGCCGGGGCGGGGATGCTCGAAGACATCGACCTCAAACAGGCTGGCGCCCACCCGGACATTGTAGCGGGTCTTCCGGATCACCCCGCCGTCGACCATGCCGCTCTCCAGGATGGCGGCGCCCCGCTCAGCCGGAATCGGAATGTTGAACTCCGGCCGTTCGCGGCCCGCGGGGTCGACGGCCTGGCCCTTGAGGGTCAGGATGGCGGCCTCGCCCTCGAAGCGAACGCGGATCGAGGCCTGCTTGCGGCGGCTGACATAGCCGGCCCGCATGACCACCGGCTCGCCCACGACCTGGATCCGCCAACTGTCGTTCAGCACCAGGAACTTGCGTTCGATCTCGCGGTGGGACGCCACCATGGCTAAATCCTTTGGCTTCTCAATCATGGGAATCTTGAAAGTATTGTTGAGGTCGCGAAGCGGGAGTGCTGAGGCGGCGGCTACTGCAGGCCGGCCGCGACCGCGAGCTTGACGGCGAAGACGATACGCATGATTTCCCGCGAGGTCTGGACGGCAATCGTTCGCCCAAACCCGGCCGCGAGGCAAGTTCGCTAGCCGCGCAGTTCCAGGCCGTTGCCCTCGGGGTCCTTGAGGTAGAGGCTCGGGCCCTCGCCGCCGGAGCCGTAACGCAGGCCCTCCTCGCCGACTTCGACGCCTTGCCCCAGGAGGTGAGTCCTGACCGTCTCCAGGTCGAAGCCGGCGACGTTGAGGCAAAAGTGGTCGAGGTTGCGGCCCTCTTCGCCCGGCCCGGCCCCGCCCATCCGGCCAAGCCGGCCGTCCACCGAAACGATGTCGATCAGGCTGGAGCCGGCCCGCAGCTGGACAAGGCCGATGACATCCTGCCGCTTCTCGACGGTCAGCCCGAGCACGCCGGTATAGAAGTCGATCAGCCGTTGCTGGTCATGGGCTCGCAGGACGATGTGGTCGATGCCGGTGATACGCATGGCTTGCAGATGGTCTCGGCGGTCGTCGGAGGCAAGCCAGGGGCGGCGCGAGCGGCTACAAGGGTCTCATGCAGAATCTCGATCTCCCGCCGCGCCTCCTGAAGACCCTCGACAGGGTGGCGTTGGCGGCGCTTGGGATGGCGGAGCCCTGGTGGATATTCGGCAGCGCGGCGATGGCGCTGGCCGGGGTGCGAGGCCTCGATCCGCCCGATGTCGATGTGGTGACGACGCCGGAGGGGGCGGCGGAGCTTATCGAACGGCTGGGGGGACAGCCCGTGGTCGCCCCCTCAGCCCAGTTCCGGTCACAGCTGTTCGGCAAATGCCTGGGCAGCCCGCTGCCGATCGAGGTCATGGGCGGGATGGCCCTGGCCACGGCCGGGGGCTGGGCGCCCGTTGTCCTGCGCACCCGGCGCCGCATCGCCTGGTCGAACGGCGAGCTGTGGATCGCCGAGGTAGCCGAACAGGCCGCCATCTGCCGCCGGTTCGGCCGGCCCAAGGACCTGCCGCGGGCAGAGGCGCTGGCGGCGCTGGCTGATCTCGACGGAGAGGCGGCCCCGGCGTAGCGTTCCTCGATCAGATGGCGCGGGGAGGCGCTGGACATCATGGGACGTATTCTACTCGCTGGCCTGCTGGCCGGTCTTACCATGTTCGTGTGGTCTTCGCTGGCCCACACGGTCGTGCCGCTCGGCCAGATCGGCGTCGATCAGCTGCCGGAGGACTCGGCCGCGCCGGTGGCGCTGCAGGCCGACGCCGGGCAGAAAGCCGGTCTCTACACCTTTCCCGGCGTCGGCGCGGGGACCAATCCCCACGAGGACGAGGCCGCCCGCGCGCAACTTCTGGAAGCCACCAAGACCAACCCCTCGGGCATCGTCATCTACCACCCGCCCGGCCGCCCGATGGAGATGGCGCCGTTCATGATCAGCGAGGCGCTGATCGAAATCCTGCAAGGCCTGCTGCTGGCCTTCGTGCTGGCCAAGGTGGCGGGGACGTTCGCGACCCGGTTGGTCTCTGCGGCCGCCATCGGCTTGGCGGCGGCGGTGACCACCAACGGCAGCAACGCCATCTGGTACGGCTACCCGAGCGACTTCACCCTGGCCTCGGCGACGACGACCTTCGTCGGCTATGTGGTGGCAGGCGCGGTGGCGGCCTGGTGGCTAGGTCGAAAGGCGAGGGGGCCCGCCGCATCCTGACGCCGTATCAAGCGGCGACTCTCAGCAGAACACGGCCCTGCTTGCCCCGCGCGGCGAAGCGGTCAAAAGCGGCGTCGGCCTGGTCGAGCGGGAAGACGCTGTCGATGGCCGGTTTGAGCGTCTCCGCCAAGGCCAGGTCGATGAGGCGCCGCAGGCCGGCCGGGTGGCTCCTTAGCAGCATCAAGTACCCGGCCCGGCGCGATGACAGCGCCGCCCGCGCGAAGCCGGCGATGTCGGCCTGGGGGTGGGTGCTCACATACATACCGCCAGTCGCCAGGCGCGCCTCCGCCTGGGCGAAGCTCGACTTGCCCGGCGCGTCGATCACCAGGTTGAAGCGGTCGCCGTCACGCCACCAGCCGCCGTCCTCGTGGGCCCGGACCTCGCCCGCGCCCTGGGCCCGGAGCCACGAAGCGCTGGAGCCCGAGGCCACGGCGACCACGTTCGCCCCTTGCGCCAGAGCGAGCTGCAGAGCGTAGATCCCGACCCCGCCGGCGGCTCCCGCGACCAGGCATCGGTCACCCCGTTTCAGGGGACGCAGCCGTTCCAGGATATCGATGGCGGTCAGGCCCATGACCACCAGGGCCGCCGCCGCTTCATCGTCCAGCGCCTCCGGCAGGACCTGCAGATCGCGCTCCGCCACGGCGGCGAACTCGGCGTGGGTGCGCGGAACGTCCAGCACCGGGCTGTAGCCGATCACCCGCTGGCCGGCGCGGATGCGGCTGCCGTCGCTTCTCGCCACACCTGAAAATTCGAACCCGGTCAGCACAGGGCCGGCGCGCCGAAAGCGCTTCACCTGGGTGGCCAGCCGCCGGCCCGGACCTGGACGTCCATCTCGTTCACCGCCGAGGCGTGGATTTCCACCAGCATTTGGCCGGGGCGGGGAACGGGGCGACCGGCTTCCACGACGATCATCCTGCCGTCGGGCCCGAAGGTCAGCGCACGCATCGCCCCGGTCATGAGCCGATCTCGACGCGCACCTCGAAGCTCGCCAGTCGCGCCAGGGCGACGGCGGGTTCGATCAGGGTCTCGGGGAAGGCGAGGCCGCCGGGCGGTGGCGGCGCGCCGTCGAGACCCAGCACCCGCTCGGCGCAGATCAGCACGCCGAGCGCCGTCAGGTGCGCCTGGCCTTTCGGGTCAGTGACCGTCGTGCGGCGGGTGGCGGTTTCGCCCGAGGCCAGCCGACCGGTGAGATCGATGTACAGGTCGTGGGAGGCGGCGCCCCCGGCCAGGGTTCCGAGGGAATCGCCCGTCCCGAGGTCGAAGCGGATATCCCGCACCCCGGTGGCGGCGCCCAGGCCGGTGACGTCCAGCACCCCCATGGGCAAGGCGTCGAACGCGGCCTGTCCGGCTCGCTCCACCTGCCGGGCGTGATCCAAGGCCTGGAGCCAGACCCATTGTCCGGCCTGGCGGGTGAGGGCCCGGCCGACGAAGTCGGCGCTGTCGGCGATGGTCATCGGGCCGATAGGGTCGGCATAGTCGTAGAGGGCGGCAAGCTCGATCCGCTCCACGGAGGCGAAGGCGCTGGCGGCCTGCAGGGCAGCCAGGGTAAGGACCCCCGCCTGCCAGTGCGCCAGCGGCACGATCGGCCGCCGCGCCTGAACGGCGCTGACCGCCATGATCGTGGGGGTGAGGGAATCGACGCCGCGGGTGATGCCGATATGGCCCGCGCCCGTGCGCAGGGCCTCGCCAATCAGGTGATCGCCAGGGTCCTGCAGGGCGGCGATGATCAGGTCGACCGGGCCGATTTCGGCCAGGTAGGCGGCGGGATCGTCGAGGTTCAGACGGGCCGTGCGGGCGCCGATTTGGCGGGCCAGCGGCTCGCCGGCCTCGGGGTTGCGTCCTGCCAGGATCAGGTCGGCGTCGTGGCCGGCGGTCCGCAGATGACGGGCGATCAGGCCGCCGACCAGGCCGTAACCGCCGGCGATGAGGATTCGGGCGCTCACAGGACGATCGCCATACGCAGTTCGCTGGGAAAGCCGTGGTCGCGGGAGAGCTCGGGCGAGCGGGTCTCGGTCAGGATGCTCAGCCCCATGGCCTGGTAAAAGCCGACGGCCGGGTTGTCGGCCAAGACGTCGAGCTGCAGTTCGGCATGGCCGGCCGCGCGGGCCCGGTCGATGGCGGCCGCCAGGAGAGCCTTTCCCGCCCCCTTGCCGCGATGCTCCGGCGGCGTGGAAAGGGCGTGCAGATAATAGACACCCTCCGGCACATGGGCGTTGAGGTAGCTGGCCTTGCCGGCCCGCGCGGCCAGGCCCCGCAGTTCTTCGAACTCGATGACGCCGCGCGCGATCAGGTCGGGGGCCAGCGCCACCAGCCTGTCCTTGAAGGCGTAGAAGTTCGGCCCCTCGAAGCCCAGTTCCAGCCCGAGCAGGACGTCACCGTCGGTGGCGAAGGTGGTCGAGGCGGCGGCGAACAAGGTGCCCGGGGTCTGCCAGGACACCGCGACCAGCCGCTCCAGCAATCCGGTCCCGGCCCCGAACTGGTAGTCGTAGCTGACCGGACCAGTGGCGCGGACCAACTCCGCGATCCGGCCCGCGAAGGCCTCGGCCTGCGATGGCGTGGCTGGCGCGATATGAATGGGCTTGGCTGTCATAGACCGCTCCGCTAGAACCTGCGTTATGTTACGGTTCGTAAGTTACCATTCGTAATATGTGCAGGAACAGCTCGCGGTCAAGCCGGAAGGAATAGATTTGTCGACCCAGCGCATGCCCAAGGCGCAGCGGCGGCTGCAGCTGCTGGAGACAGCCTCGGCCATCGTGCGCGCTCAAGGCACCGACGCCCTGACCCTGGCCTTTCTGGCCGAGCAGGCGGGTGTGACCAAGCCGATCGCCTATGAACACTTCGGAACCCGGGCCGGTCTGCTGGTCGCGCTCTATCGCCACTATGACGACCGCCAGGCCCAGGCGGTCCGGCTGGCGCTGGAGACCCACGCCGGCGGCCTGGACGATGTGATCGGCATTCTCAGCGCGGCCTATATCGACTGCGTGTTGGTGTCCGGCCCGGAGTTCGGGGCCATCGCTGCGGCCCTGTCGGGGACCGAGGAGATGGCCGACTTCCGGCAGAGCCTGCGCGACGGGTATGTGGAAGCCTATCGCTCCGCCCTGACGCCGTTCGGCGAGCCGCCGACCCAGGCCGTCATGTGGGGCGTGATCGGCGCCGCCGAGAGCCTGTCCGAGGCGGCCGCGAACCGGCGGCTATCCCGCACGCAGGCCGTTGACGCCCTGTCGCGGATCCTGCGAGGGGCGGTGGATCCCCGTTAGGTTCGCTACACTACCGGAAATCCCCGGTCCCGCAGCAACGCCGCGATCCGCACGTCGCGGCCGCGGAAGTTGCGAAAGGCTTCGTCGGCGCTGACCGTGTTGCCGACGCTCATCACCGTGTCGTGGAGCCGCTTGCCGACCACCTTGTCGTAGGCGCCGCCGGCCTCCGTGAAGGCTTCCCAGGCGTCGGCGGTCAGGGCCTCGGCCCAGGCGTAGCTGTAGTAGCCGGCGGCGTAGCTCTCGCCGGAGAAGACGTGGCTGAACCAGGTCAGGCGCGGCGCCAGCTCGCCTTCCTTGGGCAGGCCGATGCGCTTGATCTCGGCCTGGTAGAAGGCCGCCGGGTCGATGTCGGCGTCACCGGCCAGGTGCAGCCGCATGTCCAGCATCGCCGCCGACAGCTGGCGGGCGGTGATGAAGCCCTGATTGAAAGTCTTGGCGGCGCGCAGCTTGTCGGCCAGGGCTGCCGGCATGGGCTTTCCCGTCTCCACATGCAGGGCGAATGTGTTGAGCACCTCGGGGGTCAGGGCCCAGCGCTCCATGATCTGGCTGGGAAACTCGACGTAGTCCCAAGTGACGTTGGTCCCGGCCAGGGTGCGGTAGGTGACGCTGGAATTGAGGCTGTGGATGGCGTGGCCGAACTCGTGGAACAGGGCGACGGTGACGTCGCTCCAGCTGAGCAGGGTTGGCTCGCCGGGGGCCGGCTTGGTGAAGTTGCAGTTGTTGGAGACGATCACCGTCGAGGTGGTCGGGAAGCGGCTCTGGGTGCGGTAGTCGTTCATCCAGGCGCCGGAGCGCTTTTCGGGCCGCGCATAGGCGTCGAAGTACCAGAGGCCGCGATGCTTGCCGTCCGGGCCCTTGACCTCCCAGGTCTCGACGTCCGGATGCGGCGTGGGGATGCCGCTCACCGGCTCGAAGGAGAGGCCGTAGACCTGGCCGGCGACCCAGAACATAGCCTCCTTCATCTTCGACAGCTGCAGGTAGGGTTTCAGCTCGGCCTCGTCGATGTCGTACTTGGCCTTGCGCACCTTCTCGGCGTAGTGGCGGTAGTCCCAGGGCCGGAAGTCGGCGGCCGCGTCGGCGGCGCCCTCCTTCGCGGCGATGGCCTTCATGTCGGCCACCTCCTCGCCCATGCGGGCGATGGCGGGCCTGAGCAGGGCCTCCATCAGGGCGATGGCGTTCTCGGGGTTGCGGGCCATGCGGTCGGACGTGCGCCAGTGGGCGAAGGTCGGATAGCCCAGCAGCTTCGAGCGTTCGGCTCGCAGCTTGAGGACCTCCTTGATCACCGGCTTGTTGTCGGTCGGGGCGCCCGAGTGGTCGCCCAAGCCCATGCGCAGGTTCCAGGCCTGCTGGCGCAGGTCGCGGCGGGTGGAGAAGGTCAGCATCGGATTCATCGCCGAGCTGTTGTTCTCGATCACCCATTTGCCGGGCAGCTTGCGGCGCTCGGCGGCGGCCCGTGCGGCGGCCACCACGGAAGCGGGAAGGCCGGCGGTGTCCTCGATCTTGTCCAGGACCAGGACGTCGGAGTTCTCGTCGGTGAGCAGGTTCTTGGAGAAGGTGGTGTAGAGGTCGGCCAGCCGCAGGTTGATCTCGGCGAGGCGCTTTTTGTCGGCCGCGTTCAGCCGGGCGCCCGACTGCACGAAGTTGGTGTGGTAGGCCCAGACCAGCCGCTGCTGTTCCGGGTAGAGGCCCGATGTCTCGCGGGCCTGATAGACCGCGTCGATGCGGGCGAAGAGGGTGGAATTCTGGGTCTGCTCGTCGCCATAGGCGGCCAGCACCGGGGCCATCCGCTCCTCGATGGCCTGCATCTGCGGTGTGATCACCGTCGAGGTATGGACGTTATAGATGACGCCCAGATTGTTCAGGGCGTCGCCCGACCGCTCATAGGCCAGGATGGTGTTTTCGAAGGTCGGCGCGGCCTTGTTGGCGGTGATCGCCGCCAACTCCTTGCGCTGGATGTTCATGGCCTCGGCGAAGGCCGGCTCGAAGTCGGGCAGGACCACCTTGTCGAACGGCGGCAGACCGCCGTAGGCGCCGGCCCAGGCGGCCAGCAGCGGGTTGCCGGAAGAGGCCAGCGCGGTGCGGGCCGAGGCGATGGCGGCCCCAAATGCGCTCAAGGCGGCGGCCGACCCCAGGAAGTTGCGACGATCCATGAAATACCCCTCCGCTAAGAAAAAAGGGCCGCGACATCTCCGCCGCGGCCCTGTCTGTTTCGGCGCCTAGACCTTGCCCGGTTCCGGGAAGCCCCGGCTACGCATCAGGGCGCCGATCTCCGGGTCGCGGCCGCGGAAGTCGCGGTATTGCTGAGCCGGGTCCTTGCTGTTGCCGCGGCTCATGATGGTCGCATACAGCCGGTCGGCGGTCTTGCGGTCATAGGCGTTGCCGGCCTCGAGGAAGGCTTCCCAGCAGTCGGCGGTCAGGGTGTCGGACCACAGGTAGCTGTAGTAGCCGGCCGAGTAGCCGTCGCTGGAGAAGACGTGCCCGAATTGCGGCGTGCGGTGACGCATGACGATCTCCTCGGGCATGCCGAGCCGGGTCAGTTCTTCGCGCTCGAACTTGTCCGGATCGATGGTCACGTCGCCGGCCAGGTGCAGCTTCATGTCGATCAGGGCGCTGCCCAGGTACTCGGTGGTGGTGAAGCCTTGGTTGAACTTCGAGGCCGCGTCGATCTTGTCGACCAGAGCCTTGGGGATCGGCTTCTTGGTCTCGTAGTGGATGATGTACTTGTCCATCACCTCGGGCGTAGTCAGCCAGCGCTCGTTGAGCTGGCTGGGGAACTCGACGTAGTCGCGGGCCACGCTGGTGCCCGCCACGGTCGGATAGACCACCTCCGAGCACAGGCCGTGGATGGCGTGGCCGAACTCATGGAACATGGTCTCGGCGTCGTCCCAGCTGATCAGCACCGGCTTGCCGGCCTCGGCCTTGATGTAGTTGCAGTTGTTGCTGACCAGGGTGGTCTTGCGGCCCTTGAAGGTTTCCTGGGTTCGGTAGTCGGTCATCCAGGCGCCCGAGCGCTTGCCCTCGCGGGCGAAGGGATCGAAGTACCAGAGGCCGATATGCTTGCTCTTGCGGGTGACCTCCCAGACCTTGACGTCGGGGTGGAAGACCGGGATGCCGCTGACCGGCTTGAACTTGAAGCCATGCAGCTTGCCGGCCGCGAAGAACATCGCCTCGCGCAGGTTGTTGAGTTCGAGGTAGGGCTTCACCTCGTTCAGATCGAGGTCGTACTTCGCCTTCCGGACCTTCTCCGCATAGAAGCGGTAGTCCCAGGGGGCCAGCTTGAAGCCGCCGTTCTCGGCGTCGATGATGGCCTGCATGTCGCCGACGTCGCGCTTCACGGCGGCGATGGCGGGGGTCCAGACCGCTTCCATGAGCTCCATGGCCCGCTCGGGGGTCTTGGCCATGGCGTTGCCCAGGCGCCAGTGGGCGTGGGTCGGATAGCCCAGCAACTTGGCGCGCTCGACCCGCAGCTTGAGGATCTTGGTGATGATGCCGTTGTTGTCGGTGGCTCCGCCGCCGTCGCCGCGGCCGACGAAGGCCTTGAAGATCTTCTCGCGGGCGGCCCGGTTGGGCGCGTAGGTCAGAAAGGGCTCGGCGCTGGAGCGGGTGTTGAGGATGATCGCTTTACCCTCAAGACCTTTGCCCTTGGCCGAGGCGCGGGCGCCCGAGACCAGGCTGTCGGGCAGGCCCGCCATGTCGGCGTCGCTCAGCTCGATGAAGGTCGACTCATCGGCCAGCAGGTTCTTGTTGAAGTTGGTGTAGAGGCCGGCCAGCTCCTCGTTGATGGCCGCGACCCGCACCTTGGCGGCCGGACCGAGCAGGGCGCCGGAGCGCACGAAGCCGTCGTAGTAGACCCAGGTGACGCGCTTCTGCTCGTCGGTCAGGTCGGCGGCGCCGCGGGTGTCGTAGACCGCCTTGATGCGGGCGAAGAGCTTTTCGTTCTGGTTGATCTTGTCGCCGAAGGCCGAGAGCTTCGGGTCCATCTCTTCTTCGACCGCCTGGAATGCCGGGGTGCTCATGTTCGACGACCAGACGCCGTAGTAGCGGTACAGGCGGCCGAGGGTGCGGCCGGAATCTTCCAGCGCGGCGATGGTGTTGGCGAAGTTCGGCGGGGCCGGGTTGGCGGTGATGGCGTCGATCTGCGCCAGGTTCTCGGCCATGCCGGCTTCGAGGGCCGGCTTGAAGTCTTCGACCCGGACCTTGTCGAAGGCGGGCAGGCCGCCGTAAGGGCCGGTCCAGGGGGCCAGCAATGCGTTGCCCGACTGGGCGAAGGCGGGGCCGACGGCGACGGTTGTGACAGCGGCGGCCGAGGCGGCGAGGAATGTTCTGCGTTGCACGGGCATGGAGCTCCAGAGTCTCGTTTGAAAGGACCCTATGGCATGCGCCGGGCAACGTCACATGAACGGGCTGTAACGTTACAGGATCCTTCTCCCGCTTGTCGGGAGAAGGGACACTAGCGCATGATCATCAGGTCCATGACCGGCCGCGGCATCGGCGGCGGGCTCGGGGCCTGCGTCCGGGGCGGCTGGGCGCTCCAGGCGGCGGCGGCGGTCAGCAGGGCGACGGCGGCGACCAGGCCAAAGCCGATCAGCTGGCGGCTGTTGGTCGGGGCCGGGGCCTTGAGCAGCGCGATGCGGGCTTCCAACGGATGGCGCGCCGAGGCGGGCCAGTAGCAGCCGACCGGCAGGGGTTGATCGGCCAGGCTGGTTTTCAGCATGGCGTGGGCGTAGCGGCGGCGCTCCTTGGGGTAGCGGGCGACGACGACGGCGTCGCAGCTCAATTCCTGGTCCAGGCGGATGCGGCTGGCGGCCAGATGGACCAGTGGGTTGAACCAGAACAGGCACTGAATGGCGGCCAGCACGGCGTTGGCGCGCGGATCGTCGCGGTCCATATGCACCCGCTCATGGGCCCGGATCAGCCGTTGTTCTTCGGGGCTGAAGCGCTCGGCGAAGTCGGACGGCAGGATCAGGCGCGGATCGATGACGCCGACAATGGCCGGACCGGCCTGGCCACGGGCGGCCTTGCGCATGAAGCGGCGCTGACCGGCGGCCAGCCGCAGGGCCAGGACAACGCCGCCGATCAGCCAGACGGCGACGGCCAGGCCGGCCAGCCAGGGCTGACCCTCGATGATGGCGGCGACGTCGGGCACGGTGGCTTCGGCCAATGGCACGCTGCGCAGGGCCGGCAGCAGGCTGGCGCCGGCGGCCATCGGCACGATCAGCCAGGACGCATAGACCGATTGCGCGCCGAACAGCCGCAGCAGGGGGCGGCGCAGGGCGATCACGACCAGAACCGCCATGGCGACGGCGATGTTCAGTTTCGCCAGGGTGATCAGCAGGTCACTGATCATCGCTCATCTCATCGATCAGCGATTTCAGCCGGGCGACCTCCTGGGGGCTCAGCTTGCGGTGCTCGGCAAAGTGGGAAATCAGCGGGGCCAGCTCGCCGTCGAACAGGCGGTCCAGCAGACCCTGGCTCTCGGAGGTCACATAGTCCTCGCGCTGCACCAGCGGCCGGTATTGGTGACGCCCTCCGGCCCGTTCGGACTGGATGACGGACTTCTTGAGCAGCCGGTTGATCAGCGTCTTGACCGTCGCGTCGCCCCAGTCCTGCCCCTGCTTGACCTCGCCGACGAGCTCGTCGGCGGTGCAGGGTCCCTTTCTCCAAAGGGCCTCCATGACCTGGCTTTCGGCGCTGGTGATCTGGACGGGTTCTCTGGCCATGGGTCCAGATTACGCCAGTAATGCTCGGCGTCAACATGAAATTAGTGGTGTCATACCGGGTTAACCGTGTGGAGGCCCCGCCAACCGCTTCCCAAGCGGAACGCGCGCGCCTAAACCCGGACCATGGCGATAGGCGTATTCGACTCCGGCGTCGGAGGACTGACCGTGCACCGCACCCTGGTGGAGCGGTTGCCCCGGGCGGATTTCATCTACCTGGCTGACCAGGCTAACGCGCCCTATGGCGGGCGGCCCGGCGAGGAGGTGGTCGATCTGACCCGCGCCGGCTGCATCCGGCTGTTCGAGGCGGGCGCCGACCTGGTCGTGCTGGCCTGCAACACCGCCAGCGCCATTGCGCTGCGCCGGCTGCAGCAGACCTGGCTGCCGGGCTATCGGCGCGAGACCGGCCGGGCGCTCAATGTGCTCGGTATCATCGTGCCGACCATCGAGGCGGCCACGGGCCTGCCGTGGGAGCATGAGGCCGAGCGGCGCGGCGACAAGATCGAGAAGCTGGATGTCCTTGGCGTATTTTCCACCCCGGGCACGGCCAGCAGCCGCGTCTTCGAGATCGAGATCGATAAGCGCAAGCAGGACTTGGCGGTGTTTTCCGAGCCCTGTCCGAACCTGGCCCGGATGATCGAGGAAGGCGTCGGCCCAGTTGAACTGGCAGCCGAGGTCGAGGGCCATGTGCAGGCGCTGAAGCGCCGCATCGGCCGCTTCCCCGACCGCGCCATCCTCGGCTGCACCCACTACGAGATGGTCGCCGACCTGTTCCGCGCCGCCCTGCCGGCGGGCACGCCGTTGATCCACCAGCCGGGAGCCACGGCCGACGCCCTGGCGCTGTATCTGGAGCGGCATCCGGAACTGGATCCGGGCTCGTCGGGGATGCGGCGGTTTCTGACCACCGGAACCCCCGGGCGTCAGAACGGACTGGTTGTCGGGTTCTGGGGTGCGCCGCTGGACTTCGAAGCCGCTTGATTGATCGCTCACCACCGTCGTGATGAGCAACAAGGCGAGTGGGTTCAGCCCCGGGCAGCTTAAGGCCGCGCCGGGGATCGACGGGGTGGTCGGCGGGCAGTTGACGCGGCTGAAGGCGTTCGTGGAGACGGGAAAGCCCTGACCTCCCTCCCCGAATTGGGGAGGGCAGGCGCGCGTTGCGCGCCGGGTGGGGAAGTCGGCCTCTGAGCTCGAACGCCGGCTGTCGGGGAAATTTCCGCTTCCCCACCCGATGCGCTGCGCGCATCTGCCCTCCCCAATTCGGGGAGGGACGGCGCAGATGCCCCGCCGGCCTTAGGCCGCCGCCGCTTCTCCCGCGATCACCCGGCTCACCGCATTGACCACCGCCGCGATGCGTAGCACCGCCTGAACCGAGGTGTTCGGCACGCCGTGCTTCTTCAGTTCGGCCTCGTGGGCGTCCAGGCACATGCCGCAGCCGTTGATCGCCGACACCGCCGTCGACCACAGCTCGAAGTCGATCTTGTCGACTCCGGGATTGGCCAGCAGGTTCATGCGCAGTTTGGCCGGCAGGGTTGCGTACTCCTTGTTCTTCATCAGGTGCAGGGAGCGGTAGTAGACGTTGTTCATGCCCATGATGGCGGCCGCGGCCTTGGCGGCGGTCAGGGCCTCTTCGCTGAGGCCGGCGGCGCGGGCGGCGGCCTCGAGGCCCTTCACCACGACCGGCTGGCCCACCGCATGGGCCGAGGCGACGAAGGCGCCCCACTTCTGCTGGTCGCTCAGCAGGGTCTCGGACGACAGCGACGATAGGTTGAGGCTCAGGTCTTTGGCATAGGCGGGCAGCGCATCACGCACGGTGTCGATCGACATCGAGAAGCTCCGTTCAAACTGGGATCAAAAATGGGGCCGGGGTCTCCCTCGCCCGTGCAGGGGGAGGGAAGGGGCGAGGGAGCCCCGGCGCAGCGGCCTTCTGGAGGGACGTGAAGGCCGCTGATCTCGTGGCTGGCTACTCGGCGGCCAGTTGCAGGACGTCGCCGCCGACCGCGCGGTTGCACGGGCACAGCTCGTCGGTCTGCAGGGCGTCGAGGACACGCAGCGTATCGGCCGGCGCGCGGCCGACGTTCAGGTTGGTGACGTAGACGTGCTGCACGACGTTGTGCGGATCGACCACGAAGGTGGCGCGCTGGGCGACGCCTTCTTCCTCGTCGAGCACGCCGAGGGCGCGGGCGAACTTGCCGCCGTTGTCGGCGAAGTTCCACATCGGCAGGCTGTTCAGATCCGCATGCTCCCGGCGCCAGCCCAGCTTGCTGTGCTCGTTGTCGGTCGAGCCGCCGAGGACGACGGTGTCACGGTCTTCGAACTCGCGGTTCAAGCGGGCGAATTCGGCGATTTCGGTCGGGCAGACGAAGGTAAAATCCTTCGGGTAGAAGAAGATCACCTTCCACTTGCCCGGGAAGCTGTCGCCGGTCACGGTTTCGAAGGCGCTCTCGCCGTTCTCTTCGTGACGGTTGAATTTTGGCTTCACGCCGACGATTTTGAACTCAGGCAGTTTCTGGCCAACACCCAGCATTGCGTATCCCTCGCTTGGAAAAGATTTGATCGAGTCGATGAGCCCGCCGGACAGGGGAGCGTCGCGGCGAGAGGGGGGAGATAGGGGCCGACTCACCCATTAGCCAATCAATAGTTTTTGCGCTCGGCATAGATTATATCTATGTTGCCGGGATGCTCCCGACGTTCCGCCAGCTGCAGTATCTAAAGCTCCTCGCCGAGCACGGCAGCTTCAGCCGGGCGGCCGAGGCGGCCCACGTCACCCAGCCCACCCTGTCGGCCGGCATCGCCGAGCTTGAGCGGATCATCGGCGCGCCGGTGGTCGATCGCGCCCGCTCCGGCGTCATCCTCACCGCCGCCGGCGAGGAGGCCGCACGCCGGGCCCGCGAGCTGCTGGCCGGGGCGGAAGATCTGGTCCAGGCCAGCCAGAGCGCCGGCCTGCCGCTGTCCGGGCGCTTCCGACTTGGCGTCATCCCGACTATCGCCCCCTTCCTGCTGCCCAAGGCCTTGCCGATCATGCGAGCCCGCTTTCCCAAGCTGCGGCTGTTCCTGCGCGAGGACCTGACCAGCCGCCTGATCACCGCCCTGAAGTCCGGGGCCCTCGATGCGGCCCTGATCGCCTTGCCCTACGACATGGCCGGGCTCGACTGGGCCCATGTGGTCGATGACGAGCTGCTGGCCGCGGTGCCGACGGGCCACGCCATGGCCAGCCAGGAGAGCATCAGCCCCGCCTCGCTGGATGGCGACGAGCTGATCCTGCTGGAGGATGGCCATTGCCTGCGCGACCATGTGCTGGCCGCCTGCGGCCTCAGCCCCCCGCGCCACGGGGAGGACGAGGCCTTCGCCGCCACCTCTCTGCCGACCCTGGTGCAGATGGTCGGGTCGGGCCTGGGCGTCTCCTTCGTGCCGGCCATGGCGGTGGCGGCGGGGTTGACCGGCCAGGCGCCGGTCACCGTGCGGCCGCTGAAGGCCGACCATCCCAGCCGCGAGGTGGTCGTCGCCTGGCGGGCCGGCTCCAGCCGGGCCAGGGACGGACGGCTGTTGGCGGACACCCTGCGGGATGCGTAAGGTCCACTTCGTCCGAGGAGAGTCTTCCATGCGTCTGGTCATCGCGGCGGCGGCCGCCTTCGCCCTGTTGGGCGGATCGGTGCAGGCGCAAACCCCTGAGGTGAAGGCCGAGGCCCGCACTCTGTTTGCAAAGATCATCAGCTTCCCGACGCAGGAGGGCAAAGGGGCCGTCCCGGGCCTGATCCAGTATCTGACCGGCCAGCTGAAGGCCGCCGGCTTCAAGGATAGCGAGATCGAGATCGTGCCCTTGGGCGAGACCGCCGGCCTGATGGTCCGCTATCCGGGCAAGGCCGGTTCGGCCAAGGCGCCGGTGGTGCTGATGGCCCATATGGATGTCGTCGCCGCCAGCAAGGAAGACTGGGGCGGCCGCGACCCCTATGTGCTGACTCAGAAGCACGGTACGTACTTCGGCCGTGGCGTGGTCGACAACAAATATGGCGTCCTGACCCTCACCCAGGCCTTCATGCGCCTGCGCCGCGAGGGCTTCGTCCCGGACCGCGATCTGATCCTGGCCTTCACCGGCGATGAGGAAACCACGGGCAAGACCGCCGTCCTGCTGGCCGGTAGGCTGAAGGGCGCGGCCTATGCGATCAACTCCGACGCCGGCGGCGGTTTCCGGGGCGGCGGCAATGAGAAGGCCAGCTATTCCATCCAGGTCGCCGAGAAGACCTACGCCACCTATGAGCTCACCGCCCGCAATACCGGCGGCCACTCCTCGGCCCCGCGGCCCGACAACGCAATCTATGACCTGGCCGCCGCGTTGCAAAAGATCGCCGCCTACAGGTTCGAGGCCCGGTGGAACCCGGTGACGCTGGAAAGCTTTCGTCTGACCGCGCCCAGCCTGGAGGGCGAGCTCGGCAAGGCCATGGCCCGTTTCGCGGCCCATCCGGGTGACAAGGCGGCCATCGCCGAGCTGGACAAGTCCTGGGTCAGCAACGAGATGCGCACCACCTGCGTGGCCACCATGCTGCGCGGCGGCCACGCCGAAAACGCCCTGCCGGTGGCGGCCACCGCCACCATCAACTGCCGCATCTTTCCCGGTCAGACGATCGCCCAGGTGAAGGAAACGCTGCTGAAGGTGGCCGCGAACGACAGGCTGGAGATCAAGGTCACGGGCGAGCCGATCGAGAGCGATGTCTCGGTCCCGCCGGACGAGCTGCGCGCCGCCTTGGCCAAGGTGCTGGCCGTCCGCTCGCCGGGCGTCGTCGCCATTCCCTACATGGAGGCGGGCGCCACCGACGGCCTCTACTTCCGCAGCGCCGGCATCCCCACCATCGGGGTCGGCGGGCTCTTCATGTCGCAGGGCGTCGACTACAACATCCACGGCAACAACGAGCAGCTGCCGGTCGCCCAGTTCGACGACGGCCTGGATCATTTCTACCTGCTGATCAAGGCGCTGGCGGGGGCGGAGTAGGGGCGCCGTCCTCGCTCGCCACGCGCCCACCCCACCCTGCTACCGTCATCCTGGGTCTTGTGCCCAGGATCCCGGGTTCAGCCGCCGCGAACCCGCACCCTGGAGGCCCGGCCGCGCCTCCACCCCACCGTGCGTGCGTGCGGACAGCGGGATCCCGGGCACAAGCCCCAGGATGACGGTAGCGCGGGCGTGCGATGAATTAGATATATCTAAATACCTCTTGCGTCCCACCTAATTCAGATATATCTAAAATTCGACATATCGAAATACAACCGTATGTCAGACATATCGAAACAGGACTCATTTCAATGCATCGCATGTTCGGCTTTCACCGCCACACCCATCAACGCGGCCCGTTCGGCCATCACGGCCGTCACGGCGGCGCCCACCACGGCTGGCGTCGTCCCGGCCGGTTCTTCGACCACGGCGACCTGCGCTTCGTGCTGCTCAAGCTGATCGCCGAGACCCCGCGGCACGGCTACGAACTGATCAAGGCCGTCGAGGAAAACGCCGGCGGCGCCTACA
>JBKJSF010000158.1:0-8440 GCA_046595895.1 Caulobacter sp. | reverse complement strand
CGGACATTGGAGCCCAGGTCATCCAGGGCCTCGGCCCGGTTGAAGCGGCGCCAGTGCTCCTCGACCATGGCCCGGAACATCGCCTCCTTGCCGCCGAAGCGGTTGTAGACGGTCTGGCGGGCGACGCCGGCCCGCTGCGCCACCTGGTCGAGGTTGGCGCCGTCATAGCCGGCCTCCAGGAACAGGGCCCGGGCGGCGGCCAGGATGGCGGCTTCCGAGCGCTCGGCGGCGACGGAGGGCCGGGTGGATTTCGAGATCGGCGAGGGGCGAACCATGTCCAGTTCCCATACGGCGCCAACGAGTGGGTTGCAAAACGCAATATAGACTGTACAGTCTAGTCCAAGTCAGGGAGATGCGAAATGAAACAGTTGATCGTTGGGTTGGTGTTGGCCGGATTGCTGGCCGGCTGTTCGTCCGGCCCGCTGGAGGCGCCGCCGGCCGCTATTGTCGTTCCGCCGGCGGTGGCGGCGAGCGGGGTCACCCTGCAGGTCATCCCGACCGGGACCATGCTCTCCAAGGCCAGCCTGGCCTATGAAGGCGGCGCCGGCGACGACAACCGAGACTTCGTGGTGGGGGCCATCCTGGTCACCCACCCCAAGGGCCGGCTGCTGTTCGACGCCGGGTTCGGGCGCAGCGTCGAGGCCCACGCCAAGACCACGCCGCTGCTGCTGCGCCTGGCCTCCAAGCGCCGGCCAGGGACGCCGGCTGCGGACCAGCTGGCGGCGGCCGGCATCGCCCCCTCCGACCTCAAGGCGGTGGTGCTGACCCACGCCCATTGGGACCACGTCAGCGGGCTGGAGAATCTTAAAGGCGTGCCGGTCTGGCTACCGCGGGCGGAGCTGGCCTTCGTGCAAGGGCGCGACCGGATGGGCAGACTGGCCCGCCAGCTGGGCACGGCGGACTACAGGCCCTTCGACTTCCCGGGCGGCCCCTATTTCGGCTTCCCGGCCAGCTATGACGTGTTCGGCGACGGTAGCGTCGTCCTGGTCCCGGCCGGCGGCCATACGCCAGGCTCGATCGTCGCCTTCATTACCGTCGCGTCGGGCCAGCGCTACGCCCTGATCGGCGACACCGCCTGGCAGAGCGAGGGCGTCGACCTGCCGGCCCAGAAGCCCTGGCTGGCGCGGTCGGTCGATGCGGACGCGGCGGCGGTGCGGGCCATGCTCGTGCGGCTGCACCAGATCAAGCGGGCGACGCCGGGCCTGGTGATCGTGCCGGCCCACGACGCTCGCGTCTGGGCGACCCTGCCGAAGCTGGCGCCCTAGAGCATTCGTCGCCTCAGTTGAGGCAAGGAATGCTCTAGAGTCCTTGTTGGTCGCTCTCGCTGATCGGCCAAGTTATTCCACTAGGCCGGCGAACGCTCTAGAGTGTTCGCCGGCAGCGACCTGGTCGCCTTCGTGCCCAGCCCTGGCCCGCAGTGTCGGGCCAGGGCTGGGGTGGAAGTGGTCGAGCCGCCGGTCGATCCGGTTAGAGCAGGAAGCCGCTGTCGTAGCGATCGTATTCGCCGGTCAGCAGCAGGCGGAAGTCGGCCACCCGGTCGCCGTTCTGGTCGAGCAGAAGGCTGGAGGTGTTACTGGCCGCGTCATAGGTCAGCACCGCCTGGCCGCGCACGCCGGTGAAGCTGTCGGCCCAGGTAAAGGCCTGGTTGCCGGTAAGCGCGGTGTTTGCGTCGATGGCGGTGAGATCGATCAGGTCCTGGAGGGTGTTGAAATCGGTGACGCGGTCGGAGGCCGCAACGGTGCTTTCGCTCAGGGTCTGGAAGATGAAGCGGTCAGCATCCAGCCCGCCGGTCATGACATCGGCGCCCAGGCCGCCGTAGATCCGGTCGGCGCCGGCCCCGCCGTTGATCGTATCGGCGCCGCCGAGGCCCTTCAGCAGGTTGCCGCCGCTGTTGCCGAGAATGACGTTGTTCAGGCTGTTGCCCGTGCCACTGGCGCTGGCGGCGCCGGTCAGGGTGAGGTTCTCGACGTTGGCGTCCAGGGTGCGGGTCACCGCCGACTCGATGCGATCAATGCCTTCGCCGGCGTATTCGAGGATCCAGTCGCTGGCGCTCTCCACGACATAGACATCATTGCCGACGCCGCCGATCAGGTTGTCGTAGCCGGCGCCGCCGGTCATCCGGTCGTTGCCGATCCCGCCCAGAAGGATGTCGTCGCCGCCGCCGCCGTTCAGCACGTCATTGAACCGGGTGCCGAACAGCGTGTCGGCGTAGGCGGTGCCCGTCTCGGTCTTGGCGGTGGCGTTGGAGAAGATGAAGTCGGCGGCGATCAGGTCGGCCGGATGGGCGCCGTCCAGGGTCAGGTAGTGGGAATAGCCGTTGTAGAAGGCGTTGATGTAGGCGCTGTTGGTGTTGTCGACCGTCAGCAGGGCCTGGAGCTGGGAGAGGTCACTGACGCCCCAGGCCGAGACATCGACGCGATCGACGTCGAAGGTGAAATCCCAGACCAGGTCGTCGCTAAAGCCAGCGCCGCGCGTGCTCATGGCGAAGATATCGGCGCCGGAGCCGCCGTAGAGGTCGTTGTAGCCGGTCCCGCCGATGAGGCGGTCGTCGCCCGCTTCGCCAAACAGGGTGTCGTCGCCGGAGCCGCCGTCGAGAATGTCGTTGCCGTCATCGCCATAGAGATCGTCCGGGCCGCCGTAGCCGTAGATGACGTCGCCTGACGTCGTTCCGTAGATGACGTCGCCGTTGTTGGTGCCGTTGTAGGTGGCCATGGCCGATGCTCCGGGAGGGTAAGCTTACTGGGGGCGGCACGCTGCGACGGAGAGTCTGAACCTCGGCTGAACGGCGGAGGTCGGCGGCCCGACAAACCCGCGGGTCGCGCCTGGCCGGGGCGCGCGTTATCGTCTTTGCAACGAAGGAAGAGGAAACCCCATGCGCCTGACCGCCCCCCGCATCGCCCCGCTGACCGAGGCCGAGCTTAACGACGACCAGAGGGCCGTGCTGGCGCCGATGGTCGGAACCGGCCGGCCGGTGCTGAACATCTTCCGCACCCTGGCGCGGTCGCCGGCGGCGTTGAAGGGCTTCCTCGGCTGGGGCGAGTATGTGCTGTCGAAGAAGAATGACCTGCCGGCCCGGGAGCGGGAGATTGTCATCCTGCGCATCGGCTACCTGTGCAAGGCCGGCTACGAATGGACCCAGCATGTGCCGATCGGCATCCGGGCCGGCCTCACCGAGGAAGAGGTGACGCGGATCAAGGCGGGCGCCGAGGCCGGCTGGAGCGATGCCGACGCCGCCCTGATCCGGGCCAGCGACGAGCTGCATGCCGACCACTTCATCAGCGACGCCACCTGGGCGGCGCTGAAGGCTCACTTCAGCGACAAGCAATGCATGGATGTGGTGTTCAGCGCCGGCCAGTACACCCAGGTCTGCATGATGCTGAACAGCTTCGGGGTGCAGCTGGACGAGGGCCAAACCCTGGACCCGGACCTCAAGGGCTGACCGTTGCGCCCGTGAGGCGAGCACGACTTGGCCGCTTCGCCCGTCTGTGGTTCTATCCGCGTTAACCATTTGGGGGTGGTGACGATGATGAAGGGCCGCAAGTATCAGTCGTTCCACCGGGCGCGCAGCCCGGTGCGGCGGCTGCCGTCCTTTTCCTTCCCGCCGGAAGCCGATTTCGTCTTTGACGTGGGCGACCGCGCCTTCGAGGCCGGCCCCTCCAGCCCGGTCATGCCGATGGCCAACGCCGACCTGCTGGACGCCTATTCCAACGCCGTGGTCCGCGCCGTCGAGCATGTCGGCCCGGCCGTGGTGCGCGTCCAGCCGCTGACCAGCGACCGCAGCTTCGCGGGCGAGGGTTCGGGCTTCGTGGTCAGCGCCGAGGGGCTGATCCTGACCAACAGCCATGTGGTCCAGGGCTTTGGCCGCTTCGCCATCATCACCGCCGAGGGCCGGGCCCTGACCGCCCGCTGCGTCGGCGATGATCCGGACACCGATATCGCCCTGCTCAAGGTCGAGCAGAACGTCCGTCTGCCGCACGCCCGGCTCGGGGATTCAAAGTTGCTGCGGCGCGGTCAGCTGGTCATCGCCATCGGCGCTCCGCTCGGGTTCGAGGCCACGGTCACCACCGGCGTCGTCTCGGCCCTGGGCCGGTCCCTGCGCGGCGAGCGCGGCCGGCTGATCGAAGACCTGATCCAGACAGACGCGGCCCTGAACTACGGCAACAGCGGCGGGCCGCTGGTCAACAGCGCCGGCGAGGTGGTCGGCATCGCCACCGCCGTGATCTCGGGCGCGCAAGGGCTGTGCTTCGCCGTCGCCGCCAACACCGCCAGCTTCGTGATGGCTGAGCTGTTGGCCCACGGCCATGTGCGGCGCGGCTCGATCGGCGTCGTCGCCCAGCAGACCCCGGTGCCGCCGGCCATGGCCCGCGCGGCGGGCGTCACCCAGACCTACGCCGTCTGGGTCGCCGCCGTCGAACCGCACAGCCCGGCCGCCAAGGCCGGCCTTGCCGAGGGCGACCTGCTGATCGCCGCCGATGGCCGGCCCCTGACCGGCCTCGACGACCTGCTGCGGGTGCTGGGCCCGGGAAGCATCGACCAGTCGATCAGCTTCGACCTGATCCGGGCAGGCAAGCGGATGAACGTCAAGATCACTCCAAAATCCCGCAAGAAGGGCGGCTAGAGCCCCTCCAGCGGCAATGCCCTGGCGGGCGAGAAGACCCTGAACTTCGCCGGGGATATCACCACCTTAAAGCTGGACGTCAGCGGCGACGGCAAGGTGGACCAACAGATGAGGATGAACGGCGACGG
Source organism: Caulobacter sp. (assembly GCA_046595895.1). Lineage (GTDB taxonomy): Bacteria > Pseudomonadota > Alphaproteobacteria > Caulobacterales > Caulobacteraceae > Caulobacter. Next base: position 3,694 of record JBKJSF010000158.1, on the reverse strand, counting down.
TACGGGCGATTCCGCCGGCTGGATGCTCTAGGTCCGGGCCGCCGTCACCAGGCCAAGGGTCGTCCGCCGCAGAGCCAGGGCGATCTCGGCCGGGGTCGCCTCGGCCTCGCCGGTCACCCAGGCGCGGACCAGGCCCAGCTGCGCCTCGGCGATCTGCAGGGCCAGCAGGCGGCGCGGCCAGGCCAGGGGTTCAGCCGGCAGCCTGGCCTCAATGGCCTCGGCCAGCCGGCGCACGCCGCGCGGCGAGGCCAGCGGGGCGCGGGGGCCGGTCATGACGCGGCGGCCGAGCGCGCGGTTCTCCCAGATGTGGGCGGTCAGGAAGGCCATGGGGTGCGGCGCGCTGTCGGCGTCGCACCCCGATGCCAGGGTGTCGAAGAACCAGCCCATGCTGTCGAACAGCAGTTCGTCCTTGTCGCGATAGTGGGCGTAGAAGGTCGAGCGGCCGACGTCGGCGGTCTCGGCGATCTCCGCGACCTGGATGTCGTCGTAGCGACGGCGTGTGACCATGCCGACGAAGGCGCTGAGCAGGGCCCCGCGGGTCTTGCGCTCGCGGCGGCCCTCTGAGGCGGTGGTGCTGGACATCTGGCCCCCTGTGTCCGGTTTCGGACGGACGCGGCGCCGCGTCCGTCACGCGAGTTCCCGTCGTCGCTAGCATGCCCCTCCAACGCTTCCGGAGACAAGAGCATGACCGACACCGCCCCGCCCGTTCCGCGTGATCGCATGAGCGCCTTGATAATCGGCGGCGGCTCGCTGCTGATGGCGCCGGTCATGGCCCATCATCCGACGGCGCATGGCGAAACCCTGTCGACGGTGGTGGACAGCCTGGTGAGCGGCGCGGCGTTCAACGGCCTGGTCCACGGGGTGCTGGTGGCGGTGATCGGCATGCTGGCGATCGGCTATGCCGGGTTCGCCGATGGGCTGGCCTATCCCCGCCTGGCGCGGGCCGGACGCATGGCCTACTTCGCCGGGGCCCTGGCGTTGGGGACGGCGGGGCTGATCAATGGCTTTGCGACGCCGGACCTGGCGGCGGCGCTGGCTCCGCGCGACGCGGCCGCCCTGGCCGCCGGCCGGCCGGTGTTCGACGCCCTCTGGGCGTTGAACCAGGCCTTCGCCGCCGCCGGCGTTGTGGCGATCAGCGTCGCCATCCTGTTGTGGGCCATCACCCTTGTCCGGCAGGGCGGCCTTGGCCGTTGGGTTGGCGCGGCCGGGGCCTTGGCCAGCGCCGCCTGCCTGGTCGCCCTGATCGGCGGCTGGCTGACCCTCGACGTCCACGGCTTTGGCCTGTTTGTGCTGGTCCAGGCAGTCTGGGGGCTGGCGGTGGCGGCCCTGATGCTGTGGGGACGGCGTTGATGCGGACACGCCATCAGCGCTAGATGCGCCGATGACCGCCAAAGCCAGGCCTGCTCCGCATGACGCCGCCGGCATACGCGGCAAGGCCCTCGACGCGGCCGCCGCCATCCTCGCCGCCCAGGGGGTCGAGGCCTTGAACCTGCGGGCCATCGCCGACACCGCCGGCATCGGCCTGGCCTCGATCTATCACTACTTCGAGAACAAGGAGGCGCTGCTGGTCAGCCTGGCCCTGATGGGGCTGGAGGATCTGAGGCGCGATATCCTCGACTATCAGACCCGGCCGGAGTTCCTGTCGCCGATGCGCGGCGGAGCGCGGGCCTTCTTCCACTTTGTCGAGATGCGGCCGGAGCTGTTCTCGCTGATGCTGGGCGAGCGGCTGTTGTCGCGCCATTTGGAGCTGCGCGAGGCCGAGTACCGGATGTTCGAGGCCTACAAGGCCGCGGTCCTGGCTGACGACCGCATTCCCGCCCATCGCCGCGAGAACGCCGCCCACGCCCTCTGGGCGCTGGGCAGGGGCATGGCGGCGATCATCGCCTCCTATCCGGCCGGCCAACTGCCGATGGACGTCATGGCGAAGCTGTCGGCCGGCGCGGCCTGGCTGATCGACCGTCCCGACTGACCCCACCGCGCCGCCCTTCGGGTCGCCGGGAGGAGCGGAACAGAGTTAGTTTCTCGCTGGAATGATCACCGGCATGGTCTCGAAGCCGCGCACGAAGGTCGAGTAGCTGCGTTTCGGCTCGCCGGTCAGGCGGACCTCCGGGAAGCGCTTGAGGATCTCTTCCCAGATGATGGTCAGCTGCAGTTCGGCCAGTCGGTTGCCGACGCAGCGGTGGATGCCGAAGCCGAAGGAGATGTGCTGGCGCGGCCGCTCCCGGTCGATGATGTAGTCGTTCGGCCGCTCGATGACGGTGTCGTCGCGATTGCCCGACAGGTACCACATGACCACCTTGTCGCCCTCGCGGATCAGCTTGCCGCCGACCAGGGTGTCCTGGACACAGGTGCGGCGCATATGGGCCAGCGGCGTCTGCCAGCGGATGGTCTCGGAGACCATCGAGGGGATCAGTTCCGGGTGGGCGCGCAGCTTGGCGTATTGGTCGGGGTTCTGGTTCAGGGCCAGGATCGAGCCGGAGATGGTGTTGCGGGTGGTATCGTTGCCGCCGACGGTCAGCAGCACGACGTTGCCGAAGAACTCGCGCGGCTCCATGTCCCGCGTCGCCGGATGGTGGGCCAGCATCGAGATCATGTCGGCGGCCGGCTCGGCGTTGACCTTCTGGTTCCAGAGGTTGGCGAAATAGGTCTGGTACTCGACGAAGACCTCGAGCTTCTGTTCCAGCGTCTCGACCAGGCCGCCCGGCGTCGGGATGGCGGTGACCACGTCCGACCAGTGGGTCAGCTTGCGGCGGTCTTCCTGTGGGGCGTCGAACAGGGTGGCCAGCGTCATGGCCGTCAGTTCCTTGGAGACCAGGTCGACCCAGTCGAACTCTTCCCCGATCGGCAGTCCGTCGAGGATGGCGGCGGCGCGCTCGCGAATCACCGGCGCCATGGTCTGCAGGTTGCTGGGCGAGACGGCGGGGCTGACCGCCTTGCGCTGGATGTCGTGGCGCGGAGGGTCCATGGCGATGAACATCGGCAGGGGCTCGATCTTGGCGTTGCCGCCGGCGATTGTGATGCCGCCCTTCATGAAGTCGGAGCTGAAGGCCTGGTGATTGGTATCGACGGCCATGATGTCGTCGTAGCGGGTGATCGACCAATAGGGGCCGTGCTCGCTCTTCGCGCACCAGTGAACCGGGTCCTCGGCCCGCAGGCGCTCGAAGATCGGCAGGACCGCGTCCGCCTGGAACAGGGCCGGCTGAGCCGGGTCGAGGCTTTCGAGGGGGAGGTCGTAGACGGGATGGCGGGCGGTGATATCGATGGATCCGTCGCTCATGGCGCTCTCCCTTAGTCAGTTTCTTGCCGCCATCGAAGGGCTTCGAACAACGTTTCACAAGACCCCGAAAAGGGGGTCTGCTGACCACGGTTGGAGGACAGGTCGATGAGTCGGATTTTCGGGGCGGTCTGCCAGAATGGCTATGTGGTGCGCGACATCCGCCGGGCCATGGATCACTGGGTCAATGTGATGGGCGTCGGGCCCTGGTTCTTCATCGAGGATGTGAAGACCGACTGGTTCCGCCATCGCGGCCTGGCCTCGGATGTGAAGATGAGCATCGCCCTTGCCAACAGTGGCGATCTGCAGATCGAGCTGATCCAACCGACTAACGATGCGCCGTCGATGTACCGGGAGTTCCTGGGAGCCGGCCATGAGGGGCTGCAGCACATGAGCTACTGGACCCGCGACTACCAGGGC
>JBKJSF010000084.1:0-31348 GCA_046595895.1 Caulobacter sp. | reverse complement strand
GAGGGCGCGCTCTTCCTGTCCAACAAGGGTGAGGCCTTTGCCCGGCTCGAAGGCAGCTACGATCTGCGTCTGACGCAAAAGCTCATCTTGCAGCCGCGCGCGGAACTTAATCTTTCGGCTCGGGACATTCCCGAGCTCGAGCTTGGCTCAGGCGTCACCGATCTCGAACTCGGCCTGCGTCTTCGCTATCAGGTCACCCGCCAGTTCGCGCCCTATGTCGGCGTCACCCTTGATCAAAAGTTCGGCGGTACGGCCGACTATGCAAAATCCCTGGGCGAAGACGACCAGGAGACGAGTTTCGTCATTGGGGTGCGCGCATGGTTTTAGACACACGTCGCAATGTTCTTGCGCTAGCCGCCGGCCTCCTGGCCGCGGCGTGCGAGCCCGCCAGTGCCGCCTCGCACACAATCACCGTCTACAAGGACCCGAGCTGCGGCTGCTGCACGGGCTGGGTCGAGCATCTCAACGCGGCGGGCTTCAAGACCCCGATCGTCGAGACCACGGACCGCACGGCGCTGCATGCGCGCCTGAAACTGTCGGCCGAGATGGCCTCCTGTCACACCGGCCAGGTGGGACGCTATCTGATCGAGGGCCATGTGCCGGCGGCGGATATCCGTCGTCTGCTCAAGGAACGGCCCGATGCGCTTGGCCTGGTCGTGCCCGGCATGCCGATCGGCTCGCCCGGTATGGAAATGCCCGACGGAACGCGCGAAGCTTATGACGTGCTCCTCGTAAAAAAGGATGGCGCCACCGTCGTCTTCGCTCACCATGCCTAGTTCGCACTCTGGATTTCGGGGGAACACCATGTCGCTTCGCGTTCTGACCTTGAGCATGGCTTTTGCCGTTCTGCCGCTCGCCGCCGGAACCGCTCCGGGCGTGGCGCTTGCCGCCTCCCAAAGCGGGCCTGTCCTCACGGTCGATGCCTTCCACGCCGCCATGGGAAAGGGCGACGCGGTGGGCGTCGCCGACCTGCTGGTCGAGGATGCGGTGATCTTCGAGCAAGGGGGCGCCGAATCTTCGAAGGCGGAGTATGTCGAGGCGCATCTGCCCGGCGACATCGCCTACAGCAAGGGGATGACGGACACGATCACAAGCCGTCGCTCCACCGTGGACGGCAGGACCGCATGGGTGCTGACCCAGGGCCGCACGACCGGCGCCTATGAAGGAAGGACGGTGGACCGCCTGACCACCGAGACCATGGTTCTGAAGAAGGTGAAGGGTGGCTGGCGCATCACCCATATCCACTGGTCGTCTCGCGCCGCTCCTACCAAGTAGACGTCAGGCGTCCTCAAGCGACAGCGCTGACGAAAGCGCCTTTCGCGCCCGGTAGACCCGCACCTCAACGGCCTTGGCGCTGAGGCCGAGGATTTTGCCGGCCTCGTCCTGGGACAGGCCTTCGAGGGCCGTGAGGATCAACGGCTCCTTGAGGCCGGCCGGCAGGTTGGCGATGGCGCGGTCAAGGCGCGTGAGCTGCTCCTTGTCGGCGACGGCGGACTCGGGCGACGGCTCGTCCGACGTCAGGTTCTGCCCGGTCCAGCTGTCGAGGCCTTCATTGCGCGTCAGCCAGCGGCGCACGGCGCGGCGGCGGGACCAGTCGCGGCATTTGTTGAGCGCGATGCGCCGCAGCCAGGTCGAAAAGGAGCGGGTCCGGTCGTAGCGCTTCAGCGCGCTCCAGGCGGCGGTGAAGCTCTCCTGCAAGAGGTCGTAGGCCTCGTCGGCATCACCTGTGTAACGCCGGATGAATCTGTAGAGCCCGTCCTTGTGGCGTTGCATCAACCAGGAGAAGGCGCGCTCGTCGCCGGCGACCGCGCTGGCGGCAAGCTCTGAATCCTGCGGCTCGGAAGCCGCGCTCACCGGTCCTCTTGGGTGAGCGCCGAAGTAACTTCAGCGTCGAACTTTTTGGCCTGGGCGGGGTTCAGAACGGCCCGCATGTCGAAGACATGGGCGATGGTCGCCTTTTGCTGAGCGCCCATCGCCAGGTGCAGATGGTCGATGGCGGCGTCGAGCTCGGGCGAGTCCTTCTGGCCCTTCCGGATCGCCACCGCGAGCTCGCGGTTGGCGGCGCGCAGCTCGTCTTCAAGCCGTTTGCGCTCGAACGCGTAGCCCTTTTCGATCCCGTCGAGGCGGCGCGACTGATCGGCCGTGAGGTCCAGTTTCTCGTGGACCATGTCGTGCAGAGAGGGGCCCTGGGCGTGATGTCTGACGATGTAGCGCGCACAGAGCCAGGCGCCGCCGCCGGCCGCGAAGACAACCAGGATGATCGTCAGCAGGAGATTGCGAAGACCTGGCTTCATCCCCGTCCCTCCAGCAGTTCGGATGGGGCGAGAGCCGGCGCGGTCAGGGACAGGGACGGTTGTTGCGTGCGCAGCAGGGCGGTGGCCTCGGCTCCGCCGAAGGCGATGCCGGTGACCAGTGCGAAGGAGGCGGCCGCGAGCTGCGCCGTGCGCCATCGGCGCTCCAGCGCCGCGTTGGCGCGCGCCTCGCGGACGCGGCCCCAGACCTGCTCTTCCAGCTGGTCCAGCGCGGGCGCGGCCATCGACGCCTGCAGCGAGCTCAGGGTTTGTTCCAGCGTATTCATGAAGCGGCGCCTCCCGCACCCCCTGCTTGATACGCATCAATGCCTGCGATCCCTCACGCGCGCGAGGGAAGACCGCGCTGATCACCGAAACGACCTTTGCAGAAGGGTCACCAGTTCATCGGCCTTGGCGCGCTGCTCAGCGGCATCGCCGCTCGCGAAGGCCGCGCCGACGCAATGGTCGATATGCTCGCGCAGGAGTTCCTGTTCCACCTTGCTGAGCGCCGCGCGCACCGCCTGGAGCTGGGTAAGGATGTCGACGCAATAGCGATCCTCCTCGACCATCCGGCCGATGCCCCGCACCTGGCCTTCGACACGGCTGAGACGGTTCTGAAGATTGGCTTTGTTGGTGCGATGCATGGAGCGCCTCCTATTCCACCAAGTTATACCCCCAGGGGTAATTGACAAGTACCCCCCGGGGGTATATCTCACAACTACGAAATGCCCCCTGGGGGTATTTGAAACCATCCAAATGGAGGCAGGCGTGAGCGATCATCACCAGCATCACGACCCGAAACAGCACGGCGGCCATGACGGCCACAGCTGCTGTGGGGGCAAGCCGAAGGCGGCGAACACCGTGACCGATCCGGTCTGCGGCATGACGGTGGACCCGGCGACAACGCCGCATCACGCGGAACACCACGGCGAGGCGTTCCATTTCTGCTCCGCCGGCTGCCGCACCAAGTTTGCGGCCGATCCGCAAAAGTACCTCGCCAAGGATCGCGCCGAAGACCCCCCGGCGCCCCCGGGGACGATCTACACCTGCCCGATGCACCCCGATGTCCGTCAGGTGGGCCCCGGCTCCTGCCCGATCTGCGGCATGGCCCTGGAGCCGGAGACGATCACCGCCGACAGCGGCCCCAATCCCGAACTGGCCGACATGACGCGCCGCTTCTGGCTGGCGGCCCTGCTGAGCCTGCCGGTCTTCGCCCTGGAGATGGGCGGCCACTTCTTCGACCTGCATCACTATCTGCCGGGCCAGTGGTCGAACTGGATACAGTTCGCGCTGGCGACGCCGGTCGTGCTCTGGGCCGGCTGGCCCTTCTTCGAGCGCGGCTGGGCCTCGCTTCGGACCCGCAATCTCAACATGTTCACGCTCATCGCCATGGGTGTGGGAGTCGCCTGGCTCTACAGCGTCGTCGCGGTCGCGGCCCCGCAGATTTTCCCCGACGCCTTCCGCAACAGCGATGGCTCCGTGCCGGTGTATTTCGAGGCGGCGGCGGTGATCACCGCCCTGGTCCTGCTGGGCCAGGTGCTGGAACTGCAGGCGCGTGAACGCACCTCCGGCGCCCTCAAGGCGCTGCTCGATCTCGCCCCGAAGACGGCGCGCCGCCTTCGCGATGACGGGACCGACGAAGAGGTCTCGCTCGATCTCATCGCGGTCGGCGACCGCCTCCGGGTGCGGCCTGGCGAGAAGGTTCCGGTCGATGGCGCGATCCTCGACGGTCGGGCCTCGCTCGATGAGTCCATGGTCACGGGCGAATCGATGCCGGTGACACGCGATGCCGGCGACGCCGTCATCGGCGGGGCGATCAACAAGACGGGCTCCTTCGTCATGCGCGCAGACAAGGTCGGGGCCGACACCCTGCTCTCGCAGATCGTCCAGATGGTGGCGCAGGCGCAGCGCTCGCGCGCGCCGATCCAGCGTCTCGCCGACCAGGTTTCCGGCTGGTTCGTGCCGGGGGTCATCCTGATCGCGGCGGTCGCCTTCATCGCCTGGGCGGTGGTCGGCCCCGACCCGCGATTCAGCTATGCGCTCGTCGCCGCCGTTTCCGTCCTCATCATCGCCTGTCCCTGTGCCCTGGGTCTCGCGACGCCGATCTCGATCATGGTCGGCGTCGGCCGTGGCGCTCAGGCCGGCGTGCTCATCAAGAACGCCGAAAGCCTGGAGCGTTTCGAGAAGATCGACACCCTCGTCGTCGACAAGACGGGCACGCTCACCGAGGGCCGTCCGGCGGTCACGGCGATCACGCCGGTGAACGGCATCGACCGCCTCACGCTGCTGCGCCTCACCGCCAGTCTCGAGCGCGGCTCCGAGCATCCGCTGGGCGACGCCATCCTGCGCGCCGCCGCCGAAGAGGGCGTGAGCCTGACCGAGGCCAGCGGGTTCGACTCTCCCGTCGGCCGCGGCGTGCTTGGCGTCGTTGAAGGCCGGCGCGTCGCCATCGGCAGCCGTCGCTTCATCGGTGAGCAGGGGGCGGACATCTCGCCGCTCGACGAGCCGGCCGACGCGCTGCGCCGGCAGGGCGCGACCGTCGTCTTCGTCGCCCTCGACGGCCAGCTGGCCGGACTGCTCGGTATAGCCGACCCGATCAAGCCAGGCGCTCGGGCGGCCATCGACGCCTTGAAGGCCGAGGGGCTGCGGATCGTCATGATGACCGGCGACAACGAGACGACGGCGCGCGCCGTCGCCGACAAGCTGGGCATCGTCGAGGTCGCGGCCGAGGTTCTGCCCCAGGACAAGGCCGCGGTGGTGGAAAGGCTGCGCCGCGAGGGTCGCGTCGTCGCCATGGCCGGTGACGGCGCCAACGACGCGCCGGCGCTCGCCGCGGCCGATGTCGGCATTGCCATGGGCGCCGGCTCCGACGTGGCGATCGAGAGCGCCGGCGTCACCCTCCTGAAGGGGGATCTCGCCGGAATCATGAAGGCGCGGACCCTGTCCCGCGCCGTCATGCGCAACATCCGCCAGAACCTGTTCTTCGCCTTCGTCTATAACCTGGGCGGGGTGCCGATCGCGGCGGGGGTGCTTTACCCGGTGTTTGGACTGCTGCTGTCACCGGCCATCGCGGCGCTGGCCATGGCGCTCTCCTCGGTGAGCGTCATCGGCAACGCGCTGCGGCTGCGGGGCGTTCGGCTCTAGGCGAGGCGCGGGTGTTCCTCTCCGTGAAGAATGCCTGCGCGAGCGCCGTATACTCCTCAGAGGGCTTGCGGGCCCCTCGGCATGGGGGCGCGCATGTATCCAAACGACATCCGCCCGTTGACGTCCTTGCGGATCGCGGCCGCGTTATGGGTGCTCGTCTATCACTTTCGAGACCATTTGGGGCTGGACCTTGACCGCCTGGGCCTGGTCGCCAAGGGTCGCGGGAGACAGCCAATGATTGACTGCATCATTGCTTGTCTGAGGGGATGGGCTAAGTCTCGACAGTGAGGAGAGCCCACCTGATCCGCTTCCTGGCCCTGCTGCTGATCTGGACTGCCGCGCTGGCCCTGCCGGTTGTCGCGGCGCCGGCGGCGCATGCCATGGCGGCAATGGCCCCTTGTCCCATGGAGGCCAGCGGCGTGGCCGTCGATCATGACGCCATGGGCTGCTGTGAGCACGGCAAGGGCGGTCCTCAAAAGGCCCCCTGCAAGCCCGGCATGGCGTGTTTCGCCTCGGCGGCGGCGCTTCCCGTCGTCAGCGACGAGGCCCCCGTTGTGGCGTTCGACCGCATCGACCTTCGCGTCGTCCCGGTCCGCCTGCTCCCTTCCCGGCCGCCGGATCGAACCCTCCGACCTCCCATCGCCCTCTGACCCTCGACTGACCGCCGACGCACCCGCGTTGGCCGCTGGCGCTTGCGCCGTCATGAGGAGTTCGGAGCAATGTCTCCTGCAAAATGGGCGTGGCTGCTCGTCGCCAGCGCCACCGCCGTGTCGGCCCAGGCCGAACCGCTGACCTTCGAGCACGCCCTGGCGAAGGCCGGCGAGACCGCCCCGAGCCTTCAGGCCGCCGGCCTGCGCGCGGCTGCGGCGCGCTCCTCGGTCGGGGCCGCGGGATCCTTGCCCGATCCCAAGCTGAGCCTGGGCCTGGAGAACGTGCCGATTTCCGGACCGTTGGCCGGCCGGTTCGGTGAAGACGATATGACCATGGGCAGCGTCGGGATCATACAGGACGTGCCGAGCGGCGCGGCGCGGCGGGCCGACGTCGGGCGCGCCCGGGCTGAGATCGACGCCGCTGACGCTCAGGCCCTCGCGGCGGCGCGGGAGGTGCGGCTGGCCACGGCTCTGGCATGGGTCGATCTCCACTATGCAAGGGCGCGGCTGACCGCCCTCGACGCCATCGAAGCGGCCTTGAGACCGGTGCTTGATGCCGCTCCGTCGGCCGTGGCGCGCGGCGTCCGGCCGGGCGAGACCGTCGATCCAGCGGAATGGCTGGTGGCGCTGGCGGACCGGCGCAGCGCCCTGCGGGCAGACGCCGCAAGGGCCAAGGCCGCGCTGGTGCGCTGGACGGGCGACCCTAACGCCGACGTCAGCGGCGCGCCGCCTCAATGGTCGGTTGACCCTGTGGTCATTCGCGCCGGCCTCGACCGCCATCCGACCCTGTTGGTCCTGAACGCCGGCGTGCGGCTGGCCGATGCCGACCTCGCTGGCGCCCGGGCCGCCCGATCCTCTGACTGGAGCTGGGAACTCGCCTATCAGAAGCGCGACGACCGGTTCGGCGACATGGTCTCGGCGCGGGTGACGCTCAGCCTGCCGATCCGCCAAGGGCAGCGGCAGGGGCCTCTCGTCGATGCACGTGGGGCGGACGCGACCCGGGCGCGGTTCGACCGTGAAGCCGCCCGCCGGCAGCTTCTCGCCGCGCTTGAGGCCGATCTGGCCGATCACCGCATGCATCATGAGGTCTGGATGCGGGCGCGGGACAGCCGCCTGCCGCTAGCCCAGCGCCGGGCTGACCTGGAAACCGGCAGCTACGCCGCCGGAACCGCCGGGCTCCCGGAGGTGCTGGCGGCCTTCACCACCCTGGCCGACACGCGGCTCGATGTCCTCGACAAGGAGGCCGAGACCCTGCGGGACGCGGTGCGGATCAACATCACCTATGGGACGGACGCGCCATGAGCCCCAGGATTTCGCGAACTCAGCTGGCCTTGGCGGCCACGGCGTTGGTTCTGGTCGCGGGGGCGGGCGGCTACGGCCTGGCCCGCCTGCAGTCCGGACCCGTCGCCACATCGCAGGGCGCCGCTGAGAACGGCCGCAAGGTCCTCTATTGGTACGATCCGATGGTCCCCGGCCAACGTTTCGAAAAGCCCGGCAAGTCGCCGTTCATGGATATGCAGCTTGTCCCGAAATACGCGGGCGAGGCGGGCGAGGCGGGGGTTCGGATCGATCCCGCGCGCGTCCAAAGCCTGGGCCTGCGCACGGCGACCGTGACGCGCGGAATGCTCCCATCAGGCGTGACAGTGACCGGCGTCCTCGATTTCAACCAACGCGATGTCGCCATCGTCCAGGCCCGGGCCGCCGGATTCGTCCAGCGTGTTTACGGCCGGGCGCCAGGCGATCTGATAGCGGCGGGCGCGCCTCTGGCGGACATCCTGGTGCCCGAATGGGCCGGCGCGCAGACGGAGTATCTGGCCGTCCGCCGCACCGGCGACGCCGCGCTGGCACGGGCCGCGCGCCAGCGCCTAGCGCTTCAAGGGATGCCCGAGAGCCTGATCGCCCGGGTCGAGCGCTCGGGCCGTCCGATGACCGTGACGACCATTGCGACCCCCACAGGCGGGGTCGTCCGAACCCTCGGCGTCAAGTCCGGCATGACCGTTTCCGCCGGCCAGACGCTGGCCGAGGTCAACGGGCTTGGGACGGTCTGGGTCAACGCCGCCATCCCGGAGGCCTTGGCCGGCCAGGTGCGGCAGGGGGCGTCCGTGAGGGTTACCCTGGCCGCCTTTCCGGGCGAAACCTTCAGCGGCCACGTCACGGCGGTCCTGCCGGAAGCGCAAGTCGAGACACGGACGCTGACGGCGCGGATCGAGCTGTCGAACCGGGGCGGTCGCCTGCGGCCGGGCATGTTTGCCACCGTCCAACTTGGCGAGACGTCACGGCCGGCCTTGCTCCTCCCGTCCGAGGCGGTGATCCGCACCGGGCGGCGCACCCTGGTCATGCTGGCGCTGGAAGGCGGACGCTACCGGCCGGCCGAGGTGCGGATCGGCCAGGAGGCCGGCGGCCAGACCGAAGTCCTGGCGGGTTTGGCGGAAGGCGAGAAGATCATCACATCCGGCCAGTTCCTGATCGACTCGGAGGCCAGCCTCTCCGGCGTCGAGGCTCGGCCTGTCGGTGATGGACCGCCGCCGCCGCCGACACTCCACCAGTCCATGGGCCGGATCGAAAAGCTGGACGGCGACAGCGTGACCCTGTCGCACGAGCCCGTGCCGACTCTGAACTGGCCGGCCATGACCATGTCGTTCCGGGTCGAGGACCCGGCGCTCCTGCGGGGCTGGCGGGTCGGGGACCGGGTCGGCTTCGCCTTCGACCAGCGGCCCGCCGGCCCGACCGTGCGGCGCATGACGCGGGCGGGCGGCCGATGATCGCCGCCCTCATCCGCTGGTCGGTCGCCAACAGGTTCTTCGTGGTGCTGGCGGCGCTCGCGGTGCTGGCGACGGGCGTCTGGGCGGTTCGCGCCACTCCGGTCGACGCCCTGCCGGACCTCTCCGACGTGCAGGTGATTATCCGCACCAGCTATCCCGGCCAGGCCCCGCAGATCGTCGAGAACCAGGTCACCTATCCGCTGGCCACGACCATGCTGTCGGTGCCGGGCGCACGGACCGTCCGGGGCTACTCCTTCTTCGGCGACAGCTTCGTCTATGTGATCTTCGAAGACGGGACCGACCTCTACTGGGCGCGATCGCGAGTGCTGGAATACCTCAGCCAGGTGCAGAGCCGTTTGCCGGAGGCGGCCAAGCCGGCGCTCGGCCCGGACGCCACGGGGGTGGGTTGGGTCTACGAATACGCCCTGATCGACCGCACCGGCCGCCATGACCTTTCGCAACTACGGAGCCTGCAGGATTGGTTTCTGAGGTACGAGTTGAAGAGCCTGCCGGGCGTGGCCGAGGTGGCCAGCATCGGCGGCATGGTCAAGCAATACCAGGTCGTTCTCGACCCGGTGAAGCTCGCCGCTTACGGCGTCACCCACCAGCAGCTCGTCGAGGCCATCAAGCGGGCCAACGGGGAAACCGGCGGCTCGGTGCTGGAAATGGCCGAGGCCGAGTACATGGTCCGGGCGGGCGGCTACCTGGAGACGCTCGATGATTTCCGCGCCGTGCCTTTGCGCGCCGCTGGCGGCACGCCAGTGCTCCTCGGTGATGTGGCGACCGTCCAGATCGGTCCCGAGATGCGGCGCGGCATCGCCGAACTGGACGGCCAGGGTGAGGTCGCCGGCGGCGTCATCATTCTGCGCTCGGGCGAGAACGCCCGCTCCACCATCGCGGCCGCACAGACCAAGCTGACGGAACTGAAGCGCAGCCTGCCGCCGGGCGTGGAGGTGGTGACCACCTATGACCGCTCCCAGCTCATTGACCGGTCCATCGGCAACCTGACCACAAAATTGATCGAGGAATTCATCATCGTCGCAGTGGTCTGCGGCCTGTTCCTCTGGCACGCCCGCTCGGCGCTGGTGGCCATCCTGACCCTGCCGCTTGGCGTTCTGATCGCCTTCATCGTCATGCGGCTGCAGGGCGTAAACGCCGACATCATGTCGCTGGGCGGCATCGCCATCGCCATCGGGGCCATGGTCGACGCCGCCGTGGTGATGATCGAGAACACCCACAAGAAAATCGAGCGGTGGGAACACGATCATCCGGACGGCCGACTCGAGGGCGCGGAAAGGTGGCGGGTGATCACGGACGCCGCCGTCGAGGTCGGACCGGCGCTGTTCTTCAGCCTGGTGATCATCACCCTGTCGTTCGTGCCGGTTTTCACCCTGCAGGCGCAGGAAGGGCGGCTGTTCTCGCCATTGGCCTTCACCAAAACCTACGCCATGGCCGGGGCCGCCGTCCTGTCGGTGACGCTGGTCCCGGTGTTGATGGGCTGGCTGATCCGCGGGCGCATCCCGGCCGAGAACGACAACCTGCTGAACCGCTGGCTGACCTCGGCCTATCGCCCGGTGCTGGACTGGGTACTGCACCGGCCTCGGATGACCCTGGTGATCGCGGCCATGGTCTTCGCCACCACCGCCTGGCCCCTGTCGCAGCTGGGCGGCGAGTTCATCCCACCGATGGACGAAGGCGACCTGCTCTACATGCCTTCGGCCCTGCCCGGCCTCTCCGCCGCCAAGGCCTCGGAACTGTTGCAGCAAACCGACCGCATGATCAGGACCGTTCCGGAGGTGAAGAGCGTTTTCGGCAAGGCGGGTCGCGCCGAAAGCGCCACCGATCCCGCCCCGTTGGAGATGTTCGAGACCACCATCCAGTTCAAGCCCCGCGACCAGTGGCGGCCCGGCATGACGCCCGAAAAGTTGGTCGAGGCACTGGACCGCGCCGTCCAGGTCCCCGGCCTGGCCAACGTCTGGGTCCCGCCGATCCGCAATCGTATCGACATGCTGGCCACCGGCATCAAGAGCCCCATCGGGGTGAAGGTGTCAGGGGCGGATCTGGCCGAACTGGACCGTATCGCCCGCGAGGTCGAGGCCGTCGCCAAGCGCACGCCCGGCGTCAGCTCGGCCCTGGCCGAGCGACTGACGGGCGGACGCTATGTGGACGTGGAAATTGACCGCGCCGCCGCCGCGCGTTTCGGCCTCAACATCGCCGATGTGCAGGAAATTGTCGCTGGCGCGATCGGCGGCGAGACCGTCGGCCAGACGGTCGAGGGCCTGGCCCGGTATCCGATCAGCGTCCGCTATCCCCGCGAGATCAGGGACAGCCTGGAGGGCCTGCGCGCCCTGCCGATCCTCACGCCGTCGGGCCAGCAGATCACGCTCGGGACCGTCGCTGGCGTCCAGATCGCCGACGGCCCGCCGATGCTGAAGACAGAGAATGGCCGGCCGTCGACTTGGGTCTATGTCGATGTGCGGGCGCGCGACCTGGCGTCCGTGGTGCAAGACCTGCAGGCCGCCGTCGCCAAGGAGGTGAAGCTCTCACCCGGCGTTTCCGTCGCCTATTCGGGGCAGTTCGAGTACCTGGAGCGCGCCATGGCCCGACTCAAGCTGGTGGTGCCGGCCACCCTGCTGATCATTTTCGTCCTGCTCTACGTGATCTTCCGCCGCTTCGACGAGGCCGCCCTGGTCATGGGCACGCTGCCCTTCGCCCTGACTGGCGGCATCTGGATTCTCTACCTGCTTGGCTACCACCAGTCGGTCGCCACAGGCGTCGGGTTCATCGCCCTGGCCGGCGTCTCGGCCGAGTTCGGGGTGGTGATGCTGATCTATCTCAAGCATGCCCTGGCGGAGCGGGGGGACCGGCCTAACGCTGGCCAGGTCGACGCGGCGGTGAGGGAAGGGGCACTGCTGCGCGTAAGACCCAAGGCCATGACCGTCGCCGTGATCCTCGCCGGGCTGCTGCCGATCCTGCTTGGGCACGGCGCCGGCTCGGAGGTGATGAGCCGCATTGCGGCCCCGATGATCGGCGGCATGCTGACCGCGCCGCTGCTCTCGATGCTCGTTCTTCCCGCCGCCTATCTGTTGCTTCGGCGACGGTGGCCGCGTTCCATTCAACCGCTTCAGCAAGGAGAAACACCATGAAGCGCCTGACCCTTATCCTTACCGTCACCGCCCTTGGGGCGGCCCTGGCCGCCTGCGGCCAGAAGGCGGCCGACCCGGTCGCCAAGACCGAACAGGCCGCGCCCGTTTCCGGCGACGCGATGGCCGGCATGGACAAGAAGATGGACATGGCCGGGGCGACCATGACCAACGGGACCGGCACGGTGACCGCCATCGACAAGACGGCCGGCGCGGTCACCATTGATCACGGCCCGATCGCCGAAGCCAACTGGCCCGCCATGGAGATGGAATTCAAGGCGACGCCGGCGACCCTCCTCGACACCGTCAAGGTCGGTGACAAGATCTCGTTCGAGCTTAAGATGAGCGGCGGGACGGGCGAGGTCACGGCCATCACGGCGCAGTAGCGCTCGCCGGTTCGATCGGCGATGTCTTTCTCGACCTCCAGGCTAAGCCCGATACGCCTTCTGGATTTGATGGCGCCATGGTTGACGCGGCCGCGGAAGCGGCCGTCAAAGCGCTTCGCGGCTCGTTCTCTCCGGGCGAGCAGCTAGTCGCCCCGTCGGGCTTTTCAACGGCCATCGCGGCGCTGTCCTCGGCCAGCCTCATCGGCAACGCCCTTTGGCTGGGCGCCGTGCGGCTCTGAACTATCCGCGCGGGTGTTCCTCCTTGATGAGGGATGCCCGCGCGAGCGCCGTATAGCCCTCAGAGGGGCTTGCGAGCAGGCGCCCTCGGCCCGGGGGCGCGCATGTATCCGAACGACATCCGGCCACTGACGTCATTGCGAATAGCGGCCGCGCTGTGGGTGCTGGTCTATCACTTTCGAGACCATCTGGGCCTGGACCTTGACCGCCTGGGCCTCGTCGCCAAGGGCTATCTCGGCGTCGATCTCTTCTTCATCCTCTCCGGCTTCATCCTGAGCCACGTCTATCTGAGCCGGGTGGAGGAGAAGCGCCTGAACTACGGCTCCTTCCTGTGGGCGCGCCTCTCGCGGATTTACCCCGTACACCTGGTGACGCTGGCGGCCACCGTCGCCATCTGGCTTGTGGCCATGAAGATGGGCGCGCGCTTCGATCCGATCGCGTTCGACCCGAAAGTGCTGCCGCAGCATCTGCTGCTCATCCACGCCTGGGGGACGACGCCCTCGGTGCAATGGAATTTTCCGTCCTGGTCGATCTCGGCGGAATGGTTCGCCTATCTCATCTTCCCGATCGCGGCCTTCCTCGTGCTGGCGCTGCGCCGTTTCGCCTGGCTGGCCGTCGCCCTCTCGCTCGGCCTCTTCTTGGTCATGTTCCGGGGCGTGGAATCAAACGGGCTGCCGCTATCCGAGGTGACGCGGCTCGGCATTGTCCGCATTATCCCGGCCTTCCTGTTTGGGGCGTCGCTCTACCAGCTGGGCCGTACTGTTGAGCTGCCCCGTGTCGCGGCCCTGGCCGGCGCGGCGCTGTCCGTTCTCTGGATTGCAGTCGGCTCCTGCTTGCATTGGAGCGACGCGGCGATCTGGCCCGCCTTTGGGCTGCTGATCTTCTGCCTGGCCGAGGCTTCGAAAACGAACCCGCGCGGCGTCATGGGAGCGGCGGCCCTCGTCTATCTTGGGGAGGTTTCCTACTCCGTCTACATGACCCATCTGCCGGTCGACATCGCGTATTTCCACGCCCTGGACCGCCTTGCTCCCAACCTTTCAGGGGCGGCGGCTTGGGCTGCCTGGGTCGGCGTGTTCGCGGTGACCCTGATTGCGTCGATCGGGACCTATCATCTGGTTGAACGCCCGGCTCGTAACTGGATGCGTGCGCACGATCCCTTCTTGCGCAAACCGCCTTCCGAGCCGAAACTTGAGCCGGTGATCTGATGACCCAGTCGAAGCAACCTGTCGTGAGGAGCCAGCGCCGCTCGTTCGGCGGCGCCGCCGCGCGTATGGCGTTGGCTCTGCTCAGCGCGCTGATGCTGCTGGCCGCCCCGCTTTGCGTGGCCCAGGCTCAGAGCGCCGATTGCGAGACGATGACGATGACGATGGAGGTCGGTGATCACCACGATCAAGGCGCGCCGATCTCGAAGCTGGACTGCGCGGTCGGCTGCCGGCTCGTAGCGCCGCTGGGACCGCAGGTCACGGCGCCCGTGCGCATCGCCTACGAGGTCTGCTTCGTGACGGACCTGCGAACACCCAAAGGGATCGTGGTTGACCCGGCCGTGCCCCCTCCCCGATGGGCGGCCTGACGGACAAGACCATCCATCAACTCAACACAGGACTATTCCCATGAAACGAATCCTTATCACCGCCGGCCTGGTGCTGCTGGCCTCCGGAACGGCCGCTTTCGCGGCCTCGCCCGAGACCGTCATCCAGGTTGTCTCCTCCTGCTGCGAGGCCCTCGCGGCCTGCTGCAGCGGCGGTGCGCCCTGCTGCCCGTAAGGGCCTAGAGAGCGCTAGCTAGAGGGACGCCCGCGCCGGCAACGGCGCGGGCGATCTCTTTACATCCAGCGCCTTGCGAATCAAACGACGACTAAGGCTCCGACATTCTCCTCCGGAGCCGTCCGACGTGGAAACGCTGAACCCCGCCCGCGGGCGTCAAATGATCGAACTCGAAACTCTCGATGATGTCGAACGTATTGCCGAGAAAGGCTTCGATATCCTCGCGGCCGTAGCGGCGAACCGGTAGTCCGCTGCAGCGTTCAGGGCCCGACGGCGCGAACGTGGCTATGATTGCTTGACTGTCGGGCTCAAGGGCGGAAAGCAGCGCCCGCCTGTAGGCGGCCCGGTCATCATCCTCCGTCAGAAAGTGCAGAACCGCTCGGTCGTGCCAGACGCGATAGCGGCGCTGGGGCTCCCAGACCGTAATGTCAGCGACAATGCCCTTCACTACCCGGCAACGCTCCGCCCGCTTGCGGATCGCCTCCTCGGAAATATCGAGCACCGTGACATCGCCGCACCCGGCCGCGACGAGCGCGTCGGCCAGCCGCGAGAGGCCGCCGCCGATGTCGATGACGGCGTCCTCGCGGGACGCGCCTGTCCGGCGGATCAGGTCGAACGACAGCTCAGGCTTCGCCTCGAACCAGTTGACATCCGTTTCGGCCTTGGTCCCGTAGACCGTGTTCCAGTGTCCCTGGCGTTGCGTCATCACCTGCTCCCGAGGATGGCTCCACCGGATATAGGCGCCATCGCGTCCGAACGCCCGCCCACGGACGCACGACGGCCACTGTCTATCGATGGCTGGCGAGTGCGGCCGACCGCTCGGCGATCAGCAGAGTCGGCCCACCGCCTCCCCGACCGCTCGCCTCGGCGGACAGTGCGGAGAACCCGGCAGCCGCAAGCGCGGCGGTCATCTCCTTGAGCGCCGGGAAGCGATAAACCTCCGGCGGAAACGATTGAACCGCCGCGGTGTCGGCATCAGTCCGGAACAGGAGCGCCAGCCGGCCGCCGGGTTTCAGGACGCGGGCGATCTCCCTCAGTCCGGCTTCGAGGTCCTGCCAGAAATAGACCACATGCACGCAGAGCACGCAGTCGAACGCACCATTCACGAATGGCAGCGCCTCGACGCCCGCGACCGTGACCTCCACCCGAGAGGCGCGGATCAGGCGGCGGTTTCGTCGACCGGCGATCCGGACCATCAACGCCGACGGATCGACACCCGTGACGCAAACTCCCGGCGCCCGCGCGGCGATGGCTGCGAGCCCGCGCCCGTGGCCGCAGCCGACGTCGAGGACATGATCGCCCGCGCCGATCTCCAGCGCGTCGATGGCTTTCAGGTTCGCCGCCCAGGTCTCGCGGGCCATGATGGAGGCGATAATCCACCCGAGTAGGCCTCTGGCGTGGCGGGCCTGTTCGGCGATGATGCGGGGGCGGCGCACTGTCACAACGCCCGCACGGCGGCGATGACCTCGTCCGGCCGGCGCCAGGTCTGGGTCTGACAGAGGAGGTTGAGCGCGCAGCCCTTGAGTTCTAGGCGGCCGGCCCGGACCCGAACCGTTCCGGTGTAGGTGCGGCCGTCATCGGGGTTGTAGACCGAGCCGTCGTTCCACACCCCGGGCGCGGTCTCGCGCAGGCCGCGCACAATCTCCACGCCGATCAGCGAACGCGATCGCAGCGCCTGGTCGGGGTTGCGCGAGTCGGTGCGCCGTCGGCCCGCCGCATCGTTGGGATCCCAGAGCCAAAGGATGCGTCCGCACATGGCGTCCGGCCTGCCGGCGCAGGGGCGAAACTCGACGACGGAGCCGAACCCCTGCGTCGCCCAGCGACCGGCGATGGCGCTTCCGGCCGCTTCCGCGGGGCCGGAGACCAGGCCGGCGGTCGCCACCGTGAAGAAAAGGAGGCCCGCAATCGTCGCCGCTACCCGCGCCGGCTTACGCCGGTCGCGGCTCCGCTGGGCGATCTCGGCGACCCGGGCCTGATACTCCGGATGCTCGGTTCCCATCATCCGGTCCCACCAGCTGAAATAGAGGCCGAAGTTGCTGCCGGGCGCCTGGTGATGGAGATCGTGGTGGGTCGTGGTGTTGAGCCAGCCGAAGAGGCGCGAGGGCTTGCCGGAGACCGGCGACAGCTCCACGCCCGTATGGCCGGCGACGTTGCGAACCAGTTGCCAGGTCACGAAGGCGAATATCGCCAGGTCGTGCATCGGCACGATGGCCGCCCACAGCGGGACGAAGGCGACCATGACCAGCGCTTCCGGGACGTCAAAGGCGTAGGAGGTCCACGGCGTCGGCGTCTTCGACTTGTGGTGCGTCCAGTGGAAGGCCCGGAACAGACTTGGATGGTGCATCGCCCGATGCGTCCAATAGTACCAGGCGTCATGCGCCACGATCATCAAGGCCAGGGTCACGGCGAAGTAGACCGGTCCCCGGACGGAAAAGTCGTCGTAGATGGTCAGCCAGCCGGCTCGACTGGCGAGGAACATGCAGAACCCGACGGCGGCGAAGACCAGCGTCGTGCGCAGCGACGTGGCGATCTCGCGGCGCAGATCGGCGGCCTGGGCGGTGCGCGCCTGGATTTTCCGCGCCTTGAGGCCGGCGTTCCAGAAGGCCCAGATGAGCAGGCTCGCCAGCCCGGCGGTGGCGACGTAGCGGCCGGCCTCGAGGCCGATAACGTAGGGGATGACGCGGGCGGCCTCCTCCAGGGTAACGTTGAACAGGCTCACGGCGGTCGTCCTCTTCCGGGCGATCCTGCCGCCCGAGAGAACCCTCGCCCGAACCGGGACGCGGTGCTCGCCGTTGTCGAACGGCGACTAGCCGCGCATGAAGTCCCGATAGTCGCGTCTGGATTTCCGCTTCCGAATCAACAGCTTGGCGCCCGGCTATGGCTTGCCGCCGGCGCGAAACGCCGATGGCGTGAGGCCGGTTTCCGCGCGGAAGGCGCGGTTGAAGGGACCAAGCGTCTGGAAGCCGACGTCGAGCGCGATGGTCGAAATCGGCACCTCGCGCTGAGAGGGATCCAGCAGGGCGGCCTTGGCCTCGCCGATCCGCCACTGATTGAGGAAGGCCGCGAAGTTGCGATGTCCCAGCCGCCGGTTGATCAGCCGCCGCAGCCGATATTCGGGCAGGCCCAGCCGCAGGGCGAGCGAACCAATGGACAGTGTCTCCAGGCGGTAAAGCCGCTCCTCCCGCATGAGTTGGTCCAGCCGGACGGCGACGACCGCCTCCTCCGGGTCGAGCACCGGGACGCCGTCGCCAACGTCGGCTTCGGACCCGGCCCGGGTCGCGGGGCCAAACAGCGCCGGGTCGGCCTTGGCGAAGACGGCGAGGGAGAGGAAGCCCAGCAGGGCCAGAACCACCGCCGCCGCCGGCGAAAGCGCCGCCGCCGAACCGAGAAACAACTCCCCCGACTGCACCAGGGTAACCAACAGGGCGTAAAGGGCCGCGGCCGCCAGAACCGGTCCACGCAGACGGCGGCGAGGCTCGACCAGGTCGCCGCGCCAGCCGGCCGCGATCACCGCCAGCACATGAACCATCAGCCCCGCGCCGATGAGGTTGTGCGCCAGCCAAAGCCCACGCCCGACCGGCGGTTGCGTGGTCACCCCCGCGACGGCCACCGCCAGCAGCGTCAAGGCTGGGGCGAACCGCAGGAATTCCAGGCGCCGCCGGTCCTCGAAAAGCTCGGTGGCGAAGGCCCAGAACAACCCCGAGCCCATCGCCGAGAGCGCCCAGATCACCGGCCAGGCCCAGCCGAACACCGGGTCGGTAGCGGCAGCCTGCGTCAGCGTGTGGGCCGCCGCGGCCAAGCTGAACAGGACCCCCGCCACCCGCGCTGGCGTCCTCCCGCCCAGACTGACGACCGTGGCCACCCCGATAAAGGCGCCGACCGCCGCGCCGCGCGCCAGAAGTTCAAGGGTCTGCTCGGTGGCCATCGAGTCAAACACTACATGGCCAGCGGTCCGATGCACATTTCCGCAGCGACCAGGTCGCGACAAACCCGGTTCCCACCTGTGGCTAGCGGGCACGCCGACACCGCACCGGAACGCATGTAGTCCGGTGGCCGCCTCTGATCCGGCGCTGGACTTCCTCGTCCGGCGCGCCGTAGACCGCAGCGGTCGTTGACCACAGGGAACCAACGAGCATGCACAGGCCACTGATCCACAAGGGCGGGTTAGGTCGGTCTAACAGAGAGAGTCGGTCCTCGGCGGGGAGAACTCTTCAGCCGGCATGGCCGTGACGGTGATGCAGGTCCGGGTAGTGGGGATGGGCGTGGATCATCCGCGGATGGCGATGCCGGTGCGTGTGAGGCTCGCCGGCCGGATCGTCCGGCTCATGTTCGTGCTGGTGGTGGCTGTCGTGGACGTGGGCGTGCTCGTGCTCCAGCGGCTCGTGCAGGTGCTCATGGTCATGCCGCTCGGCCAGATGCAGATAAAGGCCGACGCTCATCAGCACGGCCGCCAGAACCAACTGCCAGGTGACGGCTTCCCCGAACATCAGGATCGCGAGTAGCGCGCCGATGAACGGCGCGGCGGAGAAGTAGGCCCCGGTTCGGGCGGTCCCCAGATAGCGCAGCGCCAGCACGAACATCACCAGGCTGACACCATAGCCGAGGAACCCGACCGCCCCCGCGCCCAGCACCAGTTCGATGGTCGGCAGGCGGGCGCCAAGGAACAGGGCGAGCACCAGATTGACCCCGCCGGCCGCCAGGCCCTTGATCATGGCGACTTCAACCGGGTCCGAGCCGCTGACCTTGCGGGTCAGGTTGTTGTCGATACCCCAGGCCAGGCAGGCTCCCGCAATGGCCAGGCTGCCGAGGCCAAGGCCGGCCAGCCCCTGACCCGGTTGCCAGGACAGCAGCAGCGCGCCGGCCAGGATCGCGAGCGCGCCCAGCAGCAGCCGGCGGTCCACGTTCTCTCGGAAAACCAGCCAGGCGATGGCCATGGTCGCAAGACCTTCGAGGTTGAGCAGCAGGGCGGCTGTGGAAGCGGCGGTCGTGGTCAGGCCGATCATCAGCAACACGGGACCGACAACACCCCCCGACAGCACGACCAGGGCCATCCAGCCGATGTCCTTGCGTGCGAGCGACGCCTCCCGGCTGGGCCGCCCGACCAGGCCTCGACCAAAATAGACGACGGCCAGACCGAGCCCCGAGCCCAGGTAGAGCAAGCCGGCCAGCAGCCAGGGACTGACCCCGCCGCCCAGCAGGCCCTTGGCCAAGGGGGTGCTGGCGCCGAACAGAGCGGCCGACCCGATGGCCAGTGGCGCGCCCGGCCAGGCGAGATAGGACTTCAGGTTCATGGGTAGGTCATGGGTGATACCCGTTCCATCCAGGCGGCGGACGGAAGATCCGCTCTACACGACACGCTTGACCTCCAAATAGTCGCCCTCGGTCTTAAGGGTGATGGTGACCGGCTCCCCGGCGCGGTTGCGCCAGAACCAGCCGTGGCTGCCCGTGAAGGCGGCCGTCAGTTCGCCCGCCTCCCGCTGCGATGAGCCCTTGCCATATCCGTGGTAGGGCGTTCCCGGCCGGTCGGCGTGGATGTCGAAGTTGACCTTCCCGCCGCTGCTCGACCAGCTGTAGCGGACCGTTGCGCCGTCCTTCATGACGAGCTTGATTTCTGCGCCCTGGTCGGGGGCGAGGGTGATCACCGTCTGGTCAGAGCGCTGGCCCGCCGGTGTGGCGGCGGGGCTGGCCGAAGGCCGGGCCTTTGCCGGCGCGGCGGCCGGGGCAGCCGGCGGGCCAACCGGCGGCGCGCCCGCCTCTTCCGCCTCCGCTTCCATCGCCAGCTGCTGCTTGATGCGGCCCATTTCCGTCAGGCCGAGCAGGGAGCCGACGCGGGTCGGATCGAGGCCGTATTCGGCAGGCAACACGACAGTGACCAGCAAGGCGGAGGCGACCAGGGCGGCGATGCCGGTGGATTTCAGGAGCCTGCCGGTCGAGGGAAGCTCCGAGGGGTCGGGTTTGTTGGCGTTGTACATGCGGGTGTCTCCGGTCAGGCGACGAACAGGCCGACGAGCTGATAGCCCGTCAGGATGAAGCCGAGGGTCATGAGGACGACATTGGCGGCGTAGGCGTGCCGCCAGAAGCCGGAGGTCCGTCGCCAGAAGCCCATGACGATGAGGACACCGCCCAGAGCTAGGAGCTGTCCTGCCTCGACGCCGATGTTGAAGGCGATCAGGTTGCCGAGCAGGCCGTCCGGCGACAGCTGGAAGTCCTGTATTTTGGTGGCCAGACCAAAGCCGTGGACCAGGCCGAAGATCAGGGTGGCGGCCTTGGTCGAGGGCTGGACGCCAAACCACCGCTGAAAGGCCCCGAGGTTATCGAGGGCCTTGTAGACGACCGAGAGGCCGATGATCGCATCCACCAGATAGCTGGAGACGCTGATGTCGCTCAGGACGCCCAGCAGCAGGGTGAGTGAGTGGCCGACGGCGAACAGCGTCACATAGATGCTGATGTCCTTGAGCCGGTAGAGGAAGAAGATCACGCCGAGTAGGAACAGCAGGTGGTCGTAGCCGGTGACCATGTGCTTGGCCCCCAGATAGACGAACGGCCAGAACAGGAAGCCTGAGGTCTCCTGAATGTAGCCTTTGTCCCCCTCCGCCACGCCGTGCGCCAGGCTGGCCGTGGCCATGGCGGACAGCAGCAGGATTAGCACGGAGGCGGCCAGAAACCGATACATCGGCCCCCTGCCCGCAAGGGGATGGCTGGCGGTCAGGGACATCAGACGCTCCCGATCTCGGTTGACGGCACGGCGGGATTGCGCGGCCGACTTTCGCCGCCGCGCATGGCGTGGGCCAGGCGGTACAACGCGGGAAGCACCAGAAGGGTCAGGATCGTGGAGGAGATGATCCCGCCGATGACGACCGTGGCCAGTGGCCGCTGCACCTCGGCCCCGGCTCCGACATTGAAGGCCATCGGCACGAAGCCCAGGCTGGCCACCAGAGCCGTCATCAGCACCGGCCGCAGGCGGGTCAGGGCGCCCTCGCGGATGGCCTGGTCCAGTTCCAGCCCCTGGTCCCGCAGGCCCCGGATGAAGCTGACCATGACGACGCCGTTGAGCACCGCGACCCCCGAAAGGGCGATAAAGCCGACGCCGGCCGAGATCGACAGCGGCAGGCCCCGCAGCAGCAACGCCGCGACCCCGCCGGTGAGCGCCAGCGGCACACCGGAGAAGACGATGGCGGCGTCCTTGAACGACCGGAAGAGGCCGTAAAGCAGGCCGAAGATCAGCAGCAAGGCGGCCGGCACGACCAGCTGCAACCGCTTGGCGGCTGAGATCAGCTGTTCGAAGGTCCCGCCATAGGTGATCCAGTAGCCGGCCGGAACCTCAACCTCCGCCCCGACCTTCTGCCGCACCTCGGTGATGAAGGAGCCAAGGTCCCGGCCCCGGACGTTGGCGGTCACCACCACCCGGCGCTTGCCGTCCTCGCGGCTGATCTGGTTGGGTCCGGTCTCGACGGTGACGGTCGCCACCTCGGCCAGGGGCACGAAGCCCCGGACCCCCTCGCCGCCCGCCGGCAGGGGGATACGCAGCCGGCCGATGGCGTCCACGTCCTGCCGGACGCTCTCGGGCAGGCGGACGACGATGTCGAACCGGCGGTCGCCCTCGAACACCTGTCCAGCCACCGCGCCGCCGTAGGAGGCTGAGACGACCTGTTGAACGTCTGCGATGTTGAGCCCTAGCCGGGCGAGCGCCGGCCGGTTGGGCGTGATCTGGAGGACGGGTAGCCCCGTCACCTGCTCGACCCCGACGTCCTGCGCCCCCTTGATCCCCTCGACCACCCCTTCAATGGCGCCGCCCACCTCGAGCAGTTGCTCCAGATCGTCGCCGAACACCTTGACCGCGACATCGGCCCGAACCCCGGACAACAGCTCGTTGAAACGCATCTGGATCGGCTGAGTGAACTCGTAGTTGTTGCCCGGCACCTTGGCGACGGCGGCCTGCATTTCGGCAACCAGCTGGGCGCGCGGCTTGCGCGGATTGGGCCAGTCATTGCGATCCTTCAGCATGATGAAGGTGTCAGCGACCGAGGGCGGCATAGGGTCGGTCGCCACCTCGGCGGTGCCGATCTTGGAGACGATGCGCTCGACTTCGGGAAACTGCTTCAGGCGGGCCTCAAGCGTGATCTGCATCCTGATGGCCTGGTTCAGGCCGGTGCCGGGGATACGCAGGGCGTGCATGGCGATGTCGCCCTCATCCAAGTTCGGCACGAACTCCGAACCCATCCGGCTGGCGGCCAGTCCGGACAGCAGGACCAGCACCACCGCTCCGGCCACGAACGCAGTTCGTAAGCGTAGCGCGGTATCCAGCGCCGGTTCATAGAACCGTCGCGCGCCGCGCATGACCCCACTTTCCTTCTCCTGGACCTTGCCGGTGACGAACATCGCCACCGCCGCCGGAACGAAGGTCAGAGACAGGATCAGCGCCGCCGTGAGGGCCATGACGACGGTGATCGCCATGGGGTGGAACATCTTTCCCTCCACCCCGGTCAGGGCGAAGATCGGCACATAGACCAGGGTGATGATCAGCACCCCGAACAGCGAAGGCCGGATGACCTCGCTGCTGGCCTCGGCGGCCAGGGCGAAGCGCTCCTCCCGCGTCAGCAATCGGCCAAGGCCGTGCTGCGCGATGCCGAACCGGCGAAGGCAGTTTTCGACGATGATCACCGCCCCATCGACGATCAGGCCGAAGTCCAGCGCCCCCAGGCTCATCAGATTGCCTGAGACGCGGGTCTGCACCATGCCGGTGATGGTCAGCAGCATGGAGAAGGGGATGATGGCGGCGGTGATCAGGGCGGCGCGGAAGTTCCCCAGCAGCAGGAACAGCACCACGATGACCAGCAGCGCGCCCTCGATCAGATTGGTCTCGACGGTGCCGATGGCCCGCTCGACCAGTTCCGTCCGGTCATAGACGGCTTGGGCGACCACGCCGGGCGGCAGGGCCTTGGCCGCCACCTCCAAGCGTTCCGAGGCCGCCCTGGCCACCACTCGGCTGTTCTCCCCCGCCAGCATGAAGACGGTCCCAAGCACCACCTCCCGGCCGTTCTCTGTGGCAGCCCCAGTGCGTAGCTCCTCACCCATGCCGACGTCGGCGACATCGGCGATGCGGATTGGCACGCCGCCTCGGTTGGTGACGATGATCCCCTGAATATCGGGGACGCCGCTGGCCTGGCCCGGAACGCGGATCAGGTATTGCTCCCCGTAGCGCTCGACATATCCGGCCCCGACGTTGGCGTTGTTTCGATCCAGGGCGTCGATGACATCGCCCATGGTCAGGCCGTAAGCGGACAGGCGTTCCGGCAGGGGGGTGACGTGATACTGCCGCTCGAAGCCGCCGATGGTGTTGACCTCGGTGACCCCGGGCGTGTTGCGCAGCTGCGGCCTGATCACCCAGTCCTGCAAGGTGCGCAGGTCTTCCGGCGTATAGGGCCCACCATCGGCCCGGCGGGCGTTGGGCCTGGCCTCCAGCGTGTACATGAAGATTTCGCCCAGACCGGTGGCGATAGGCCCCATCTCCGGGTTGAGGCCTTCCGGCAGCTGGCTGCGCGCGCCCTGGAGCCGTTCGTTGACCAGCTGGCGGGCGAAGTAGATGTCCGTCCCGTCGGCGAATACCGCCGTAACCTGCGACAGGCCGTAGCGGGAAACCGAGCGGGTGTATTGCAGGCCTGGCAAGCCGGCGATGGCGGTTTCCACCGGGAAGGTGATGCGCTGTTCGGCCTCCAGCGGCGAGAGGCCAGCGGCCTCGGTGCTGATCTGCACCTGGACGTTGGTGATGTCCGGGGTGGCGTCGATGGTCAGCCGCTGGAAGCTCCAGACGCCGACGACGGCCGACAACAGGACCAGAGCCAGCACCGCCCAGCGATAGCGGATCGACAGGGCGATGATGCGTTCGAGCACCCCCAAGCGCGCCGGGCGCTGGTCGCTAGTGGTCATGGCTGGCCCCCGACTTGTCGATGTCGGCCCGAATCAGGAAGGCTCCGTCGGTGACGTACTCGGTCCCTGGCTCCAGTCCCTCGAGCACCTCGGTCCATTCGGGCGTCTGGCGTCCGAGGGTGAGCATGCGGACCTCATAGGTGTCGCCGACCTTGGCATAGACCACCGTGAAGTCCCGGAACCGCTGAAGGCCCTTGGTCCGCACCGCCAGCGGCACGGGTTGGGACGAGACGGCGAAGGAGCCCTCAATGCCCATGCCAGGTCGGAAGTTGGCGGCCATGCCCGGGGGCAGCGGGACATGGGCCACCAGGGTCTGGCTGGCCAGGTCCGCCGTCGGGATCACCGTCTCGACCGAGGCCAGCAGCTTCATTTCGCCGGACAGGCTGCGGACCTCAACCGGCTGACCCGCCCGCACCCGTTCGGCGTCGCGCGGATAGACAAAGAACTCGGCGTGCAGCTTGGTCGGGTCGGCGATGACGAACAGCGCCTGTTCGCCGGCCACCGCCCCGACGTTGACGTTCTTGGCGACGATCACGCCGCTGATCGGCGCGGGGATCGAGTAGGTCTGGAGGCTGTGGCTCGATTCCACGGTGGCCATCACCTGGCCCTTGCGCACCGTCTGGCCCAGCTCGCCGCGCATCGACACCACCCGGCCCGGATACCAGGCGCGCACCTCGGCCTGGCCTTCCGGCGTCACCTCGACACGGCCGGCGAGGTCGATCAGTTCGGAGACGTTGGCCGGCCCGGCGATCTCTGTCTTCACTCCGCCCTGACGGGCAGCATCGGCCGAGATGATCGTGCGCCCCTCATAGGAGGCATAAGCCCACTGGTGGCTGCGCCCTCCCTCCGTGGCCCGCACCCGGACGTCAAAGGAGTGGGGCTCGGTGACCACGCCGCCGCCCCGCAGGTAGTCCTCGACGGGGGTGAAGGCGAAGCGGTCGGTCTTTCCGCCAAGCCGGATCAGATCGATGGTGAGCTGGACCTGAGCCGGAGTGAGCGGCTTGTCCTTGCGGTAGGCGTAGACGTGGAACTCCGGATCGACGCCGTCCTCAAAAATCGTGATCTCCAAGGCGAAGTCGCCGTCCCGCAGCATGCGGCCCCGGTGGGGGCCTCGTTCAAACTCCCCGGCAGCGGCGGCGACGCCGTGTCCGGCCTCTCCAGTCTTTGCGGAGCCCGAGGGCCGCAGGAGGATGAAGGCCCCGATCAGGACCGCCAGGATGACGACGCCGCCGATGATCAGGGCAGCCGGTTGGCGAAGCATACGGCCGAGCATCAGCGGGCCTCCAAACTGGCGATAAGGGGAAGGTGGACAGCGAGCAGGCGGTCGATCCGCACACCGTCGATATGGAAGCTGCGCAAGAGTTCGATGCGGCGCGCGCGGGCGTCGAGGACGGCACGTTCGGCGTCTGCGACCTCCATGTAGGTGAAGGCGCCGCCGCCCCGGTTGAAGCCGTCGCGAACCAGGCGGACGGCGCGTTCCGCGCTGGGCAACACCTCGCGGTCGATCCGTCCGATCTCGGATGCGGCAGAGGCTCGCCGGGCTGTCAGGCGGGCGATCTCCCGCTCCCGGTCGATGCGCAGCGCGGATAGGTCGCTGTCGGCGGCGAGGCGTTCAGCCTGGGCCTGCTCGACGGCCCCCTTGCGGGCGTCATTGCGGCCAAGAGGTATCGAGCCGCCGATGATCAGGGCCACCTCGTCGCCCTCGCGGAAGTGGCGCACCCCCGCGCGGAACGTTGGGTCCTGCACGGCCTGGCTCCGCTCAAGGGCGACACGGGCGGCGGCCCCGTCTCGCTCGAAAGCCAGCAGCCGCAGATCGGGAACGTCGTCGCCGAGCGGCGGCGGCGAGGTGAGCCGGAAATCAAGAAAGGCAGACTGGTCGAGCATGACATCGTCAGCGCTTCCACCCCAATAGGCGGCCAGGGCGGCCCGCGTGTTGCGGGCCGTGTCCCTCGCCTGATCCAGTCCGATCCGGGCCTGAGCCACGGCGGTTCGCGCCCTCTCCCCGGCGAACAGGGGATCTCGTGCTGCACTGACCCGCCGGGCGACGTCGCGCTCAAGACTGATGGCCAGCGCCAGCCGGTCCTCGGCGATGGGGACCATGGCCTCGGCGGCCTGCGCCTCGACCCAGGCCGCCTGCACCTGGCTGAGAGTATCGAGCCCGCGCACATCGGCCCGCTCCCTGGCCATCGAAATGCCGGCGCGCGCGACCCCGACCCTGGCCTCGCGCTTGCCGCCCCGCTCGTAGGTCTGCTGATACCAGGCCGTCGCCTCGGTCTGGTCCAGAGCGCCGATCCGGCCGGTCCCCGCGAAATTCTCGATGTCGAACCCGACCGTAGGATTGGGACCGACCGCCGCCTGGCGCATGCTGGCTTCGGCGGCGGCGACACGGGCCTGGCCGGCTGCTGTTGCGGGGTCGGCGGCTGCGGCCCTGACCAGGGCGTCGCGCAGGGTCATTCCGTCCGCCGCAAGCGCACTGAAGCCGATGGGGGTTAACAGTGCGCCGACGAGCAGAGCGGCGCGAAAGGACGCGGACAGGCGCGCGCCTTGGTGTTTGGGCATGGAAGCGTCTCACGAGACAGGCATGGATTATCCGCGCCGGCAGACGCGGGGGCTCAGGCTCTGGTCGTGAGGGACTTGGGAGGCCGTTCGAGACCCGTGGCGGCGCGCGCCCGCCGCTCGGCTTCGGTAGGGGGCCTCAGCGGCGCTGCGACGGACAAGGTCACGGGCAACGGCTCGGGACCGGCTGAGACAAAGCCCAACGGGGCTTCCGCGTGATGATGGTGTCCGGAATGCTCCGGCTGTCCGGCGTCCGCAGCCGTCTCGTCATCTGCGTGATCGTCGTGTTCGTCAGCCGTCGCCAGATGAAGACCGCCATGGTCGTCATGCGCGTGGGCCGGCTCGGCATCATGCTGCAAACCATTGGCCACAGTCATGGCCGAGGCATGGGCGAAGACGAGTGCAAGGGCGACGCAACAAACTGCGACAGCCCGTCTCCAAGTCTTGTGCTTTCCAAGGTCCAAGACCGGAGCCCTAGCCTTTGCGACCAGGGCTCACAAGGTAAATTCGGACCGCGCACATCAAGCTTTTGCTGTCCGCCTTGACCGGCGTCGTCACGAAAACGACAGGAGCGACGAGGGCCGGGCGCCAGCCTCAGGCCATTGCGGATCACGGTGACCAGCAAGGGGCGAGGGGACACTTTGAATTGCCGCGCATTGCTGGACCGAGCGCTGGCGACAGAGCTTGCGGCAATTCCTTGTCTCCCCGCTCTCTTCCTAGTGCAGCGTTTCCTCTGGCGGGGCCCTGCGCTTGGCCGCCCGCTTCCGGCTCCACATGTTCAGGGCCTCGACGCCGCCCGAGAAGACCATGGCCGCGTAGATGTAGCCCTTGGGCACATGCATGCCGAAGCCGTCGGCGATCAGCACCATGCCGATCATCAGCAGGAAGCCCAGGGCCAGCATCACCACGGTGGGGTTCTTGTTGATGAAGTTCCCCAGCGGATCGGCCGCCAGCAACATGACCGTCACCGAGACCAGCACCGCAACCACCATGATCGGCAGATGCTCGGTCATGCCCACGGCGGTCAGGATGCTGTCGATCGAGAAGACGATGTCCAGAATGACGATCTGGACGATGGCCGAGCCGACGTTGGTGATGACCACGTCGGTCTTGTCGAGCACGCCGCCGTTGGACTGCGCCGGGTCGACCGTGTGGTGGATCTCCTTGGTCGCCTTCCAGACCAGGAACAGGCCGCCGCCGATCAGGATCAGGTCCTTCCAACTGAAGGCGTGGTCGAACAGGGTGATGGCCGGCTGCGTCAGCCCGACGATCCAGGCGATGGTCGACAGCAGCACAAGCCGCATGACCAGGGCCAGGCCGATCCCCAGCCGCCGCACCTTCTGGCGGTTGGCCTCGGGCAGTTTGTTGGAGAGGATCGAGATGAAGACCAGGTTGTCGATCCCCAGCACCACTTCCATGACGATCAGGGTGACCAGGGCCGCCCAGGCGGCCGGATCGGTCAGAAGTTGCGCAATGCCGTCCACGGGTCGTCTCAAGCCTCCCTAAACCTTCGTCGGGCATACTTAGGGCCGACGGATACAATTGGAAGCACCCGGCCTGAAGATGAATGACGCCGCCCACATCAAGCCGCTGACAGGCCTGCGCTTCTTCGCGGCCATGTGGGTGGTCCTCTATCACTACTGGCCAAATCTCCAGGTGAGCCTCAGCCCGGCCCTGATCGAGAAGGGCTATCTGGGGGTCGAGCTGTTCTTCACCCTGTCGGGCTTCATCCTCTGCCACGTCTATCTGGAGAGCTTCGGCGAGGGGCGGTTCCGCTACGGGGCCTTCCTGTGGAACCGGCTGGCGCGGGTCTATCCGCTGCATATCGCCACCCTTCTGGGGGTGATGGTCCTCGGCCTCGCGGCGACCGCCGCCGGCCTGGCCATCGACGGCAACATTCTCAGCTGGGAGTCCCTGCCGGCCAACCTGCTTCTGCTGCAGGCCTGGGGCTTCGCCCCCCAGGCCGCCTTCAACCATCCCAGCTGGTCGATCTCGGCCGAGTGGTTCGCCTACCTGACCTTCCCCGCCTTTGCCTGGGCTTCCTGGAAGCTGCGCCACCGGGCCTGGCTAGGCGCCGCCCTGGCGCTCGGCTTCATGGCCATCCTCTATCCCGCCTACACCGCCGTGACCGGCAAGAGCCTGACCGAGGCCACCATTCACTGGGGCGCCCTGCGCATCGTTCCCTGCTTCGCGCTCGGCTGCGCCATGCATGGCCTGTGGCGGGCCGGAGCGGTGAAGAACCTGCGCACCGGGGCCGTCGGCGCCGCCTTCATGGGCGCCGGGGCTTTGATGGCGGCGGTGTCGGGCGCCCCGGACCTGCTGGCCGTGGCCGGCTTCGGGGGCCTGATCCTGTGTCTGGCGGGGATGGCGGAGCACGGCTCGCGTTTCGCCAGCGGACCAAGCTTCGTTTATCTCGGAGAGATCAGTTATTCCGTCTATATGATTTGTGTGCCCTGGCAGCTTCTGTTTGTGAATGCAGCAACAAAGTTGTTGAATACACCAGACGAGCGACTGCCCTGGTACATCTGGCTGCTGTTCATCGCCTCGGTAGTTCCACTGGCCGCCGCCAGCTATCACCTGATCGAACGCCCCGCCCGGTCACGCATGAAGCTTTTGATGGATTCTTGGGCGAAAAGGCGATCTGTCGCGGCCGAGGCGTGAAAAGACTCTTTTCATTCTCCTGTGAGATGACTAAGCGTTACCGATCGTTTCACGGGGGAGCATCCCAGCATGCGTTCACGGGCCAGGACCGTTCTCGGATCTTTGACTGCTGCTCTGATGATCAGCCTGATCCCAGCGGTCTCGTCCGCTGAAACCTACTGGCAATGCGTGCCCTTCGCCCGCCTCCTCTCCGGGGTCCAGATCTTCGGCGACGCCCACACCTGGTGGGGCCAGGCCGTCCAGCGCTACCAGACCGGCAACACCCCGCAGATGGGCGCCGTGCTCAGCTTCAAGGCCACCGGCCGCATGCGGCTCGGCCATGTCGCCGTCGTCTCGCGAGTGCTGACCGATCGCGTCATCCAGATCACCCACGCCAACTGGTCCGCCATCGGCGGGGCCCGCGGCAAGGTCGAGAAGGACGTCACCGTCGTCGACGTCTCACCGGGCGGCGACTGGAGCCAGGTCAAGGTCTGGTACGACCCGATCCGCGATCTCGGCACCTCCGTCTACCCGACCCACGGCTTCATCTATCCCGACGCCCAGGCTCAGAAAATGGCCCAGGCCTCCGGCCGGTTCGCCCTGGCCCAGGACACCGCCACCCTGGTGGCCAACTCCGCCGCCGGCCATGTGGTCGGTTCGGTACAGCCGGGCGCCTCGCCGCTGTCGCTGCTCAACAAGGCGGCCGAGACCACCGACAACATCGCCGACCTGATCCAGAAGGCGACCGGCGGCGACAAGAAGTAGTCGCCGTACCCGGAATTCAAAAGTCAGCGAGGGCCGGTGGAAACGCCGGCCCTTTTGCTTTGCGCGGGTCGTCCCGGGGTGAGCTCATGGCACGCCCATCACCCCCCAGCCAGCCCGCAGACAGCCCACCGCGCGCCCACCGCACACCCCCCGTCGGCCTCGCCCCGGCCCACCGTTCAGCCACCCGTCGCCTATGAATAAAAACCACAATCCGGCTCCCATTGCGCCTGGACCTACCGATGGCTGCTACAATGGTGGGCCGCTTCGATAAGCCCTGCGTTGACGCCGCGCTTCGCCCGCGCCATCCCTTGGCCTCCGCCCTTTTAGGACCCCCCCCCCCGATGATCCGACTGCTCCAGCGCAACGCCCAGACGGTGGAAGAGATCACGCTGGGCGAGGGCTGGGTCCTGCCGCCGGAGACGGTGTGGATCGACCTGGTGGAGCCGACCCGCGAGGAGGAAGTCCTTATCGAGCAGCAGCTGGGGCTTGAGTTGCCGACCCGTGAGGACATGTCGGAGATTGAGGCCTCGTCGCGCCTCTATCGCGAGGGGAACGCCACCTACCTGACGGTCGAGGTGATTACCGGGGCGGCGGCCGAGGCGCCGAAGCTGACGCCGGTCACCTTCGTGCTGGTCAAGGACCGGCTGATCACCATCCGCTACGGCCAGCCGCGCGCCTTCATGCTGTTCGAGACGACCCTGGCGGAGCGCGGCGGCGCTCTTTGCAGCGCCGGTGAGTCGGTGTTCCTGGGCCTGCTCGACGCCATCGTCGACCGGGTGGCCGACATCCTCGAAGCGGCGTCCGACCAGGTCGAGGGCCTGTCCAACCAGATTTTCGAGCGCCCCCGCAAGACGGCGCGGTTCGAGATCATTCTCGGCAGGCTCGGCCGCTGGCGGGGCATCACCGCCAAGGCCCGCAACAGTCTGATCAGCCTCTCGCGGCTCCTGGTCTACGCCAGCGTCTCGCCCTTCATCGCCGAGGGCGAGGAGGACGTGTTGCGCATCAAGTCGCTGCAACGCGACGTTGCCAGCCTGACCGACCACGCCGGCCACCTGTCGGGCGACATCACCTTCCTGCTCGACGC
>JBKJSF010000175.1:0-2565 GCA_046595895.1 Caulobacter sp. | reverse complement strand
CTGACCACCTTGGACATGTACTTGTGGTTCCAGACGTCGTGCTCGCCGTGGGCGACGTTGAGGTCGCCGGTGACGATCAGCGGGTTGCGCGGGTCGCGCCTGGCGAACTCGGCGGTCAGCTTTTCGAAGAAGTCGAGCTTGTGATCGAACTTGGGGTTCAGTTCACGGTCGGGGATGTCGCCGCCCGCCGGGATATAGAAGTTCTGGATCTCGACGCCGCCGACCATGGTCCCGACACAACGGGCATGACCGTTCTTGCAGACGTCCAGCGGCGGAGAGTCCTCCAGAGGCAGGCGCGAGACGATACCGACTCCGTGCCAGCCCTTCTGGCCATGGATGCGGAAGTGACGATAACCGAGCGCCTC
The DNA here is from genome assembly GCA_046595895.1 of Caulobacter sp. Taxonomy (GTDB): domain Bacteria; phylum Pseudomonadota; class Alphaproteobacteria; order Caulobacterales; family Caulobacteraceae; genus Caulobacter. Next base: position 2,200 of record JBKJSF010000175.1, on the reverse strand, counting down.
GAACATCTCGCGCGGGAACTCGTGCGTCTGGCACTTGATCTCCTGCAAGGCGATGACGTCGGGAGCCACCTCATCGACGAAGCGGCCGATCAGATCGCCGCGCGGGCGTACGGAGTTGATGTTCCAGGTGGCGAGTCGCAGGCGCATGGCGGCTAGGTAAGGCCCAATCGTAGAAAAGAAAACGCCCGGCGCTGTTAAGCGCCGGGCGTAAAGTGGTCTCTCATGCCGCCGCCGGGAGGGGATAGGTTTCCGGCACGGTCCGCGAGCGGCGCGAGGTCGGACGCGCCGCCTGCCATGTGTTGCATTAGAACAACTTGAGGATGGAACCGTCAACGACAATTCGATGAAAGTTTGGCTGTGTCGACTTGGCAACAGTCCGGGTCAGGGCCGTCCGGTCCTGCGGGCCGGCGGGAACGGCGTGGCGAACAGCTTGGCGTCGAGGCCGGCGACCCGCTCGAGGCTGGTCAGCCGCACCCGCGTCGAGCCCTGCACCGTCGTCGTCACCCAGCCCATCAGGCTGACCGGACTGTCGGTAAAGTTCATCGTCAGGCTGCCGCGGGTCTGCTTGCGGCCATCGCTCAAGGTCAGGGAGAACCCGCCGTCCAGCTTGCTGACCCGGGTCACCACCACGCCCTTGTCCAGTCGGATGTCCTGGGCCAGGAACAGCGCCAACGGGGTCTGGCCGAGCGGGTAGCGGTTGACCGTCTTCAGCCGGGTGTCCGCCTCGGAGACAAAGCGGCCGTCGCTGATCAGGAGCTTGCTGGCCGGAGCGTCGTAGGCGAAGCGGGCCTTGCCGGGCCGCTGCAGATAGAAGCTGCCCTGCGTCTGGCTGCCGCGCGGATCGGTCTGGATGAACCGGCCCTTGGCCGAGTTCAGCCCTTGCAGATAGGCGGTGGCCTTGGCGACCAGCGCCCTGCCCTCGGCCGACAGGGGCGCGGCCAGGGCCGCGCTGGCGACGCCGGCGGCGGGAAGGGCGATCAGGCCGGCGAGCGCGGCGCGGCGGTTCAGGTCGTGGGTCGTATGGTAGGTCATGTCGGCCCTAAAGTCGTCGGTCGTCCTTCGGGTTGCAACATGACGCGTGCGCAGGGCGAAAAGAGGGCTGCTTACGGCGGAGCCCCAACCAGGATCTCGCGCTTGCCGGCGTGGTTGGCGGCGCCGACGATCCCCTCGCGCTCCATCCGCTCCATCAGCGAGGCGGCGCGGTTGTAGCCGATCTGCAGGCGACGCTGGATGTAGCTGGTCGAGGCCTTGCGGTCGCGGGTGACCACGGCCACGGCGTTGTCATAGAGGTCGGTGCCGCTGCCGTCGGAGGCCACGGCGCCTTCACCGTCGCCGTCCTCGTCATCGCTGGCGGTAACCTCCTCCAGGTATTGCGGCTGGCCCTGTTCGCGCAGGAAGCGGGCCACGGCCTCGACCTCGCCGTCGCTGACAAAGGGGCCGTGCAGGCGGGTCGTGCGGCCGCCGCCGGCCATGAACAGCATGTCGCCCATGCCCAGCAGTTGTTCGGCGCCGGGCTCGCTCATGATGGTGCGGGCGTCGATTTTGCTGGTCACCTGGAAGCTGATGCGGGTCGGGAAGTTGGCCTTGATAACGCCGGTGATCACGTCCACCGATGGGCGCTGCGTGGCCATGATCACGTGAATACCGGCCGCGCGCGCCATCTGCGCCAGGCGCTGGATCGCGGCCTCAATCTCCTTGCCGGCCACCATCATCAGGTCGGCCATTTCATCGACGACGACGACTATCAGCGGCAATGGCTCCAACGCCAGCGGCTGTTCTTCATGCACCGGCTTGCCGGTTTCGGAATCGAACCCCGTTTGCACGCGGCGCGATAAAATCTCGCCCTTGCCCCGCGCATCCGCGATGCGGGTGTTGTAGCCGGCGAGGTTACGGACACCCAGATGCGTCATGGCACGGTAGCGTCGCTCCATCTCCCGCACCGTCCATTTCAGCGCGGTCACGGCTTTGGCGGGTTCCGTCACCACCGGCGACAGTAGATGCGGAATGCCTTCATAGACAGAAAGTTCCAGCATCTTTGGGTCGATCATGATCAACCGGCACTGATCGGGGGATAGGCGATACAGCAAACTTAAAATCATCGCGTTCACGCCGACGGATTTACCGGAACCCGTGGTACCCGCGATCATCAGATGCGGCATGGTGGCGAGGTCGGCGATCACTGGCACGCCCTCAATATCCT
>JBKJSF010000059.1:0-6720 GCA_046595895.1 Caulobacter sp. | reverse complement strand
CCTGGGCGACCGCGCCGCCGCCGGAGGACTGGCCGCCGCCACTACCGCCGGACGGCCCGCCGCCGAGCGGATCGCCGTCACGCAGGGCTTTCAGCGCCTCTTCGGGGCCGGGCAGGTCGGCGGCGTAGGTCAGGCGGATGAGGGCCATCTCGACGGCCGCCGAGGGGTCGGGGGCGCGGCGGACTTCGTCATGAGCCTTGAGCAGCATCTGCCAGAGACGCGACAGGCTGCCGGCGCTGGCCAGGGCGCCGACGGCGGCCAGGCGCTGGGCCTGCTCCTTGGGAAGGCTGAGGGCGTCAGGGCCAAGAGCCTTGGAGACGGCGGCTTGGTGGCTGTGTTCGAGGAGGTCCAGGACGACCTGAACCGGGTCGGCGCCGAAGCCCCAAAGGGTGCGGAAGGTGTGGATCGCCGCACCAGTCTCGCCGCGCATGACCTGTTCGAAGAGTTCGATGGTCTGGGAGCGGTCGGCCAGGCCCAGCATGTCCTGGACAACCTTGGCCGGGACGATCTGGCCCGGATCGGTCTGGACGATGGCCTGGTCAAGGATGGAGAGGCCGTCGCGGACGCTGCCCTCGGCGGCGCGGGAGATCAGGGCGATGCCCTCGGCCTCGACCTTGGCGCCTTCCAGGTCGGTGATCTTCTGGAGGTGGGCGGCCAGCACCGGCGGCTCGACGCGGCGCAGGTCGAAGCGCTGGCAGCGGCTGAGGATTGTCACCGGCACCTTGCGGATCTCGGTGGTGGCGAAGATGAACTTGGCGTGGGGCGGCGGCTCTTCCAGCGTCTTCAACAGGGCGTTGAAGGCCGCCGTCGACAACATGTGGACTTCGTCGATGACGTAGACCTTGTAGCGGGCCTCGACCGGCGAATAGCGCACCCCGTCGAGCAGCTCGCGCATCTCGTCGACCTTGGTGCGGCTGGCGGCATCAAGCTCCAGCACGTCCATGTGGCGGCCCTCGACGATGGCGGCGCAGTGCCGGCCCTCGACGCCGAGGTCCATGGAGGGCTGGTGGACGGTCTCGCTCTCATAGTTGAGGGCGCGGGCCAGCAGGCGGGCGGTGGTGGTCTTGCCGACCCCGCGCACCCCGGTGAGCATGAAGGCGTGGGCGATGCGGCCGGTGGCGAAGGCGTTGGTCAGGGTGCGGACCATCGCCTCCTGGCCGATCAGGTCGTCGAAATTGCGCGGCCGGTACTTGCGGGCCAGCACGGTGTAGGCGGGCTGGTCGGCCAGGGCCGGCGGCGGAGTGGCCGGCGGCGGGACAGGAGCCTGGGGCTCCGGGTCGGGCTCGCCGAAGATGTCGACGGTCAGGGCGTCGCGTTCCTCGGCCTCGGCGGCCGGCTCGTCTTCATCCCAGGGCGGTGCGGTGTCGGACATCGAGGCCTGTGGTGGCGTCCGTGCGTCCTTCGACACGCGGCCTGGGCCGCTACTCAGGATGACGAACGAGGTGGAATCTCTGTTGGCGACCACTGTAGTCGTCCGGGGCGGTCGCCGAAAGGTGGGGACTGGTTCGCCGCGCAAGCGACGTAACTGTCCCCGATGCGGCGCGGAACGAAGACGCGACCGAAATGCAGAAAGCTCGCGCCAGACGCGGCTGGATCGCGCGCAGGTTCGCTGCGGGCGCTGATCGGGCACAGGTAGCGCGCGTTGCGCGCAACCGGTCCCCAGCGATGTCGAGGAAGGTGGAGACCGGACGACGACCCGGAGCAAATCTCGTTGTGGCTGCTGCCTTCCGGCCCTGACCAGGTTGGCGAGGACTCCACCCATCGCCGATCTCCGAGGCCTATATCGTCATTTCGCCTGCCCTAGGCAAGAGCCGGTCACTCCGAGAAGTCGTGCGATCCAAGACCTTTGTTCTTGCGGAAAGCCATGCGGGCGAGCAGGTCGTCGCGTGGGACACGCGTCCAGTAGGTCAGCTTGCGGAAATCGGCGCCGCAACGGTCGCACGTCGTGGGCCGGGTATTAAACCTCCAGACGCCAAAGAGCCGGCCGTTGGCTCCCAGGGGGAAGCCGCGACAGACCGGACAGCGGGCGAGCAGGAAAATCGCGACGACGCCGATCATCCCGAGCATCTGGCCGGGCCCCATCAAGGGTACACCAACCGCCGCGCCGATGCGTTCGAACAGCCAGCCCAAGCCGGCGATCAGCCAAACCGGGCTCAAAACCATCAGCAGAGCGAGGTTGGTGACGGACAGCAAGAGTCGGCGATCGGTCGGGCTGGACATGGGCGCAGTCTGTGACGTCCGAGCCCCCTTGCCTAGCAAAACCGGCCGTTCCACAAGACACCATGCCTCTTTCCACCATCACCAACGTCTTCACCGGCAACCCGCTTGACCGCGCCAGCGAGCGACGGCCCGACGCAGCCTGGCTGGAGGAGAAGCTGGCCGACGCCAGTTCTCTCGCGGTGGCGCTGTGGAACGGCCAGCCACTGGTCGAGCAGCGGGACGGCAGGACGCAGCTTAGCTACATCCCCGCTTCCATGGCCCAGGACCTCTCGCCAGGCTGGGAGCGGCTGCTGTTCCTCGGACTGTGGAAGGACACCGCGGTGTTCGCCCTGGATCTGGAGGGCGGGGCCGATCCGGCCGAGGGGCCGCTGCAGGGGCTGGGGCTTTTCCAGGACCTGCGCGGGCTGGCGATGATCCTGCCGGGCGACGAGGCGGCCATCGCCGCCACCGCCAAGGGCATGTTCGAATGGCGGCGCAAGCATCGCCATTGCGCCAACTGCGGCGAGCAGAGCGCGCCGTCCGACGGCGGCTGGAAGCGGATTTGCCCGGCCTGCAAGGCCGAGCACTTCCCACGCACCGATCCGGTGTCGATCATGCTGGCGACGCATGACGGGCGCTGCCTGATGGGTCGCCAGGCGATCTGGCCCAAGGGGATGTTCTCGGCCCTGGCCGGGTTTCTGGAGCCCGGCGAGAGCATCGAGGAATGCTGCGCGCGGGAGCTGAAGGAAGAGGCCGGATTGAACGCGGTGTCGGTGCGGTATCACTCGACGCAGCCTTGGCCCTATCCGTCGTCGCTGATGATCGGGCTGATCGCCGAGGTCGATTCGGACGAGGCGACGCCGGACCAGACGGAACTGGAGGCGGTGCGGTGGTTCACCAAGGCCGAAGCCAGGGCGCTGCTGGCCGGCGAGCTGGAGGGACTGTTCTGCCCCCCGCCGCTGGCCATCGCCCACCAGCTGTTGAAGAGCTGGGCGAACGAGGACTGAGCCGTCAGGTCGCGAACGCGTCCAGCGCCACGCAGCCGGCCCAGACCATCAGGGTGATGGTCGACAGGCTGAACACCAGGAAGCGCAGAGCCACCCGGTTGATGGTGTTCTGGATCAGGCTGTGGAGGATGCGCAAAGCCACGTAGCCCCAGGCGAGGCCGGCGGTGAACGGCGATTGCAAGCCGGCCAGGTAGGTGATGAAGGCCAAGGCGTAGAAGATGGTCGGCTGTTCCATCAGGTGGTTGTAGTTGTTGGCCACCTGGCGGACGCCGTCCGGCAGGACGTCGAGGCTGCCCGGGAAACGGGCGTCGTCGGGCTTCATCCCTGACTTGCCGATGGCCGGCAGGCGGGTGGCGTACATCCACACCCAGACCAACAGCGACCAGATGACCAGCACCAGGGCCGGGGCCAGAACCGACTCGAAAACCGATTGTCCTTGAAACGTCATCTCGCCCTCCCAAGCGATGAAAGTTTGGGGACGCTAGGGCCTGCTGGGAAAGTTGCAAGCGCGGGTTGGGCCGTTCTTCGGCGCTTGACGAACGCATAGCTCTGTGGTTATGGGTTAATCCATAGCCACGCAGTTATTGGTTCCCGATGCAACACGCCTCCGACCTGCTGTTTCGAACCCTGGGCGATCCGACCCGGCGGGCCCTGTTCGAGCGGCTGTGCCGCGAGGGCGAGCAGACGGTCGGGGCGCTGACCGCCCTGGCCGGGGTGTCGCAGCCGGCGGTGTCCAAGCACCTGGGGGTGCTGAAGGCGGCCGGGCTGGTGCGAGGGCGCCATGAGGGGCGGCAGACCCATTACAGCGCTCAACTGGGGGGCCTGGCCCCGCTGAAAGACTGGACGGGCGAGATGACCCGCTTCTGGGAAGCGCGGCTCGACGGCCTGGAAGACCTGCTCAAGAGGATGGACCAATGACCACGCCGACGACGCGCTCCATGGCCGTGGAACGGGAGTTCGCCTTCCCGCCCGAGAAGCTGTGGCGGGCCCTGACCCAGCCGCACCTGATGGAGGAATGGCTGATGAAGAACGATTTTTCGCCGGTCGTCGGCCACCGCTTCAACCTGCGCGGCGAATGGGGCGGGGTGCTCGACTGCGAGACCCTGGTGGTCGAGCCCCACCGGACGCTGTCCTACAGCTGGAACCATAGCCACGAGGACCCGGCCTTCGATCTGCGGAGCGTGGTGACCTTCACCCTGACGCCGACGGCGGCGGGGACGCATCTGCGGGTCGAGCAGGCCGGCTTCCGGCCCGAGCAGAAGCAGGCCTTCGGCGGCGCCCTGCACGGCTGGCAGGGGTTCCTGGGCAAGCTGGACGAGGTCTTGGCGCGGGCGGACTAAGGGCCGCCGCAGCCGCCTTTCTGGAGGGAGATCGCAATGAACAACCGGATCCGACAGTCGCACCGTTGGGTGTCCATGGTCTTCATGGCCGCCGTCATCGCCAACCTTGTCGCCGTGGCGGTGCAGAAACAGGCCGTCTGGATCGGCTTGCTGGCGCTGTTTCCGCTGATCCTGCTGATGGTCAGCGGGCTGTATCTGTTCGTGCCGCCCTACGCCGCGAAGTGGCGCGCGGCGGGGCGGGCCTGAGGCCATGGCCGGCGAGGTCCCGCTGCTGTCGGGCGGCAATCCGCAGATACCCAAGGGCGACGGCGAGGGGCCCGTGCAGGCCTATATCGCCGCCATGCCGGGCTGGAAGCAGGACATCGGGCGGCGGCTGGACGCGCTGATCGTCCAGGCCATCCCCGGCGTCCGCAAGGCGGTGAAGTGGAACTCGCCCTTCTACGGGACCCAGCCCGGGCTCTGGTTCCTCAGCCTGCACTGCTTCAACACCTTCGTCCGGGTGACCTTCTTCCGGGGCGGTGCGCTGGACCCGGTTCCGGCCGGGGCGTCGAAGGTGGCCGATACCCGCTACCTCGACATCCGCGAGGGCGAACTGGACGAGGGTCAGTTCATCGATTGGGTAAAACAGGCCAGCAAACTGCATGGCGAACGCCTCTAGCGGCAAAGAACAAGGAGACGCCCGCATGGCGAAGAGCATGAGTGGCCCGCTACAGGGCGACACCCCGTCCTCGGACCTGATCGACGAGCGGATCGCCTCCCTGCCCGACTGGCGCGGCGAGACGCTGGCCCGGATGCGCGGCCTGATCCGGGAGGCGGACCCGGAGGTGGTCGAGGAGTGGAAGTGGCGCGGCGTGCCGGTCTGGTCCCACGCCGGCATCCTCTGCACCGGCGAGACCTACAAGGCGGTGGTCAAGCTGACCTTCGCCAAGGGGGCCTTCGTCCCGGACCCCAAGGGGCTGTTCAACTCGAGCCTGGAGGGCAACCTGCGGCGGGCCATCGACATCCCCGAGGGCGCGGCGATTGACGAGGCGGCGTTCAAGGCGCTGATTCAGGCCGCCGTGGCGCTGAACCTGGAGAAGCCCGCCAAAAAACCCAAAGCGCGCTGACCGTCGGCCAGGATGTCGAAAGCTTAAGTAGCCGGGCGCCCCTCCCTCCCCTATCGAGGAGCGGTGACATCGGAGGCGTGATGAGTGGTTTTCTGACCCGGCGCGGGGCGCTGGCGGGGGTTGCGGGAACGGCGGCGGCGCTGGCCGCGCGGCCGGGCTGGGCGCAGATGCCCGCCACCCAGATCGACTTCCACTCAGAGGTGCTGATCGTCAACGCCATGGCGGCCTTCGAGCAGCCGGGCCTGGGCGTCGCCATTGTCAAAGACGGCGAGGTGATCAAGGCCAAGGGTTATGGCGTGCGCCGGCTGGGCGCGCCGGCGCTAGTGGACGAGGCGACGCTGTTTTCGGTGGCCTCCAATTCCAAGGCCTATACGGCGCTGTCGCTGGCGCTGCTGGTCGAGGACGGGAAGGTCGGCTGGGACGAGCCGGTGGTGAAATACCTGCCCGAGTTCGCCATGTACGACCCCTACGTCACCGCCCACATGACGGTCCGCGACCTCCTGGTGCACCGCAGCGGCCTGGCGCTCGGCCAGGGCGATCTGATGATCTGGCCGAGCACCACCCACACTACGGCCGAGCTGATCGGCGGCCTGCGCTACCTCAAGCCGGCACGGGGGTTCCGGTCGGGATACGCCTACGACAACGTCCTCTATGTGGTGGCCGGCGAGGTAGTGGCGCGGGTCTCCGGCATGAGCTGGGAAGACTTCGTGGCCGGCCGCATCTTTAGCCCCCTGGGCATGTCCGACAGCGTGCCGTCGTTCGTTCGGCTGGCGGGGAGGAGCAACCTCGCCGCGCCGCATGCGCGGGTCAGCGGGGCGGTGCGGGGCGTCGGGCCGCTGAGCGAGATTCGGTCGGACGATTTCCGCAACGCCTCGCCGGCGGCGGGCCTGCAGGTCAGCGCCCGGGACGCGGCGAAGTGGTTGCAGGTGCAGCTGGCCAGGGGCGCCCTGCCCGGCGGCGGGCGGCTGTTCAGCGAGGCGACATCCGCCGAAATGTGGAAGGGCCAGACCATCGTCACCGAGAGCACTGGCCCGACGGCGGAGGATCCGGGCCGGCCGTTCGTCAACC
>JBKJSF010000046.1:0-24019 GCA_046595895.1 Caulobacter sp. | reverse complement strand
CAGGGGCTGAGGTCCGACAGCTTGCGGATTGTCACCGCGATCCGCTCGCGCTCTCCCGCCCGCCGCTCCACCAGCAACCGCGCCACCTGGACGTCGTCGTGGAAGGAGTAGCCCTTGATGGCGTCCAGGATCGCCTTGGCCAGGTTATCCAGGTCCATCCAGGGCGGATCGCCCACATAATCCATCACGATCTCGACGCTGAACTCGCCCCAGGCCGGCCGCGCCCCGCGCCACTCCTTGCGGAAGAACTCATAGATCAGCGGCTTGTAGACCTTGGCTTGGGTGGAAAGCCCCTCGACCACCACCTCCAGCCCGCCCCCCTCGATCTCGCGCGCCCGCACCTTGCCGCGGCCGGTCCAGGTTGCCGTCGGCGGCGACTCATCGCTCTCGTCCATGCGGTCTCCGGGACTTTGCAGGGAGCGGTGTAGGGCGTTACACCGCACCGCATCAACGCCGCTTCGGGACCTTCATGACCGCCACCCGCACCGAGACCGACACCTTCGGCCCCATCGAGGTCGCCGCGGACCGTTATTGGGGCGCGCAGACCCAGCGCAGCCTGCTGAACTTCAAGATCGGCTGGGAGAAGCAGCCCCGCTCGATCGTCAAGGCGCTGGGCGTCGTCAAGCGCGCCGCGGCCGAAGCCAACATGGCGCTGGGGGTGCTCGATACGGTCAAGGGCAACGCCATCGTCGCGGCGGCCCAGGAGGTGATCGACGGCAAGCTGGACGACCACTTCCCGCTGGTCGTCTGGCAGACCGGCTCGGGCACTCAGTCCAACATGAACGCCAACGAGGTGATCTCGAACCGCGCCATCGAGATGCTGGGCGGCGAGATGGGCAGCAAGAAGCCGGTCCACCCCAACGACCACGTCAACATGAGCCAGTCGTCGAACGACACCTATCCGACGGCGATGCACATCGCCGCCGCCGAACAGGTGGTTCATGATCTCATCCCGGCTCTCAAGCACCTGCACGCCGCCCTCGACACCAAGTCCAAGGCCTGGGGCCACATCATCAAGATCGGCCGCACCCACACCCAGGACGCCACCCCCCTGACCCTCGGCCAGGAATTCGGCGGCTACGCCCAGCAGGTCGCCAACGGAATCACCCGCATCGAACAGACCCTGCCGATGCTGATGCAACTGGCCCAGGGCGGCACGGCGGTCGGCACCGGCTTGAACGCCCCCATCGGGTTTGCGGAAAAGGTCGCCGAGCGGATCGCCGACATCACGGGCCTCGCGTTCACCACCGCCCCCAACAAGTTCGAGGCCCTGGCCGCCCATGACGCCATGGTCTTCAGCCACGGGGCCATCAACACCGTGGCCGCCAGCCTGTTCAAGATCGCCAACGACATCCGCTTCCTGGGCAGCGGCCCGCGCGCCGGCCTCGGCGAACTGGACCTGCCCGAGAACGAACCCGGCAGCTCGATCATGCCCGGCAAGGTCAACCCGACCCAGTGCGAGGCCCTGACCATGGTCTGCGCTCAGGTGTTCGGCAACCAGGCGACCATGACCTTCGCCGGCGCATCCGGCCACTTCGAGCTCAACGTCTTCAACCCGGTAATGGCCTACAACTTCCTGCAGTCGGTGCGGCTTGTGGCCGACGCCGCCATCAGTTTCACCGACAACTGCGTGGTCGGCATCGAGCCGCGCGAGGACAACATCAAGGCCGGCCTCGACCGCAGCCTGATGCTGGTCACCGCCCTCAACGGCCGCCTCGGCTACGACATCTGCGCCAAGATCGCCAAGACCGCCCACAAGAACGGCACGACGTTGCGCGAGGAGGCGGTCGGCGGCGGCTACCTGACCGACGCCGAGTTCGACCAGTACATGCGGCCGGAACTGATGATCGGGCCGAACTGAATTGGCTCCACCGACCATAGAGAGCAGGGGCGGAGACCTTGGCGGCGAGATCACTGGCCTGATGGAAAGCGTCTGGGTCTTCCCGCTGATCGCCTTCGTTATCGCCGGCGGGTGGCTGCTGCTCCGCTTAGTCTGGACGCGGCTTCGCCGTCGGCGTTAGGGCTTCTCGACCACCGTCTTGCCGACCGGCGCCAAGGCCAGCACCGCCAACTGCAGGTCCTTGATGGCGAACGGTATGCCGATGATGCTGACGAACTCGGCCACGGCGATAATCAGGTGGGTCAACGCGATGTACCAGCCGGCGAAGATGAACCAGATGACGTTGAGCACGACGCCCAGCCCACCGGTGCCGACATCGCTCATGCCCATGCTCTCGCGGCTGACCACCTCCTTGCCGAACGGCCAGAGGGAGAAGCCGGCGATGCGCCAGGCAGCCATGGTGTAGGGCAGGCCGACAATGGTCAGGGCCAGGACCAGGCCGCCGAACAGCCACAACAGGCCCGACAGCCAGCCACCGAGGATGAACCACAGGATGTTGAGGATCAGGCGGATCATTGGCGCGGTTCCTTGCTGGGCCTATCCTTGAGGTGATGCAAATGAACTCCGTTGTCGAGAGCCGCGAAGGGCTGGACTGGACGCGGGATGGGGTCCTGCCGCTCCGGGCGGCGCTTGATGAGGCGACCTGCGCGGACCTGTCCACCTTGGCCACCGACCGCCCCGGACGACGGCTGAGCGAGGCCGGGCTGGCGGCGCGCCTGGCGCCGCTGACGGCGATTGCCCGCCGGCTGCTCGGCGAGGCGGCCTTTCCGGTGCGGGCCGTACTGTTCGACAAGACCGCCGACCGCAATTGGTCGCTGGGCTGGCACCAGGACCGCACCATCGCGGTGAAGGACCGTCAGGCCGCCGACAGCTTCTGCCCCTGGACGACCAAGGACGGCATGGCCCATGTCGCCCCGCCGATGCGCATCCTGGAGGCCATGGTCACCCTGCGTCTGCACCTCGATCCATGCGGCCTGGACAACGCCCCGCTCAAGGCCGCCTTGGGCTCCCATCGCCTGGGCCGGATCGCCGCCGCCGAAGCCGCCCGGGCCGCCGGCGACCTGCCGGTTCTGCCTTGCCTCGCCGAACGGGGCGACGTCTGGGCCTATGCGACCCCGATCCTGCATGCCTCCGACCGGGCGGCCCGCCCGGCGCGCCGGCGAGTGTTGCAGGTGGATTTCGCCGCTGAGCCCTTGCCGGGCTGCTTGCAATGGCTAGGGGTCGAGCCGTGATCCTCCGGTCTGCGACACCCTTCCGGAAGCGGTCGACCGGCTCACCGCAAAGGCCGCCGACGAGTTCGTCCCAGTTCCTGAACACTGGCCCGTCGGATCCGCCCTTCCGCTGCCAGCTCCGCGACTGATTCGGGAACGGGCTGGGCGGATCGGCGCTTTGGTTTCGAACCCCAACCCCGAGGAGACCCAATATGGGCGACAAGACCCTTCCCGACATCGCCGAAGAGATGAGGGACATCGACTTCGTGATGCTGCAGACCAAGACCGAGGGCGGCCAGATCGCGGCCCGGCCGATGAGCAACAACCGCGACGTCGAATACGACGGCGACAGCTGGTACTTCCTGTTCGAGGAATCCCGCACCTTCCGGGACGTCGAGCGCGATCCCAAGGTCGGGCTGTCGTTGCAGGGCAACAAGGGGCTGCTCGGCAAGCCGCCGATCTTCATCGCCGTCGAGGGCGAGGCCCAGATTATCCGCGACAAGGCCACCTTCGCCGAGCACTGGACCAAGGACATGGACCGCTGGGCCAAGGACGGGGTCGATACTCCCGGGCTGGCGATGATCAAGGTCCACGCCGAGCGCATCCACTACTGGGACGGCGAGAACGAGGGCGAACTCAGGGTCTGACCCGGGCCACGGCGTCCAACACGGCTGTCAGGCCGAGTTCAGCCAGGTCAAGGCGCTGGAGAATCTCGACCGCCTGATCGCCGCGTATGGGCCGAGGCGCGCTGAGGTCGGGATTGCTCTCGGCAGAGAACAGCACCACCCCCGGCGCGCCGGCGGCTACGGCGATGTGGGCAGGCCCGGTGTCATTGCCCACGACCAGCGCGGCGCGGCGAGCCAGATCGGCGATGTCGCCGAAGCTGGTCTGGCCGACGAGGATCTGTGCTGTGGGCTCGATGGAGTGGATGGTCGCGGCCAGCGCTGCTTCTTCCTCGCCATGGCCGAGGATCACCGGCGTGATCCCCCGCCCCGCCAACGCCTTTGCCAAGGCGCCGTACTGTTCCGTCGGCCAGCGCTTGGCCGGTCGATGCGGCGCGCCGCCGGGAACCAGCAGGACGAAAGGCTCGGGCGGCCGATGGCCGGCCTTTCCGCTCAGCCAGCCGATGTCGGGCGGCCCGACCTCGGTGAGGCCGGCGATGCGCAGCTGTTCGCGCTGGCTGTCCTGCACATGCAGCCGGTCGCGCTCGGGCCCAGCGTATTCGAAGGCCGCGCCCGGCGCGTTGCCGGACCATGGCGGCCGGCGAGGCCACAGAAGCTGGAAGTAGCGGACCGTGCGCCCCTGGGTCTGCAGGTCATAGACCCGGTCGAACCGGGCCCTGCCGATGCGGCCGATGAGCTTCGCGACCGCGCCAAGGTTGCTCCAGTTTGGCCGCCCGTCGGTCCACACCTCGTCGAACCAACCGGTCGCCCGGGCCATCGCCTCGAAGGGCGGTGTCGTCAGCAGGGTGATGCGAGCAACCGGGTGAGCCGCGCGGATCTCCTTCATCGGCCCGGTCGCCTGGATGAAGTCGCCGAGGGCCGAGAGTTTGATCACGAGGATCCGGGCCAGCGCCGGGTCGCCGGCCATCCCCCTACGCGCTCCGGGTGACCGCGAAGTCGGCCAGGTCTTCCAGCGCTTGGCGCCAGTCGCCGGCCGGCATGCAGGAGAGGGCGTCCTTGGCCTCGGCCGCGAAGTCGGCGGCCAGATCGATGGTGGCCTGGCCGGCCCCGGTCAGCTTGATCAGATCGCGGGCCCGGTCAAAATCGCTGTCGTCCTGCTCGCGGCGGCCAATGGTGCGCTCCCAGAAGGCCGCCTCCTGGGCGCCGGTGGCGGCGATGGCCAACAACAGTGGCAGGGTCGCCTTGCCTTCTCGGAAGTCGTCGCCGGCGTTCTTGCCGAGGTCCGCGGTCGAACCGCCGTAGTCCAGCGCGTCGTCCGACAGCTGGAAGGCCAGGCCCAGGTTCATGCCATAGGTGCGCATGGCGCGAGTCTGCTCCTCGGTCGCTCCGGCGCTCACGGCGCCGGCCTCGGCGGCGGCGGCGAACAACTCCGCCGTCTTGGCGCGGATGATCTCCAGGTAGATGTCCTTGGAGAGGTTGAGATCGTGGGCGCGGGTCAGTTGCAGAACCTCGCCCTCGCTGATCACTCCGGCCGCCTTGGCCAGGATGTCCAGCGCCCGCAGAGACCCGGCCTCGACCATCAGCTCGAAGGCGCGGGCGAACAGATAGTCGCCGACCAGCACGCTAGACGGCGCGCCCCAGATCAGGTGGGCGGCGACCTTGCCCCGGCGCAGCTGAGAGGAGTCGATGACGTCGTCGTGCAGCAGGGTGGCGGTATGGATGAACTCGACGGCGGCGGCCAGCTTCAGGCAGTCGTCCGTGCCCGACCCGGCCAACCGCGCGGCGGCGATAGTCAGCAGGGGCCGCAGCCGCTTGCCGCCGGCGTTGATCAGATGATCGGCCAGGGCGGGGATCACCGCCACCGGGCTCTGCATACGAGCCGAGATCAGGGCGTTGACGCCGTCCATGTCAGCCGCGCCCAGGTCGACAAGCAGGTCGACGGACGCGGGTTGGCGTTCAACGTCGGCGTTCACTGCGACCAAGCGCGGGGCTCCTTGCGACTTGGGTTCCCGCCGTTGCGGGTTCCACAGGGTCGGGATAGGTCAGGACAACGGCGGGCACAAGGCATAGCAGGCGGAATGGACCTCACCCGAGATCGGTTGCTGGGCGGACGGATCGAGATCGACCAGCCGGCCCGCGGATACCGGGCCGGGATGGACGCCGCCCTGCTGGCCGCCGCCTGTGACGCGCAAGGCCAGGAGCGGGTCCTGGAGGCCGGCTGCGGAGTCGGCGGGGCGCTACTGGCGGCGGCGGCGCGGCAACCTGGGACCCGCTTCGTCGGGCTGGAGCGGGATGCCGCGATGGCGGACCTGGCGCGGGCCAATGCGGCGGCAAACGGTATGGCGGACCGGGTCGAGATCGTCATCGGCGAGGTCGAGGCCGGCTTCCGGGCGCTGGAGCTCTCACCCTTCGACCACGCCTTCAGCAACCCGCCCTTTTTCGACGATCCCACCGCCCTGCGGGCCCCGGACGCGGCTAAGGCGGGCGCCTGGATGGCCGACGGCGGGCTTGCGGCCTGGACCGGCTTCCTGCTCAAGGCGGTGCGCGAGGGCGGCACGATCACGATCATTCACCGGGCCGACCGTCTGGCCGACATCCTCAGTGCTCTCGCGCCGAAGGCCGGCTCGTTCCGCATCCGGCCGATCCAGCCGTTCGCCGACGAGCCGGCCAGGCGGGTGGTGGTGCGGGCGGTGAAGACTGGCAAGGCGCCGCTGCTGCTGTTGCCGGCCCTGGTGCTGCATCCGAGGGATGGGGGGAAGCACACGGTGGAGGTCGAGGCGATCCTGCGCGGCGAGGCGGCGCTGGGTTGGTAGGCACCCCTACTCCGCATACATCCGCAACGCCTCGAGACACATTCCGAACCCCGTCAGGTCGTGCATCGGGTCGTCCGTGACGATGACGATCAGCCGGCGCAGTTCCGCCCACAGCATCGTCGCCTCCGGCAGGCCAAGGTCCTCGATCTCGCAGTCCTCGCCGTCGCGCCAGACCCCGGCATCGTCCGGCCGCGCGCCCATCCAGGCCTCGACCCGCTCACGGTACTCCGCCTCCGTCTCGTCGCTCAGGTTGATCCAGCCGACCAGCGGCTTTCCCAGCCCGGCCAGAAACCCCATCTCGAAGGTCGCCGCCGAATCCGCTGCCGGACCGCGGAACGGCGTCAGGTTGACGATCCCCGCGTCGGCTCGCCGCAGCCGCGACACCCGCTCGGCATACCGCGCCCGCGCCGCCAGCTCGCCGGCGTCCCGCACCTCGGCGGCGAGGAGCCCGGGCTCCAGCACCAGGAAGCCGGCCTGCTCGGCGACCAGTCTCTGGCGCTCCAGATGGGCGTCGGCGTCGGGGTACCAGAGGTCCGGTCCGGCCAGGAAAACAGTCTCGATGCGGCGCATGATCCCAGCCTAGGCGGACGCCGCCGGCGAGGCTATGGATTCCAGTCGCCGAACGGCGGACCGGAGCAGGGCCCGGGCATAAAGCCGATGCATCGGGAGCAGCAGGTGGAACCCGCGGCCCATCCGCTGCTGTCCCTTTCGGCGAACCACCGCTGAACCGAAGTACAGCGTCGTGCCGCCCGCCCCATCCGCCTGGCTCATCAGCCAGGATCGCGTCAGGGTTTGGTAGTCGCACATCAAGATCTGATCGGCCTGTTGGTCCTCCACGCTCCAGGCGGCGAAGGTCGTGATCTCGCCGGCCGCCAGCCGGCGCGCCTGCTGGTCGGTCGAGGGCCGCAAAACGGTCCAGGTCAGAAACAGCCGCTCCAGCTTGAACAGAAACGAGGTATAAAAGGCCTCGACGTACAGCGCCTGAACGATGTCGCCGGGCACGGTTACAGCAAAACAGTCGGTGTAGTCGCCGCTATCTCGGTATCGGGCGAGCAGGGCGCCAGGGGGCAGGTCGCGGGCTGTGACATTGGTCATGGCGCTGTATCGCCCGCCGCTATTGCGGTGTCCCGGAAAAATGAGCGCGGACAATGGTCTCGTTTCCGGGATTGATACGGCAGCCGGCGCCGTCCTGGACGACCTCGCAACCGGTCCAGGCTACCGACCAGTCGCGGCCATGGGCGCCCTGCATGCCTCTGACCCCCAGCACCACTGGCTTGCCTCGGCCTAACCAGACCCAGCACTGCCGGTTCTCATGCTCGGTGTATCTATAGGCGTCGGCCCCGCAGTTGATGCCGACAACGTCCTCGCCGACCACCACGGTCTTGGGACCCATGTCGCCCGACACGGCCACGCGCAGGATGACGGTGTTGTCGGCCCGGACCACGATGCCCGACACTTCGGTCTCGGCCAGCGCGGGTCCGGCAATCAGGGCGGCCAGGCCGGCCCCCAAAATAGTACGCTTCACGCTCGGAAAACTCCCCCGCCCGGCGACAGGCCGGACAGGGGAAGCCAAATCAGTTCCGGTCCTTATCGACCAGTTTATTCTTTGTAATCCACGGCATCATGCCGCGCAGGCGCGCGCCGACCTCCTCGATGGGATGTTCGGCGTTGCGGCGGCGCGTGGCCTTGAAGCTGGGCTGGCCGACGGCGTTCTCGGCCATGAAGTCGCGCACGAAACGGCCGGACTGGATGTCCTCCAGCACCCGCTTCATCTCGGCCTTGGTCTCGGCGGTGATGATGCGCGGGCCGGTGACGTACTCCCCATACTCGGCGGTGTTGCTGATCGAGTAGTTCATGTTGGCGATGCCGCCTTCATAGATCAGGTCGACGATCAGCTTCACCTCGTGCAGGCACTCGAAATAGGCCATCTCCGGCGCGTAGCCGGCCTCGACCAGAGTCTCGAAACCAGCCCGGATCAGCTCGACCACCCCGCCGCACAGCACGGCCTGCTCGCCGAACAGGTCGGTCTCGCATTCCTCGCGGAAGTTGGTCTCGATGATGCCTGAGCGCCCGCCGCCGATGGCGCTGGCATAGGCCAGGCCGAGGTCAAGCGCGTTGCCGGTGGCGTCCTGGTGCACCGCGATCAGGCAGGGCACGCCGCCGCCCTTCTCATACTCGCCGCGCACCGTGTGGCCGGGACCCTTCGGGGCGACCATCAGCACGTCGATGGTGGACTTGGGCTCGATCAGCCCGAAGTGGACATTCAGGCCGTGGGCGAACAGCAGAGCGGCGCCGTCGCGGATATTGGGGGCGATCTCTTCGTTGTAGATGCCGCGCTGCAGCTCGTCGGGCGCGAGAATCATCAGCACATCGGCCCATTTGGCCGCATCGACGACGCTCAGCACCTTGATACCGTCGGTCTCGACCTTCTTGGCCGTGGCCGAGCCCGGACGCAGAGCCACGGCGATGTTGCTGGCGCCGCTGTCCTTGAGGTTAAGCGCGTGAGCCCGACCCTGGCTGCCATAGCCTACGACGGCGATCTTGCGGTCCAGGATGCGGGCCAGATCAGCGTCGCGGTCGTAGTAGACGCGCATGATTATTCTCCAGGATAGCGATTTACGCCGCACCTGCGCAACGGCAGTGCAGCAAAGCGTCGCTATCCAGCGGAATTTTGCGCGAACGTCAAGGTTGGCGTAGCAACCCGCATACGAAAAAAGCCCCGGGGCATGCCCGGGGCCTTCGTCGTCGGATTGGCTGTCGGCCCTACCAGAACAGGTTGTAGTAGACGCTGTAGACGCGGCCCGACCAGATATCGACCAGATAGGCGTCGTCGCCGACCCGGACCCATTCGCAGCCGATCGGCGGCATCGGCAGGCCGTAGCTCCAGTAGTCGTTCAGGTAGTAGTTCGAGCCGTACCAGCCGTAGGGCAGGATGTCGCCGTAGCGCCAGCTGTTGGAATACCAGCCGCGCGGATAGGCATAGACGCCCAGCCGGAAGCGGCGCGAGGAACGGTACTCGTGGCGCCAGTTGCGGCTGTCGTACCAGTGACGATTCCGGTCGCGGTTGCGAGTCTGGCGACCCTCGCCCGGCCGGCGGCCATCCCAGCGACCGTCGGGGCGGCCGTCGTTGTTTCGGTCCCAACCGCCGTTGCCACGATCGGGCCGGCCGTCATTGTTGCGATCCCAGCCACCTTGGCCGCGGTCCGGGCGACCGTCATTGTTGCGGTCCCAGCCACCCTGACCACGGTCCGGGCGACCGTCATTGTTGCGGTCCCAGCCACCCTGGCCACGGTCCGGGCGACCGTCATTATTGCGGTCCCAGTCATTGCCACGGTTTGGCGGCACGACGCCGCCGTTGCCGGGATCACGACCACCGCCGCGACCGCCGCGATCGCCGCCACGGTCGGGGCGACCGTCATTGTCGCGGTCCCAGCCGCCGCCAGGCTGCTGCGGCGGTTGCGCGCCGCCATTGCCGCCCCGACCGCCACGGTCGCCGCGCCCGCCTCGGCCACCGCCAGGAGCGCCGCGCTCGAAGCCGCTCTGACCGCCGCCGGCCTGCGGGGGCGGCGGAGCCGGTTGTTCCTGACGCGGCGGGCGCGCGGCGCGCTCGCCGCGACCGCCGCGCTCACCACGGCGGTCGGCGCGCGATTGCGGAGTCTCGGCCTGAGGCTCGGCCTCGACCTCGGCTCGGCGAGCCTCCCGCGCATCGCGGGGGGCCGCAGTAGCGGCGGTTCCCATCAGCAGGGCCAGAGCGGCCCCAGCCAGCAAGAGCTTCTTCATTCCCAATCTCCAACCCGGCACGTTCAGCGGCGGGTGCGAAAGTCCATCAGAACCGATGAGATGCGATTTCCAACCTGAACGCCACTTGAACGAAATGCCAGCGTTGTTAACCCTGCTCCCATGCCCGCCCATCCCAACGATGTCCTGACCTTCTGGACCACTGCCGGCCGCCAGAAATGGTTCGCCAAGGACGACCGGTTCGACGCCGCCATCCGCCTGAAGTTCGAGCCCGTCCACTTCGCCGCCGCCCGCGGCGACTACGACGCCTGGATGGACAGCGCCGACGGCTGCCTGGCCCTGCTGATCCTGCTCGACCAGTTCCCGCGCAACCTGTTCCGCGGCAGCGCCCACTCTTACGCAACCGACTCCAAGGCCCGGTCCATCGCCCGCCACGCCATGTCGCGCGGCTTCGACACCCAGGTCGCCCCCGAGCTGCGCCCCTTCTTCTACCTCCCCTTCGAACACAGCGAGGACCCGGCCGACCAGCAAGTTTCGGTAGCGCTCAGCCAGGGCCTGGCCGACGAACTGAATGACCAGGAGACGGTGAAGTACGCCCTGATCCACCGCGACATCATCCAGACGTTCGGCCGCTTTCCTCATCGCAACAAGGCCCTAGGCCGCCAGACCACGGCCGAAGAACAGGCGTTTCTCGATGAGGGCGGGTTCGCGGGCTGAGCCTCAGGCCTCCAGCGCCTCCCGCCCTCGCCAGATCAGCGAGCGCCAGTAGACCCCGAGAGCCTGCTCGGACTGAGCGATCAGCCCGGGCGAGAACAGAGCCCGGCCGTCCGGCTGGTCGATGAGCAGTCCTCTTGCCCGACCGATGCGCACGATATGCATGACCTGGTGACGCTGCGCCCCAATGCGCCGCGCCAGGTCCAGGATGTTCAGCCGCACCGGTCCGCGCCGGGGGAACACTGGCCCGCCGTCGTCGTCGCTCATAAGCAGCTGGCCCAGAATGGTCAGCCCCATGTTCCGGTCGATGATCTTCTTCAGCGAGGCCTCGGGCGGCGGCTGGAACTTCATCGAGCAGAGCACCATCGCCCGCGACCGGATCCAGCGGCCTAGCGGTGGGCGACCAAAGCGGCTGGTCGGTCGCCTCGGCGGGGGACGGGATCGACGACCTGATCGTCGGGGCCAAGCATTCCGACCCGAACGGCTCCTACTCCGGCGCCAGCTATGTGGTGTTCGGCAGCAACGCGGGCTTCGCGGCCAACCTCGATCTCTCCACCCTGAACGGAACCAATGGGTTCCGGATCAGCGGCGTGACGGCGTACGACCAGAGCGGCTGGTCGGTCGCCTCGGCGGGCGACGTCAACGGCGACGGCATCGACGCAGGCGGGGGAGATGACCCTGCCTTCGCTGGCGGGATCACCACGATGCGCCGCGACACCACCGGCGACGGCAGGGTCGACTACCAGATGAAGATCAACGGGGATGTGACGGGGGAAAGCGCCGACTGGCTGCTCTGACTATTCACGCCGCATCTGGTTGCTGGAGCCGGTGTCCAGCATGGCCTCGCCCTGCCGGCGCTGGGCGTCCTGCATGTGGCGCCATTGTTTGCGGGTCTTGCAGACCCTCTTGGTGATGACGCTGCCGGTCGGCGCGACATCGATGCAGACCTTCTCCTTGTCGCGCTCGGCCTTGGTCTTGGGCGCCGGTTCGGCGTTCGCGGCCGGTGCCGAAGGTTCGGACATCGCCAGGGTCAAGGCGAGAAGCGTTATTGTCAGCATGGTATCCCCCGTTTCGGGCCATGCTGGCCGAGAACGATGTCCCCGGCAACCGGCGTTTATCCCCAGGAGAGCGGCCGCCGCGACATAAACGTGACTGGCCGAGCAGCGGCCTTCGACGACACTTTGGCGAGCAGCTCAGGTGATTCGCCCATGACCGTCCTCGCGCCCGTCTCGATGGCTCCGCAGGCTCCCGTGCCCGCCGAGCATGGCGAGCGCCAATACCTGGGCCTGCTGGCCGACATCATGGCGACCGGCGTCAAGCGTGGCGACCGCACCGGCACGGGGACGCTTGGCGTCTTCGGTCGCCAGATGCGCTTCGACCTGTCGAAGGGCTTCCCGCTGCTGACCACCAAGAAGCTGCATCTGCGCTCGATCATCGTCGAGCTCCTCTGGTTCCTGCGCGGCGAAACCAACATCCGCTACCTGAAGGACCACGGCGTCAGCATCTGGGACGAATGGGCCAATGCCGAGGGCGACCTGGGCCCCGTCTACGGCAAGCAGTGGCGCAGCTGGACCGCCCCGGACGGCCGGGTCATCGACCAGATCAGCGCCGTCGTCGAGGCGATCAAGACCAACCCCAACAGCCGCCGCCACATCGTCAGCGCCTGGAACCCGGCCGACGTCGAGGACATGGCCCTGCCGCCCTGCCACTGCCTGTTCCAGTTCTTCGTCGCCGACGGAAAGCTCTCCTGCCAGCTCTACCAGCGCAGCGCCGACGTCTTCCTGGGCGTGCCGTTCAACATCGCCAGCTACGCCCTGCTGACCATGATGGTCGCCAAGGTCACCGGCCTGGCGCCCGGCGACTTCGTCCACACCTTCGGCGACACCCACCTCTATCTGAACCATCTGGACCAGGCGAAAGAGCAGCTGCGCCGCGAGCCCTACCCCTTCCCGACTATGACCCTGGCCGACAAGGACGACCTGTTCGGCTTCGAACTGGCCGACTTCCTGGTCGAGGGCTACCAGGCCCATCCGACGATCAAGGCCCCGATCGCGGTTTGACCATGCGCCGGACCATCGTCGCCGCCGCCGCCCTGCTGCTCGCCGCCCCGGCGGTCGCCCAGAATTCTGTCAAGCCCGCGCCCGTCAAGGATCCGGCGACCAGGGTGCTGATCGACATGCTGGACCACTGCCTGGCGACCATGAGCGGCAAGGCGGACTACGACAAGGACGCCAAGCGCAAGGGCTGGGGCCGCACCGGCAATGGCGGCTGGGGCAAGAAGGTCGGCAAGTCGATGATGGCGACGGAGCTGGCGATCACCAACCTGGCCAGCGGCTCGTTCCGGATCTGCGCCGTCAACATGTCGCCGGCCAGTGTCGACGCGCCGGGCCTCAAGGCCACCCTCGCCGAGCGAGCCGCCGCCTACCCCCTGAACCCCGTTGCGCCACGCCCCGACAAAAGAGGCGGCGTTCAGAGCGGTTTCGAGAACCCCGGCGGCCCGCTGATCGGCCTGACCATCACCGAAATGCCGGCAGAGAACGATATTCCGGGCAGGACCTTCCTGTCGGTCATCTGGCGGCGATAGACCAACCCCCCGCTTTTGGGCATGCGGGCCGCCGATGGCTGGCTCATGGTGGCTGACATGAAAAGCCGTCGCCTCGCCTCCGCCCTCGCCGCCGCACTGCTACTGGCCGCGCCCGCCGCCGCCCAGTCCGGCGATCCCGTGACCGACACCATGGTCTCCACCCTCGACCTCTGCCTGCGGGTCCTGCAGGGCCAGAGCGACTGGAAGAGCGGCCTCGATAACCTTGGTTACCGCACCGTCTCCAGCGGCGGCCGCGTCAAGCCGGTCGGCGGGACGGTGATCGCCTCCGCCATGGGGAACAACACCATGGGCGGCGCCTCCGTCCGGCTGTGCGAGATCACCGCCTCGCCGGGCTTCCAGGACAAGACCGCCCTGCGCCGGGCCCTGGTCACCCGCTCGCGCGGCCTGCCGGGGATGGCCGACGGGCCGATCAAGGGCGGCGGCGTGATGGGCGGCTATGCCGACATGGCGCGCCCCAGCGGCCTGATCGTCCTGGCCGTCACCGACCGGCCGGGCAGTCCGGCCACCACCTCGGTGTCGGTGATCTGGAAGTAGCCCTCGTCGCGGGCTAGAAGCGGTCCTTCGAAAGGCCGTTCCATGCGTCTCGCCCTGACCCTTCTCGCCTTTCTCGCCCTGACCGCCTGCGTCGCTCCCGAGGGCGAGGTCGTCGCGCCAGCGCTCGACTGCGCCGCGCCGACGGCGTTTGAAACGGTTCCCGCCGAGGTCGGCCCGGCCAACAAGGTGGTCGCCGATTTCACGCCCGACACCTACCTGCTCGCCCTGGCCTGGCAGCCGGAAGCCTGCCGCAGCGAGGCGGCCGACACCTCTGACCCCAGCGCCTGCGACGGCGCCCGCACCTGGACCTTGCACGGCCTGTGGCCCAACAGCGCCGACGGCAGGCATCCTCGCTACTGCCGCTCCTCGGAGCCCCTCAAGACGCTCACCGTCGCGAAGAACTTCTGCATGATCCCGTCGGCCAGGCTGCAGCAACATGAGTGGGCCGCCCACGGCGTCTGCGCCTGGGACAGCCCCGAAGCCTACTTCGACCAGTCCCGCGCCCTGTGGGACGCCCTTCGCAAACCCGAACTGACCAGCCCGACGATGACCGCCGGAGCCCTGCGCGACGCCTTCGCAGCCGCCAACCCCGGCCTGCCGCGCCAGGCCGTCTCCATCGCCACCGGGCCGGAGGGCCAGCTACGCGAGGCTCGCCTCTGCCACGACCTGACCTTCAAGCCCGCCGCCTGCGCGCCCAGGGCGCTGGGCGCCCGCGACAACTTCGTCCTGACCATCACCCCGCCGGACAGCCAATGACCATTCCCATCGCCCTCGTCGTCGCCCGCGCCCGCAACGGGGTCATCGGCAGGGCCGGCGACCTGCCCTGGCGGATCCGCTCGGACATGGCCTGGTTCAAGGCCAACACCCTGGGAAAGCCCGTGATCATGGGCCGCAAGACCTGGGACAGCCTGCCGCTGCAGCCCCTGCCCGGCCGCCTGAACATCGTGCTGAGCCGCGACGGCAGCTTCGAGCCCAAGACCGCCGTCCCGGTCGAGAACTTCTCCGAGGCCGTCGAAATGGCCAGCGAACAGGCCGAGGAGGACGGCGCCATCGAGGTCTGCGTCATCGGCGGAACGGCCCTGTTCGACTTGGCCATGCCGCGGGCCAAGCGGCTCTACATCACCGAGGTCGAGGCCGAGCCCGAGGGCGACGCCTTCTTCCCCGCCTTCGACGAGGCCGCCTGGACCGAAGTCCACCGCGAGGCCCACGAGCCAGGCGAAAAGGACGACCACGCCTACGTCTTCCGTATCCTGGAGCGCAAACGATGAAACCTGTTGTTCTCGCCGCCGCCTTCACCCTGGCCGCCGGCGCCGCCCAGGCCGCCCTGCATCCGAAGTATTACGAGGAAGGTCGCAAGGGGGCCGAGAACGTCATCGTCCTGAAGGTGTCGCGGGTCGAACCTCCGCCTGGCCCGCTCGGCGATTGCCGGGTGCATGGCCGCGTCGAGGCGGTCGAACGCGGCCAGCGCTATCAGGTCGGCCAGACGGTGGTCATCGCCGTCGACTGCGTCCGACCGGGGGCCGAGACCCCGTCCAGCGGCATTCTCTACCAGAACTCGCGCGAGGTCGCCGCCGCGCCGCGCGGCCGGGCCTTCCTCGACAACGGCGGCGGCGTGGTGATGTCGCAGTACGACCTGCTTCCCTGAGCCCTTGCACTGACGTTACGTCACCGGGTTCTATCGGCGCAACGAACAAGCGCTGAAGGGAACGCCTAAGTGGAAATCGAGCTCGTCGCCGAGGGACTGCTGTTCCCTGAAGGCCCCATCGCCATGACCGACGGCTCGGTGATCCTCACCGAGATCAAGGGCCAGCGCCTGACTCGTATCACCCCGGACGGCAGGACCAGCACCGTCGCCGAAACCGGCGGCGGCCCCAATGGCGCGGCCATCGGCCCGGACGGCAAGATCTATGTCACCAACAACGGCGGCAGCTTCGAGTGGCTGGAGATGCAGGGCCTCTTGATCCCCGGCCCGACCCCGGCCAGCCACGTCGGCGGCTCCATCCAGCGCGTCGACATCGCCACCGGCCAGGTCGAGACCGTCTACGAGGCCTGCGACGGCAAGCGGCTTGTCGGTCCCAACGACTTGGTCTTCGACAAGCAGGGCGGCATGTGGTTCACCGACCACGGCTGCTCGACCCCCGAGGGCCGCAAGTTCGGCGCCCTCTACTACGCCAGACCCGACGGCTCTCTGATCACCCGCCTGCGCGACCATTTCGTCTCGCCCAACGGTGTCGGCCTGTCGCCGGGCGAGGACGTGGTCTACATGGCCGACACCAACCTCGGCCGCCTCTGGGCCTTCGACGTCTGCGCGCCGGGGGAGCTCTCCGAACCGCCGCCCTTCCAGCCGGGCCGGGTGGTCTGCAACCTGCCGGGCTATCAGCTGCTCGACAGCCTGGCGGTGGAGGCTGGCGGCAAGGTCTGCGTCGCCACCATCATCAATGGCGGCATCACCGCCTTCGACCCCGATGGCTCCACCGAGCACTACCCCTTCCCGGACATCCTCTGCACCAACATCTGCTTCGGCGGCCCGGACATGCGGACCGCCTGGATCACCGCCTCGGGGACAGGGAAACTATACAAGGCCACCTGGCCGCGGCCGGGCCTGAAGCTGAACTTCAACGCCTAGCGGTTTGGGGGCTAGTACAGCACTCCCATCGCCGACCGCTCGAAGCTCTTTAGCTCGTCCTCGCGGCCGTCGCGCACCTTGATCACCCACTCAGGGTCCTGCAGCAGCGCCCGGCCGACCGCCACCAGGTCGAACTCGTCGCGTTCCAGCCGCTCGACCAGGCCGTCGAGACTGGCCGGCTGGCTGGCCTCGCCGCCGTAGGCCGCGATGAACTCGCCAGACAGGCCGACCGACCCGACGGTGATCGTCGGCTTGCCGGTCAGCTTGCCGGCCCAGCCGGCGAAGTTCAGGTCGCTGCCCTCGAACTCCGGCTCCCAGAACCGCCGCTGGCTGCAGTGGAAGACATCGGCCCCGGCGTCGGCCAGCGGCTGCAGCCAGGCCTCCATCTCGGTCGGATTGGCCGCCAGCTTGACGTTGAAGTCCTGCTGTTTCCACTGCGACAGGCGGATAATGACCGGATAGTCCTCGCCGACCTCGCGCCGCACGGCCCGCAGGATCTCGGCCGCGAACCGGGCCCGTTCGGGCAGGCTCTTGCCGCCCCAGCGGTCCTCGCGGACGTTGACCCCGTCCCAGAAGAACTGGTCGATCAGATAGCCATGCGCCCCGTGCAGCTCGATGGAATCGAAGCCGAGGGCCTTGGCCGCCCCGGCCGCCCTGGCAAAGGCGTCGATGGCGTCGGCCACCTCCGCGTCGCTCATCGGCTCGCCAAACTGCTTGCCGGGCGACGACAGGCCCGAGGGGCTGTCGTACGGGCCCGGCGGCTTCCATTCCGGATCGCGGGTGCGCACCGCGCCGACGTGCCACAGCTGCGGCGCCATCTTGCCGCCGGCCGCGTGCACCGCCTCGATGACGTCCTTCCAGGCGGCCAGTTCCGACTCGCCGTGGAAGCGCGGGATGTTCGGATCGTTCAGCGAGGCTGGCCGGGCGACGCCCGTGCCCTCGGAGATGATCAGGCCGACGCCGTTCTCGGCCCGCCGACGATAGTAGTCGACGACCTGCGCCGTCGGCACACCGCCCGGCGAGAAGCTGCGCGTCATCGGCGCCATGGCGATGCGATTGGCCAGGGTCATGGACTTGACCTGGAAGGGTCGGAACAGGGCGGCGGTGCTCACATTGCTCTCCGATGAGTGTCTCTGCCTTTTAAACGATCGTTTGAGCGAAGTCGCCAGCCAGAAAATCTGGCGAACCCTCGGCCGCGTAAGGGAAACCATGTGGCGGATGGCCACGCGGCCGACCCGTGGTATTCGCGGTATTGACCACAATCTGAGGAATCGAGCCCGCCGCTTGAACGCCACCGTGTCCCTGTCCGAGTCCCTGCGTGGCCGCCTGGCCGAGGGCCAGCCCGTGGACGCGGTGTTGGATGGCTGGGCGCTGCTCGATTCCACCCTCCTGCATGACCCCGCCGCCTTCGCCGAGGCGCTCGGCGAAGCGGCCAAGCTCGACACCACCGCCGGCTTCGCGGCCGTCGCTCCGGAGGGCTCGCTCGGCGCGGCGGTCATCTCCCCCTCCGGCGCCCTGGCCCAGGCCGATCCACGGTTCATCAAGTGGTTCGGCGACCCCACTGACATTCCCGCCTTCCGCCGCCTGGTTCGCCTGGCCCAGAAGCAGGGTCAGGCGTCCGGCCTGGTTGAGACCGAGGACGGCGGCGTCATCGCAGCCTGCGCGGCGGTCGAGACCCTGGCCCTGCGCTGGCCGCTGTCCGACGCCAGCCGCGCCCAGCTGCTGCTGCCCGGTCGCCGCGTCGCGCTGCTCGGCTTCGCCCCCTCGCGGGTCAGCGATCTGGCCCAGCGCGCCGCCCAGTCGTTCGGCTTCACCCCGCTGGAAGCCCGGCTGGCCGAGGCCCTGCTCGACGCCCCCAACCTGGCTGAGGCGGCCGAGCGCATCGGGGTCGGCCGCGAGACTGCCCGCGAGGCGCTCAAGAAGGCCATGCGCAAGGCCGGGGCCCGCCGCAGCCCCGACCTGGTGCGCCGGATGATGGACCTGATGAGCGGCGTCGGCGCCCCGATCGGCGACGTCGAGGCGGTGCTGCGTACCCTGTTCGGCGCCACGCCCGCCGAAGCCAGGGCTGCCGCCCGCTTCGCCGAGGGACTGACCGCCCGCGAGGTCGCCGCCGCCCTCGGCGTCAAGGAGGCCACCGTCCGGGGCCAGCTGAAGGCGGTGTTCGCCAAGACCGGCGTCAACAAGGCCAAGGACCTGGTCCGGCTGACCGTCGAGGCTGGCGCCCTGACCGCCTTCACTGAGGCCTCCGAGACCGTCGTCGAACCCATCGACCCCGAAGGCCGGCCGCGCATCCTAAGCCTGGAGGACGGCCGGCGTGTCGCCTTCATCGACTATGGCCCCAAGGGCGGCCGGCCGGTCGTCGTCTTCCACGGCTATTCGACGGGGCGCATCCTGCCGCTGAGCTTTGTGGCTCTGCTGCACCGGGCCGGCTATCGGCCCCTGGCCGTCCAGCGCCCGGGCTTTGGCCTTTCCGACCCGGCCACCAGCCCTGAGAGCCACCTCGATGTCCAGGCGGACGACCTGATCGCCGTGCTGGCCGCGCTGAAGCTGCGCAAGGTCGATGTCATGATCCGCGACGGCTCGACCGCCGCCGGCCTGGCCTTCGCCGCCCGCCACGGCGACCGCATCGGCCGGGGCCTGTTGATGAACCCGCGCCCGCCGCGCGAGATCGAGCGCGACCATCGATCCCTCATCGGCGCCATCTCGCGCAGCATGCTGAAGCACCCGGAGCTGATCGCCCCACTCGGCGAAATGCTCCGCCGCCAGACCCGCACCGACCTGCTGACCAAGACCATCCGCCGGTCCCTGGAGATCTCGCCAGCGGACCGCGCCGCCATCGATGATCCCCTGATCATGGCCCGCATCCTGCGCGACTCCCGGGCCATGTCGGCCCGCACCAGCGCCGGATGGGCGGCAGAGATGGCCGTCTATGCTCAAGGCTGGACCCTGCCGGACAACATCGGGGGGGAGCATTGGAGCTTCCTGCAATGCAACGGCCTCGACTGGCCGGTGCAGAGCGACTTCTGGAAAGCCGCCCTGCCCGGCGCCCCTGTCACCGAATTGGCGCATGCCGGCTTCCTCGCCTATTACACACACCCGGCCGAGGTGATTGCCGCCCTTGAGAACGGGGTCTAGCATTCGCGTTGCCGTTCGATATCAGCGCTGCCGACAAGAGTGCTCACTCGACCGTTGAGTCCGAAATCAGAATGGTTGCGTCTTGACGGCTTTCTCATCCGAGCCCGCCCTTGAAGACTTGAGACGGCGTCTCGTCGGCGACCAGCCGATGGAGGCGGTGCTGGAGGGCTGGGCCACGCTCGAAGCGGTGGTCGCCCACGACCCGGCCGGCATCGCCCAGGCCCTGGGCCAGGCCGCGAAACTGGACGCCTCGGCAGGCTATGCCGCCGTCATCCCGGCCGGCTCCATCGGCACGGCGGTGATGTCGCCCAGCGGCGAGTTGGCCAGCGCTGACCCGGCCTTCATCCGCTGGTTCGGCGATCCCCGCGACTCCGTGGCGCTGCGCCGGCTGATCCGCCTGGCCCAGAAGCAGGGACAGGCCTCGGGGCTGGTCGAGACCGACGACGGCGGGGTGCTGGCCGCGTGCGCCGCCACAGAGCGGCTGGCGCTTCGCTGGCCCCTGTCGGAACCCAGCCGCGTCCAGCTGATGCTGCCCGGCCGCCGGATTGGCCTGTTGGCCTTCGCCCCCTCCCGCGTGAGTGACCTGGCGGCGCGGGCCTGCGCGGCCTTCGGGCTGACTCCCTTGGAGGCGCGGGTCGCCGAGGCCCTGCTCGACGCCAGCACCCTGGAGGACGCCGCCGAGCGCATCGGGGTGGGCCGGGAAACCGCCCGCGAGGCCTTGAAGAAGGCCATGCGCAAGGCCGGCGCCCGTCGCTCGCCGGACCTCGTCCGCCGGATGATGGACCTTATGAGCGGCATGCAGACCCCGACCGCCGACGTCCAGCAGGTGCTGCGCAACGTGTTCGGCGCGACACCGGCGGAGGCCGCCGCCGCCGCCCTCATCGCCGAGGGCCAGACCGCCCGGGAGGTCGCCGTCGCGGTCGGCGTCAAGGAGGCGACGGTCCGCGGCCAGCTGAAGGCGGTGTTCGCCAAGACCGGCGTCAACAAGGCCAAGGACCTGGTCCGCTTGACCGTCGAAGCCAGCTCCCTGGCGGTGCTCACCGGCGCGGCCGAGACCGTCGTCGAGCATGGCGATCCGGAAGGGGCCCTGCGGCTCATCAACCTGCCGGGCGGCCAGCGCCAGGCGGCGGTGATCGACTACGGACCCCGGGGCGGGCGTCCTGTCGCATTGTCCCACAATTTTACGGCCGGGCGCATGCTGCCGATACCCTTTGTTCGAAAGCTGCAGAAGGTGGGCTTCCGGCCCATCGTGCCGCAGCGGCCGGGCTACGGCCTGACCGACGTCACCGCCGGCGATCAGCTGGAAGCCAGCGCCGACGACCTGGCGGCTATCCTTGATGCGCTGAAACTGCGCAAGACGGACCTGATCCTGTTGGATGGCTCAACGGCTGCCGGCCTGACCTTCGCTCACCGCCATCCGGACCGAATGGGCCGCGGCCTGCTGATCAACCCCTGGCCGCCCCGCAGCGTGGCGAGGACCAGCTTCACTCTGTCGGGCGTGGTCTCGCGGATGCTGTTCAAGCATCCCGAACTGATCGGCCCGTTCACCGAGATGATGCGCCGCCAGACCCGTAGCGACATGCTGACCCGCACCCTCAGGCGAACCCTGTCGGTTTCGGAAAGCGACCGTCGGCTGATTGAGGACCCTGCCGTCCTGGCCTGGGTGGTGCGTGACGCCCAGGCCTTGTCGGCCCGCACGAGCGCCGGCTTCGCGGCCGAGGTGACGGCCTACGCCAACGGCTGGCGAATTCCTGACTCCCTTGGCGGCGAGAGCTGGCGCGTGGCGTTCTGGGAAGGACTTCACGTGCCGGTCGACCTGAGCGTCTGGGAACTGGGCCTGCCCGGCGCGCGGATATCCATCCTGCCGGGCGGCGGCTTCCTGGCCTACTATTCCGACCCGGACGCCGTCGTCGGCTTGCTCGAGGGGGCTTAGCTCAGCGACCCCGGACGCGCCACCGGGTGCGAACTCGACAGCCCGCCATCGACGACCATCGCCTGGCCATTGACGTAAGACGCGTCATCGCTGGCAAGGAACAGCGCCATCTGGGCGATCTCGATTGGCTGGCCGGCCCGGCGCAGCGGGTTCAGCTGGCCGATCTTGCCTTCCGAGCCCTTGGAGCGAGCGCCATCGAAGATCGGTTTGGTCATCCCCGTCTCGATCAGCCCCGGGCAGATGGCGTTGACCCGGATGCCGGTGCCGCCCAGCTGCTGGGCCGTGGTCTGCACCATGCTGATCACCCCAGCCTTGGAGGCGCTGTAGGGCGTGCCGCCCGCGCCAGACCGCAACGCCGCCACGGAAGCCGTGCAGATGATCGAGCCCTTGCCCTTGGGGGCCATGACCCGCGAGGCGTGCTTGATCATCATCGCCGGCCCGACGACGTTGATCCGCAGCAAGTCCATGAAGCTCGCCTCGGTCAGCTCCGGCAGGGTGATCCAGCCGCCCGACACCCCGGCGTTGGCGAAAGCAATGTCGAGGCCGCCATAGGTCTCCACCGCCTTGTCGACCAGCGCACTGACGTCGGCCTCCGAGCCGGCGTCGCCGGTCACCGCGATGGCCGCGCCGCCGTCGGCGACGATCTGCGCCACCGTGTCCTTGACCTCTTCGGCCCGGTCGAAGGCCACAACGCTGGCCCCTTCGGCGGCGAACAGCTTGGCGCTGGCCCGACCAATGCCGCTGGCGGCCCCGGTAACGATGGCGACCTTGCCCGACAAACGACCCATGATGTGCTCCCTCTTGTTGACGTGACCTTAGGGAGGCCGGCAGCGAAATTCAAACACTTGTTCGGGGAGCAATGTCGCGCCTTGGGCGTTGGGCGACCATGACACGCATCACCGCCCTCGCCCTGGCCGCCTTGATCGGCCTTCCGCTCGCCGCTCCGGCCTATGCCGCGGCCAATATCAACGCCGCCATCGGCAACACCGTGCTGATCGTCGATCCCGATGGCCGCTCCCGCAAGATCTGGCTCCAGCCCGGCGGTCGCTGGACCGGTCTCAGCCGCCGCGGCCTGGCCCTGGCCGGCAAGTGGACGGTCAAGGGCGACAAGGTCTGCATTAGCCAGTCCAAGCCCCGCCTCCCCGGCAGCCTCTGCAACACCTTCCCGACCCAGGTGGGCGGGACGTTGAAGGCCAAGGCCCCCGGCGGTAAGGCGATCACGCTGAAGTTGGTGAAGGGGAAGGTCAGGCAGTAGGCGAAGGCGGTTTCGACTGGCTCACCGTCGGGCTGATCCCGCCATCGCGTTTGGCTTCAGCAGCAGCCGTCAAGAGTGTGGCAACCTCACCGGGCGACCGGTCCCAGAACTTCGCGCCGTACTGATGGGTCCTGCCATCGGTCAGATAGATGCCGAGCAGCCGGCCATCTTCGGATAGCTCTGCCCTTTCCAGATCTTCCAGCCGGAAGGTTCGCGCGGTGAAGGCGATGACGGTGAAGGTATCGGCATCCATGGTGACGATCGCCCCGCGATGCCGAATTCTTTGAGCGGTCATCAGGCCCCACATCACAACGATGGCGGCTGTGAGCACTGGAGCCATGACAAGCCAGCCTTCAGCACGCCGACTTTGCGCAAGAAATTGCTCCTAGCTCCCCCAAAGCAATGGAAAGAGCCACAGCACCGCCAGCATCCCGGCCATGAATGCTGGCATGGCCCAGACGCTTGAGGACGCGTTTCGCGCCAGAACTGTTTGCGGCGACATGTCTTACTCCAGCGACGGCAGGTCGAGCCCCATCGCGTCGGCGCACTCAACCGCCTCCTGGTACCCGGCGTCCGCATGCCGCATCACGCCCGTCGCCGGGTCATTCCACAGCACCCGCGCCAGCCGCCGCGCCGCGTCCTCGGTTCCGTCGCAGACGATGACCATGCCGCTATGCTGGCTGAACCCCATGCCAACTCCGCCGCCATGGTGCAGCGACACCCAGGTCGCCCCGCTGGCCGTGTTCAGGAGCGCATTCAACAACGGCCAGTCGGATACCGCGTCCGACCCGTCCTTCATCGCCTCGGTCTCGCGGTTGGGGCTGGCCACCGACCCGCTATCCAGGTGATCGCGCCCGATCACCACCGGCCCGATCTCGCCCCGCGCCACCATCTCGTTGAACGCCAGCCCCAGCTTGTCCCGGTCGCCCAGC
>JBKJSF010000221.1:0-12167 GCA_046595895.1 Caulobacter sp. | reverse complement strand
CTGAACCCAACCATCTCCGACCTCCGCTCAACGCAAAGACCAGTGAATCAGTCAGTCGCCGCCAGGGAAATCCACAAACTCCAGCCCCGAACCACTTGTGTGCATGCCGTAGCCTTTATGGGGAGGGACAGCGAGGCGAAGCCTCTCAGGGTGGGGTACTCACGTGACAGAGCGCGCTGCATCCGACTCCCCACCCGTCACGCTGCGCGTGACACCCTCCCCATAAAGGGGAGGGAGGGTTGACCTGCCTGTATCATCCGCCACCCTGTCTTCCATGGCCCTCATCGACTGGACCGGTCTGGACTCCGCCTTCCGCCTCGACGGTGGAACCGTCCGGCTGCGTCCGCCCAAGGCCGGTGACTATGCCGAATGGGCCGCCGTTCGCGCGTCGTCGCGGGAGTTCCTGCAGCCCTGGGAGCCTGTCTGGGCCCGCGACGACCTGACCCGAAGCGCCTATCGCCGCCGTCTCGATGCCTGGCGCCGCGACCTCGAACAGGGCGTCACCTATCCCTTTTTTGTCTTTTCCAACGAGACCGGCGCCCTGACCGGCGGCATCACCCTCAGCAGCGTAAGGCGCGGCGTCGCCCAGGTCGGCACGGTCGGCTACTGGAGCGGCGTCAACACCGTCCGCCGGGGCCACACCCTCACCGCCGTCAAGACCGTCACCCGCTTCGCCTTCCGCACACTTGGCCTCTCCCGCCTGGAGGCCGCCTGCGTGCCCAGCAACATCGGCAGCGCCGCCCTGCTGCTCAAGGCCGGCTTCATCGAGGAGGGCTTTGCGCGGGCTTATCTGAAAATTAACGGCGAATGGCGAGACCATCGCCTGTTCGGGTTGATCTCGCGGGAGCGGGAGGAAGCCTGTCCAGACTAGTTTCAGGCTGAAGGACGCTTGCAGGAAACCGGTATCAACCCGGCCCGAAGCACCGTAAGCCTCAAAGTGGGCATCAGGCTCACATGTTTTGAGGGGCGCGCCGCATGGCGCTGGGAAGCGACCGAAAGGGCTGGGATGCAGCCCTCACACTCGAGGCGCTGGGCGCCGCGGGCGTGGCCCTTTGGACCTGGTCGCCCACCGAAGATCGCCTCCGCTTCACCGGCGCCTCCCGCCCGCTCGGTCTCGGCCCCCTGGCCCCTGAATGCAGCTCCGCCGCCCTGCGCGCTCTGGTCTTGCCGCAGGATCGGCCGCTGGCCGAAGAGCTGCTGCGCGAGCAACCGCCCTACAGCGTGGTTTCCCTGCGCCTGCGCATGCGCGGTGGTGAGGTCGGGGTCTGGCGCGGGGTCTGGCTGGAGGAGGGCCAGCGGGCCGCCGGAGTCGTCGCCCCGGAAACCGCCTTCGCAGCTTCGGAGCAGGACCCGCTGACCGGCCTGCTCGATCGCCGCAGCTTCGTCGCCCGGGCCCGGGAGCGGCTGCAGACCCACCAGCCCTTCACGCTAGTGGTCGCCGACCTCGACCGCCTGCGCCGCCTCAACGAGGCGCTGGGCCATGAGCGCGCCGACCTGGTGCTGGCCGCCCTCGGCGCCCGCCTGGCTGCCGCCTTCCCGCCCGAGTCGCTGATGGCCCGGGTCGGGGAGGACGAGTTTGCCGTGCTCGCTCCCGGCCTGATCCCGGCCGGCGCCCGCCTGCGCGAGGCGCTGGAGCGGCCCTTGCGCGTCGCCGGCTTCGATATCCATCCCACCCTGGCGGTCGGCGCCGTTGAGGCCCAGGGCGGCGACGAGGCCCCCGACGCGGCCGAGTTGCTGCGCCGGGCCGAACTGGCCGTCGAGGCCGCCAAGGCCGCCGGCCGCGGCGGCGGGGCCGCCTACGGCGCGGGCATGGAAAGCGACGGCCTCTCGCGCCTGGCCCTCGAAGGCGACCTGCGCGGCGCCGTCGGCCGCGGCGAGATCGGCCCCTTCTTCCAGCCCATCGTCCGCCTTTCGAGCGGCGAGCTGTCAGGCTTCGAGGCCCTCTGCCGCTGGCGCCACCCGCGCCGGGGCCTGCTGCCGCCGGACGAATTCCTGCCGCTGGCCGAAGAGATGGGCCTGATGGAGGAGATCGGCGAGCTGATGATCCGCGCCTCGGCGCGCCAGCTCTCCGAATGGCAGCAGCGCCATGCCCCGGCCTGGCAGCTGACCTGCAGCGTCAACCTGTCGACCGGCGAGATCCATCGCGAGGGGCTGGTCGAGGATGTCGGGGGCCTGATCGCCAAGTACCGGCTTCGCAAGGGCGCCCTGAAGCTGGAGATCACCGAGAGCGACATCATGCGCGATCCGGACGGGGCCGCGGTGGTGCTGAAGGCCCTGCGCGCCGTCGGCGCCGGCCTGGCCCTCGACGACTTTGGCACCGGATTCTCTTCGCTGAGCTACCTGACCCGCCTGCCCTTCGACACCCTGAAGATCGACCGGTATTTCGTGCGGACGATGGGGGCCAACCCCGGCTCGGCCAAGATCGTCCAGTCGGTGGTCAAGCTCGGCCAGGACCTCAACCTCGAGGTCGTCGCCGAGGGGGTGGAGAACGCCCTGATGGCCGGCCGGCTGCTGGAACTGGGGTGCGACTACGGCCAGGGCTTCGGCTACGCCCCGCCGCTGTCGCCGCAGGAGGCCGAGGTCTACCTCAACGAAAGCTACGTCGATGGCGTCGCGCCGGTGAGACGGCAGGGTTAAGCCAGACTCCCTAAGCTCTTCCGGCCTCGGTGGACAGATGGTCGGCGCTGACGCCCAGCTTGGCCAGGGCCATCGACCATTTGTGCTCATGGTCGTCGCCGAAGATCAGCGACGAATCGGGATCGCCGACCAGCCAGACGTTCTGGCGCATCTCCTGCTCCAGCTGCCCGGCGCCCCAGCCCGCGTAGCCGAGCGCCAGGATCGCCTTGCGCGGCGGCCCGTCGGCCGCCAGGGCGGCCAGCACCTCGCGACTGGTGGTCAAGGCGACGCCCTCGGCCACCGGCAGGGTGCCGGCCGGACTGCGGTAGTCGTCGGTGTGTAGCACGAAGCCACGCTCGCGCTCGACCGGTCCGCCCATCAGGACGATGTCGTCGCGATGGTTGTCGATCACCTTGACGCCGAGCTTGGCCAGCAGGTCCGGCATCTTAAGCCCATCGACCGGCCGGTTGACGGTAATGCCCATGGCATGCTGGTCGTCGTGGGCGCAGACGTAGATGACGGCCCGTTCGAACCGTTCGTCGTCGATGCCCGGCATGGCGATCAACAGCCGGCCGGAGAGAAATTCGCTGTCTGGATCGTGAGGCATGCCGCCAACATCGTCGCGCTTCACGACCGTTTCAAGTCACGCCGCTTGGCGAGCGGCCCCGCCGGCCCTATTTGCCTGTCCGACGCCCGTGCCGGGTGAGGGAGAGATCAGATGACCATCAATGTCGGCGACAAGCTGCCGGACGCCACCTTCATGACCAGCGGCGCCGAAGGCCCGCGTCCCATCACCAGCGACGAGCTGTTCGCCGGCAAGACGGTCGCCTTCTTCGCCGTCCCCGGCGCCTTCACCCCGACCTGCTCGGCCAAGCATGTGCCCGGCTTCAAGGAGCACGCCGCCGAGTTCCGCGCCAAGGGCGTCGACACCATCGCCTGCCTGTCGGTCAACGATGTCTTCGTGATGAAGGCCTGGGGCGCCGACCAGGGCGTCGGCGACGACATCCTCATGCTGGCCGACGGCAACGGCGACTTCACCAAAGCCCTCGGCCTGGAGATGGACGGCAGCAAGTTCGGCATGGGCACGCGCAGCCAGCGCTACTCGATGGTCGTCAAGGACGGCGTCGTGCAGACACTCAATGTCGAGCAGGGCGGCGAATTCAAGGTCAGCGCCGCCGACTACATGCTGCCGCAACTGGGCTGACATCGTTCCGCGATTGACCCGGCGGGGCCAGCGCCTATCGTCCAGTCTCCATTTCGGGGAGTGCGTTCGATGCGGCTGCTGGCCCTAGTTGCTGTCCTGGCCTCGGCCCTGGCGTTTCCGGCCCTGGCCGCCCCCGACCTGATCGTCGTGAGCGCCAAGGTCTTCACCGCCGATCCGGCCCGGCCCTACGCCGAAGCTTTTGCGGTTGAGAAGGGCGCCTTTTCCGCCGTCGGGACAGACGCCGAAGTCCGCAAACTGGCTGGTCCGAAGACCCGGGTGATCGACGTCGGCGGTCGGCTGGTCGTCCCCGGCCTCAACGACAGCCACATCCATGTCGGTCGCGCGCCGGCCGGGCGAATGATCGAGATTCCCGGCCCGCCCTTCCCGGGACCCAGCGCCGAGGCGACGCTCTCGGCGGTGACCAAGGCGGCGGCCGAGAAGAAGCCCGGCTGGATCTTCATGGTCACCGGCTATCCGGTGTTCAACGACCCCAGAAACTGGCGGGACGCGCTGGACGCCGTCGCGCCCGACAACCCGGTCATGCTGGTCGGCTGCTGCGGGCACGCCATGCTGCTCAACAGCAAGGCCTTCGCGGTGCTGGGCATCGCCGAGACGGTGAAGGATCCCATCGGCGGCGGCTGGGGCCGCGACTCCAAGGGGCGGCTGAACGGCCATGTCATTGAGGCGGCGCAGTACCTTGTCAGCCGTGGCGCGGCGGGGCCGGACCCGAGCGGCGAAGCCGACGCGGCCGTTATCCTGCAAACCGCCGATCGCTATGCCGCCTGGGGCGTCACCTCGGTCGGCCAGATGGCCAACAACGCCGATCTCGCCGCGGCCAAGGCGGCTCTTTCCCGCGCCGCGCCGCCGATCCGCTGGAGCGTCTATGCCTGGGGCCTCCCGGCCACCGCCGTCAGCGACGCCTGGCGCGAGGTCGACGGCGACACCGGTGCCTGGGCGCCGCGCACCCGCCTCGCCGGTTCGAAGTGGATCCTCGACGGCACGCCGCTCGAGCGCGGCGCCCTGATGCTGGCCGACTACGCCGACAAGCCCGGCTGGCGCGGGGTGTCCAACTACAGCGACACCCAGCTGGAGGCGATCCTCAATGGCGCCCTGGCCAGCCCTCACCAGCTGGCCCTGCATGTCTCGGGCGACGGCGAGGCGCAACGACTGTTCGACCTGATGGAGCGCCTGGCGCCGGCCGATCGCTGGGTCGCCAAACGCCTGCGCATCGAACATGCCGACGGGGTGTATGGCCCCCGCCTGGCCCAGGCCAAGCGGCTCGGTGTGGTGCTGCTGCCCAACCCCATCCACGTCGCGCCGATGCCGGTCGAGAACGGGGCCATCCTGCAGGCCGTGCGCTGGGGCGCAACGGCGGACCAGCAGCAGCCCCTGGCCGCCATTCTCGCCGCCGGCGTGCCGATGGCGCTCGCCTCGGACGGCGGCAATGGCGAGCAGGTGGCCAATCCCTGGCTACAGTTCCTGCTGGCGACCACCTACGAACGTCGGCCGGCCGACGCCCTGACCCGCGAACAGGCGCTGAGCGCCTACACCGCCGGCGCGGCCTACGCCGAGCGGCAGGAGACGGTGAAGGGGATGATCCGGCCAGGCCTGGCGGCCGATTTCGCCGTGCTGTCGCAGGACGTCCTGACCGCGCCGCCGCCGCAACTTCCGGGGACGGTGTCGCTGCTGACTGTGGTCGGCGGCGAAGCCGTCCATGCGGACGGTTCGTTCAAATAGTCAGCCCTCGAACGCCTCCAGCGGTTCCGACCCCTGGGTCACCGCCGCCAGCTGGCCTGGCACGCCGCTCAGCACCTGGCCGGCATACAGCGTCGCCAAGGGTGACATCCGGCTGTCGATCTGCGCCTGCCGGGCCAGCATCCAGCCGCCGACCGTCTCGCCGCAGAGTTTCAAGTAGGCCGTCGCCCCTGCCAGGGCGTCCGGCGTTCCCTTGCGTCCGGTCAGCCATTCGGCCCCAGCCGCCATCGCCTCGACCGCTGCCGCCAGCCGGTCGCCGACGCCGCCCAGGTCGCCCTTGAGCGCCCTCGCCGTCTCGCGAATGTCGGCCACCAGCGAGGCCATCGCCGCGCCGCCCTCCATCGACAGCTTGCGACCGACCAGGTCGATGGCCTGGATGCCGTTGGTGCCCTCATAGATCGGCAGGATGCGGCAGTCGCGGTAGTGCTGCGCCGCCCCGGTCTCCTCGATGAAGCCCATGCCGCCGTGAACCTGCAGGGCCTCCGACGCGGCCCAGACGCCGACATCTGTCGACCAGCCCTTGGCGATCGGGGTCAGCAACTCCTCGCGCAGCTTCGCCTCCTTGCTGCCGTGATGGGCGCAGTCGGCGGCGACGGCCGTGGCCAGGCAGAGGCCGCGCGCCGCCGCCGTCTTGGCCTTGATCAGCATCAAGGTCCGGCGAACATCCGGCAGGTCCCACAGCGGGGCCGGATTCTCGCCGGTCCAGGCCGAGCGGCTCTGGCGGCGCTCCCTGGCGAACGCGAAGGCCTGCTGATAAGCGCGTTCGGCGATGGCCACGCCTTGCGTGCCGACCTGCAGCCGGGCGGCGTTCATCATCGTGAACATGTGGGCCAGCCCCTGGCCCTCGACCCCGACCAGTTCCGCCCTAGCGCCTTCGAAGGCCATGACACAGGTCGGCGAGGCGTGGATGCCGAGCTTGTGCTCGATGCCGACCGGCCGCAGGTCGTTGGGCGCTCCGGCCTTGCCTTCGGGGGTCAGCACGCGCTTGGGCGAGACGAACAGCGAGATGCCCTTGACCCCGGCCGGGGCGTTCGGCGTGCGGGCCAGGACCAGGTGGACGATGTTGTCGGCGGCGTCGTGATCGCCCCAGGTGATGAAGATCTTCTGGCCGGTCAGCAGCCAGTTTCCCTGGCCGTCGGGCTCCGCCCTGGTGGTCAGAGCAGCCAGGTCCGAACCGGCCTGCGGCTCGGTCAGGTTCATGGTGCCGGTCCATTCACCGCTGACCAGCCGCGGCAGGTATTTTGCTTTCTGTTCGGGGGTTCCGTGGGCGGCCAGGGCCTCGATGGCGCCTTGGGTGAGTATCGGGCATAGGCCGAACGCTAGGCTGGCCGAATTGAACATTTCGAAGACGGCGATCTCCAGCGCCTTGGGCAGGCCCTGGCCGCCGTAGCGCGCCGCGGCCGACAGACTGTTCCAGCCCCCTTCGGCGAACTGGCGCAGGGCGTCGGCATAGCCCGGCGCGGCTACGACCTTGCCGTTGGCGTAGGTGGCGCCGGCCAGATCGCCGGGCCGGTTCAGCGGCGCGATGATGTCAGCGGCGAAGGCGCCCGCTCCGTCCAGCACCGCCTCGACCGTCGCGGTGTCGGCTTCCGGAAAATCGTCGGTCAGGCTGTCGAAGCCGGCGGCCTGCATGGCCAGGGCGATATCGCGGAGCGGCGGGGTGTAGGTCATGGAGGAGGTCCCAGGGCTGTCGCCGCCTACCTAGACCTCTACCGCCCGCGAACAAAGGGTGAGGTGGGGCTTTCATCGGCCGGGGCTGCGGCTATGCTCGGCCACGGCTGCCATCAGTTGGAGCGTCCGCATGATCCGTCCAATCGCCGCCGCCCTGCTGACTGTTCTATTGTTGACAGGCCCAGCGCTTGGCGCGCCTTCGACCGACCCGTCAAAGATGCCGGCCGGGACCTACACCCTCGAAAAGACCCACGCCTCGCTGCTGGCCCGCGTGCGGCACATGGGCCTGACCAGCTACACCATGCGGTTCAACCGGTTTGACGCCCGCTACGACTGGGACCCGAAGGCTCCCGAAGCCGCCAAGTTGACGGTGACCATCGACGTCACCTCGCTCGATGTCGGCGACGCCAAGATCAGCAAGGATTTCGCCGAGGACTTCCTGGGCGCCAAAAAGAATCCCAAGGCGACCTTCGTCTCCAATGCCATCGTCCGCGACGGCGACCACGGGACGGTCAGCGGCGACTTCACCCTGCGCGGGGTGACCAGGCCTGTGACCCTCGAGGTCATCTTCCGGGGCTATGAGTCCGGCCTGCTCGGGGCCCGGGCCGGTTTCTCGGCCACCGGCCACATCAAGCGCTCGGACTTCGGGTCGGAGAGCATGTCGATGTTCGCCGGCGACGACATAGACCTGATCATCGAGGTGGAGTTCACCCGTCAATGAGCACGCAACGCAGCCGCTATTCGACCGTGGCGATGATCTTCCACTGGCTCATCGCCGCCCTGATCATCAGCAACGTCGCCCTGGCGTGGACGGCGAACGAGTTGCCGCGATCCAGCGCCGCGGGGCTGATGGCCTGGCATAAGACCTTCGGGGTGACGATCCTGCTGCTCAGCCTCGGCCGCCTCGCCTGGCGGCTGACCCACCGACCGCCGGTGCTCAATCCGCACCTGAAGACATGGGAGCGCTGGCTGGCCCATACAGTCCACTGGAGCTTCTACGTCCTGATGATCGGCCTGCCGCTGACCGGCTGGGCCCTGGTCTCGGCCAGTCCGCTGATCAAGGTCTACCCCATCGACATGTTCGGCCTGTTCAACTGGCCGGCGATCGGACCGCTGGCAAACCTGCCGCCGGCCGAGATGAAGGCGGCGCACGAGACTTGGGAAGAGGTTCACCACCTGCTGGCCAAGGTTCTCATCTATGGCCTGATCCCGCTGCATATCCTGGGCGCGCTGAAACACCAGTTCCTTGACAAGGACAACGAGCTTGGCCGCATGATTCCCTTCCTGAAAGCGCCTCGTTGATGCGCCGCCTCCTCGCCGCTCTGGGTGCGTTGTTCCTGCTGGCGGCCATGCCGGCCGCCGCCGCGCCGGCCCCGGCCTGGACGGTCGACAAGGCCGCCTCGAAGATCGCTTTCGCCTCGACGTTCGGTGGCCAGGCCTTCAACGGCGGCTTCGCCCGCTGGGACGCGGTGGTCCGCTTCGATCCAAAGAACCTGGCCGGCTCCAGCGCCGTCGTTAGCATCGAAACGGCCAGCGCCTTCTCCGGCGACAAGGACCGCGACGCCGCTTTGAAGGAGCCGAACTGGTTCTCCATCAAGGCCTTCCCGAAGGCGACCTACAGGACCACCGGCTTCAAGGCGCTCGGTGGCGGCAAGTACCAGGCGACCGGGACCCTGACTCTGAGGAGCGCAAGCAAACCGTTGACCCTGCCCTTCACCCTCGTCATCACCGGCAATCAGGCGAAGATGACCGCGCGCGTGACGGTCAGCCGCCTCGCCTTCGGGGTTGGACAGAACGAGTGGAAGAAGACCGACGTCATTCCGGACCCGGTGACGGTCACCATCGCGTTGACGGCGAAGCGATAGAGGCCGCCGCCATCGACGCCGCCGTTCGGGCGCTCGAAGCCGGCGGCCTGGTCACCTTCCCGACCGAGACCGTCTATGGCCTGGCCGCCGATGCGCGTGACGCGATGGCCGTCGCCCGCGTCTTCGAGGCCAAGGGCCGTCCGCGCTTCAATCCGCTGATCGCCCATGTCGCGGACCTGGAGGCCGCCCGCCGCATCGCCCATCTCGACGACCGCGCGCTCAAGCTCGCCGATGCCTTCTGGCCCGGTCCCCTGACCCTGGTCGCCTCGATCGCCGATTCTGCCGCCGTCTGCGACTTGGCCCGCGCCGGGCTCGCCACTGTGGCGGTGCGTGTCCCCGGCCACCCGGTGGCCCGCGCCCTGCTGGCCCGTTTCGGCCGGCCGGTCGTCGCCCCCAGCGCCAACCGCTCGGGTCGCCCCAGCCCCACCACCTACGCCGACGCCCGCGAAGAGACCGGCGACAAGGCCCAGGCCGGCCTCGATGGCGGCCCCTGCCAGATCGGCCTGGAATCGACGGTGATCTCGGTCCTCGGCGGCCCGCCGCGCCTGCTTCGCCCCGGCGCCGTCACGAGAAGCCAGATCGAAGCCCTGATCGGCCCGTTGGCCGAAGCCGAGGCCGACGCCAAACGCTCCCCCGGCCGCATGGCCCTGCACTACGCCCCCGACGCCCCGGTCCGACTGAACGCGGCCGGTCCCGAAGCCGGCGAAGCCTTCCTCGCCTTCGGCCCCTCCGGCAGCCCCTTCAACCTCAGCCCAACGTGTGATTTGGCGGAAGCGGCGGCGAATCTGTTCGCCATGCTAAGGGCGGCCGACAGCACGGGCCCCACCGCTATCGCCGTCGCCCCGATTCCGGACGAGGGGCTGGGGGAGGCGATCAATGACCGGCTGAAGCGGGCGGCGGGCTACGTTGGCTGAAGTGCGGGCCGGATGTCGGTCTGTGAGAGGTCATTGCCCTTGAACAACAATGGCGCGTTCAGGGCTTTGGCGAGGGCGTAGGAGAAGCAATCGCCGAAGTTTAGCCTGGCTGGATGACGCCCCTTGCCGAATAAGATGAAGGCTTCCAGCGCCGCATCGGCAACAGGCGTGGTCGCATCGACATTGACGCCGAGCTCGGAAAGCCAGGCATCAAACTCCGATTTGTCTGGGAAGATGCCCTGCTGGATCAGGACGATGCCGACTTCGAGGTAGGTTCCCTCTGCAAGCCAACTGCGGCCAACCGCTTTTGTCAGCTCGCCCACAAATGACAGCCAGTCTTCTTCCTGACGGGCGATCGCAACCAGGGCCGAGCTATCGACGACGACCATCGATTTCCTCGTCCAGGTAATCGTACAGGGCGTCGAAATCGGCCTTGGTAACTGGCGGCGTGTCCTTGGTGATTCCGGCCGCCTTCCGGAACCGTTCGGTGGCGGCGATCATCGACTCCAGGGTCCTCGGTGTCCGCGCCTTTTCTTCCGCGAGCGCCTTTTTGAGCGCCCCCTTGATGGCGTCGGTGAGTGTACTGCCGCGAAGTTCGGCCAGCTCTCGGGCCATCTGCTCGGCTTCGGCATTTTTGAGAAGAATGCCCATGCTGACCTCTGCTATATATCAAGAGTATATACTGGCGTGGCGGAATAGGGAAGCGTATCCTCTCCCGCCATGACCATCCCCGTTCCCGCCGACGTCATCTCCCGCCTCAAAGCCGTGCTCGGCGAGGGCGGCTGGAGCACTGACCCGGACCGCATCGCCCCCAAGCTGATCGAATGGCGCGGGCGCTGGGAGGGGACCACGCCGCTGCTGGCCCTGCCGCGCAACACCGCCGAGGTCTCGGCCGTGGTCGGCCTCTGCGCCGAGGCGGGCGTGGCCATCACCCCGCAGGGCGGCAACACCGGCCTGGTCTCCGGGCAGATTCCGCAGGGCGAGATCCTGCTCTCCACCGAGCGTTTGAA
This sequence comes from Caulobacter sp., assembly GCA_046595895.1. Taxonomy (GTDB): domain Bacteria; phylum Pseudomonadota; class Alphaproteobacteria; order Caulobacterales; family Caulobacteraceae; genus Caulobacter. The sequence continues at coordinate 1,132 of JBKJSF010000221.1, read as the reverse complement.
CGCCATCCGCGACATTGACGCCTTCGACGACGTCATCGTCGCCGAGGCTGGCGTCACCCTGGCCGCCGTGCATGAGGCGGCCGCGCGCATTCGCCGCCGCTTCCCGCTCGGCCTGGCGTCCGAGGGCTCTGCGACCGTCGGCGGGGTGGTCTCGACCAACGCCGGCGGCACCCAGGTCCTGCGCTTCGGCACGACCCGCAGCCTGGTGCTGGGCCTGGAGGCGGTACTACCCAACGGCGAGATTTGGAACGGTCTCAAGCGCCTGCGCAAGGACAACACCGGCTATGACCTCAAACAGCTGTTGATCGGGGCCGAGGGGACGTTGGGCGTCGTCACCGCCGCCAGCCTCAAGCTGTTTCCGCTACCGGCCTCCACCGCCACCGCTATCTGCGGCCTCTCCAGCGCCCGCGACGCCATCACCCTACTGGCCCGCGCCAAGGAGGAGACCGGCGGCGACGTCGAGGCGTTCGAACTGATGGGCCGGGCCGGCGTCGGTTATGCGCTGAAGAACATCCCCGGCCTGCGCGAGCCCCTGGAGGGAACCCACCCCTGGTACGTGCTGGTCCAGACCACCAGTGGCGAGCCCGGCGTTGCCGAGGCCGCCCTGGAGCGCCTGCTGGCCCATGCCCTCGAAGGTGGCCTGATCGCCGACGCCGCCGTCGCCCAGACCGAGAGCCAGGCAAAAGCCTTCTGGGCGGTGCGCGAGAACCAGTCCGGCGGCCAGAAGGCGGAAGGAGCCGCCTGGAAGCACGACGTTTCGGTGCCGGTCTCGAAGATGGCTGAGTTCATCGAGCGGGCGACGCCGATGGTCGAATCCTTCAGTCCCGGAGTGTGCGTCGTCGCCTTCGGCCACGTCGGCGATGGCAATGTCCACTACGATGTGCTGCGCGGGGAGATCGACACCGACGAGGCCCACAACGCCCTGCGCGACGAGGGATCGCGCCGGGTGCATGACCTGGTCGCTGAGCTTGACGGCTCGATCAGCGCCGAACACGGCCTGGGCGCCGCCAAGACCGCTGACGCCCTGCGCTACAAGAGCCCGATCGAGGTCGAAGCCCTGCGCGCCATCCGCGCCGCCCTCGACCCCAAACGGATCATGAATCCCCGGGTGCTGTTCTAGCGTCCTCGAAGG
>JBKJSF010000103.1:0-9138 GCA_046595895.1 Caulobacter sp. | reverse complement strand
CTGAAGCGCCTTCTTGCAGTCCATCATGCCGACGCCGGACTTGGCGCGCAGGTCCATCACGAGGGCGGCTGTGATCTCGGCCATGGGGTATCTCCTTGGTATGCGTATGCGGGAACGACCGGACCCGATCAGGGGCCCGGCCTCAATAGAATTCCGCTCATCCCGGCGAAAGCCGGGACCCAGTTCTGTCCAGCTTGACGCTGGCGTTCAAGGACCGGCCGCCGCGACTCCGCGGTTTTCGGTGATCGCCCAAAGCACTGGGTCCCGACTTTCGCCGGGATGAGCGGATGAATGAAGACCTAGACCGCGGCTTCCTCGGTTTCGACGGCGTCGTTGGCGTCCGAGGTCGCAGCCTGGGCGGCTTCGTCGGCCACGGCCGGCTCGGCTGCCGGTTCGGCGGCGGCGATCATTTCCTCGGCCACGGCTTCGGTACCGGCCGGGGCGGCGTCTTCAACCTTGGCGGCCTTCGGAGCCTTGGCTTCGCGCAGCATCGGCTCGTCCGGGTTCACAGCGGCACCGAGGTCGACGCCGGACGAAGCCTGACCCGCGGCCAGACCGTCCAGAACGGCGTCGGCGATCAGGTCGCAGTAGGTCTGGATGGCGCGGGCGGCGTCATCGTTGCCGGGGATCGGATAGGTGATGCCGTCCGGGTCGCAGTTGGTGTCGAGGATGGCGATGACCGGGATGTTCAGCTTGCGGGCTTCCTGGATCGCGATCGCTTCCTTGTTGGTATCGATCACGAACATGATGTCCGGAATGCCGCCCATGGCCTTGATGCCGCCGAGCGACAGTTCCAGCTTGTCCTGCTCGCGCTGCAGGCTGAGGCGTTCCTTCTTGCCGCGGCCGCCGCCTTCGCCTTCCAGCAGGCCTTCCAGCTCGCGCAGGCGGGCGATGGAGCCCGAGATGGTGCGCCAGTTGGTCAGGGTGCCGCCGAGCCAGCGGTGGTTCACGTAATACTGGGCGCAGCGCTTGGCGGCTTCGGCCACCGGGTCGGACGCCTGGCGCTTGGTGCCGACGAACAGCACGCGGCCGCCAGCGGCGGCGACTTCACGCACCTTCACCAGAGCCTGGTGCAGGAGCGGAATCGACTGCGACAGGTCGATGATGTGGATGTTAGAGCGCGAGCCGAAGATGAAGCGTTCCATCTTCGGGTTCCAGCGGTGGGTCTGGTGGCCGAAGTGGGCGCCGGCTTCGAGGAGCTGGCGCATGGAGAATTCAGGCAGAGCCATGGTCTGTATCGGATCCTTTTTCCGGTTGTCGCCTCCGCGGGCAATTCCCGACCGATTGGTCAGGACCGGAACGGATCGGTCGGGATGTCTCCCCGGCCAGCCCGAACGCCCGCGTGCGTGATGGGCGGGGGAGATAGGCGGAATGTGGGGGAAATGCAAGCGTGGGGGCGAAACCTGTCTCGCGGCGGGCAATACTAGAGCCAGCGCTCAACAACGAATACGGATCGATCCCGCGAGAAAAGACAGGCGGATCGGATCTGCGCGCCATCAACAACGCACGCTTCCCGTCGTCCAACCACCCGGATGTGCTGTCCAGGCGTCAACTGCTCAATCCGCGCATCCCGTACCATGACCAGCTCGCAGAACCGGTGTGGCCCGCAGCGATACCGCAGGAGATCACCATGGTCGTATTCGTAGCGCCCGGCGATCTGGAAGGCCGGTGAGCCCACCGTCGGCAAAGTCTCAAGTTCGGACATACCGCCCGCGCAGCCGGCCAACGCCGTCGCAGTGGCTAGCATCAGCCAGCAACTAGACATCTTCAAGATACGCCACCCCCGGCGCCGTCTTCAGCGCCCCGCGCAGCGAGGCGTCCAGCGAGTAGAACCCCGGCAGCTTCATCTCGATCTCGCGGCCGCCGCCGATGCCGGCGACCAGGATGATCTCCCCGCCCCGCTGCGAGGCCGCGCGCGTCAGGCGTTGCCGCAGGCTGTCGATCTCCGTCGAGCCGGCCGAGACGTGGACCCGCAGGCCGGCCGCCACGGCTTCGATGGACTGATCGACCGGCTCGGCGTCGTCGCCGAAGAAGCGCACCTCGCCATCCTTCGACTTGGCGCGGACGCGGATGACCACAGCCTTGCCCGGCTCCAGCACGTCGCGGCATTTGCGCAGCGCTTCGGGCGGGAACAGCACCTCATACTCGCCGGTCGGGTCGGACATCGAGACGAAGGCGAACTTGTCGCCGCTCTGGCTGGCCCGTTCCTGGCGGCGCCGCACGATGCCGGCCATCTTGAAGGCGTCGCGGCCGGCCTCGGCCTCGGGCAGGGCGTCCTGCAGCAGGGTCACCCGGCGGCGTTGCAGCACCTTGACCATATCCTCCAGCGGGTGGCCGGTCAGGTAGAAGCCGACGGCGGCCAGTTCCTCGTCGAGGCGGCGGATCTGGTCCCAGGCCTCGACCTTGGGCAGGCGCGGCCGCGAGGCCTCGCTCTGGTCACCGCCGAACAGGCTGACCTGCGAGGAGGCGCGGTCGGCGGCCAGGCTCTGGCCATGGGCGATCAGCACATCGGCCCCGGCAACGATCTGGCCGCGGCTGGGGTGAATGCTGTCGAAGGCCCCGGCCCGGGCCAGGCCCTCCAGCGCCCGCTTGTTGACCTGCCGGGGATCGAGCCGCTCGACGAGGTCGAAGATGTCCTTGAACGGGCCGCCTTCGTTTCGCACCTCGACCAGATGCTCCATGGCCGAGAGGCCGACGTTTCGCACCGCGCCAAGCGCATAGAGCACCTCGCCGTCCTCGACCTCGAAGTCGGCGCCCGAGCGGTTCACATCCGGGGCCCGCACCGGCACGCCGCAGCGGCGGGCGTCCTGGTAGAAGACCGCCAGCTTGTCGGTGTTGGAGATATCCAGGCTCATGGAGGCGGCCATGAACTCGACGGGGGCGTTGGCCTTCAACCAGGCCGTCTGGTAGCTGATGAGGGCGTAGGCGGCGGCGTGGGACTTGTTGAAGCCGTAGCCGGCGAACTTCTCGACCAGGTCGAAGATCGACTTGGCCTGGCCGGGCTCTACGCCCTTCTCCTGGGCCCCGGCCACGAAGCGAACCTTCTGCTGGGCCATCTCCTCGGGCTTTTTCTTGCCCATGGCTCGGCGGAGCAGGTCGGCCTCCCCCAGGCTGTAGCCGGCCAGGATCTGGGCGATCTGCATCACCTGTTCCTGATAGACCACGATGCCGTAGGTCTCCTTCAGCACCGGCTCCAGGGTGGGATGGAGGGTGTCGATCGGCTTCCTGCCAAACTTGCAGTCCACGAAGCTGTCGATGTTCTCCATCGGACCCGGCCGATAGAGGGAGATGATGGCGGTGACCTCTTCCAGCGAGCCCGGCCGCAGCTTGCGCAGGGTATCGCGCATGCCCTGGCTTTCCAGCTGGAACACCCCGACCGTCTGACCCGAGCTCATCAGCTCGTAGGAGGCGGCATCGTCTATGGCCAGGGTCTCGATATCAATGGCCGCCCCGCGTTTGGCCATGTGCTTCAGGGCCCGGTCGATCACCGTCAGTGTCTTCAGGCCGAGAAAGTCGAACTTCACCAGACCGGCGCTTTCGACCCACTTCATGTTGAACTGGGTGGCCGGCAGGTCCGAGCGCGGATCCTTGTACAGCGGCGTCAGCTCGACCAGCGGCCGGTCGCTGATGACCACCCCGGCGGCGTGGGTCGAGGCGTTGCGGTAGAGGCCCTCCAGCCGCAGGGCGACATTGAGACAGAGCCGGACCTGCTCGTCCTCGTCGCGGGCCTGTTTCAGGCGCGGCTCGATCTCGATGGCCTGGGCCAAGGTCGTGGGGTTGGCCGGGTTGTTGGGGATCATCTTGGCCAGACGATCAACCAGCCCCAGCGACAGCTGCATCACCCGACCGACGTCGCGGACCACGGCGCGAGCCTGCAGAGTGCCGAAGGTGATGATCTGGGCGACCTTGTCGTCGCCGTACTTCTGTTGGACGTAGGTGATCACCTCGCCCCGGCGTTCCTGGCAGAAGTCGATGTCGAAGTCGGGCATCGACACCCGCTCCGGATTGAGGAAGCGCTCAAACAACAGGCCGAACCGCAAGGGATCGAGGCCGGTGATGGTCAGCGACCAGGCGACCAGCGAACCGGCCCCCGACCCCCGCCCCGGCCCGACCGGAATGCCGTGCGCCTTGGCCCATTTGATGAAGTCCGAGACGATCAGGAAGTAGCCGGCGAAGCCCATCTGCTGGATGATGCCGATCTCGAACTCGAGACGGGCCCAGTACTCCTCCTCCGGCGCCGCCAGCTCCACCGCCGCCAGTCGGACCTTCAGGCCTTCGCGCGCCTGATGGGCCAGTTCGTCCGGCTCCGTCCGGCCGGCTCCGGTGTCGAAGCGCGGCAGGATCGGGTCGCGTTTGCCGACCATGAAGGCGCAGCGGCGGGCGATCTCCAGGGTCTGGTCGCAGGCCTCCGGCAGATCGGCGAACAGGGCCCGCATCTCCGCCGCCGTCTTGAAATAGTGCTCTGGCGTCACCCGCCGGCGCTCGTCCTGACCGACGAACGCCCCGTCGGAGATGCACAGCAGGGCGTCGTGCGCCTCATACATTGAGCGGTCGGGGTAGTAGACGTCGTTTGTGGCGACCAGCGGCGCGTCGTGGGCATAGGCGAAGGCCACCAACCCCGGCTCCGCCGCCGCCTGTTGCGGCAGGCCATGGCGCTGCAGTTCGATATAGAAGCGATCGGCGAACACCGCCCGCATGGCAGCCAACACCGCCTCGCCATCGCTTGTCTTGCCGGCCGCAAACAGAGGATCGACCGGCCCGTCCGTGCCGCCTGACAGCAGGATCAGCCCCTCGCTGTGGGCGACAACCTTGCTCCAGGGGACCGACGGCTCGGAGACCGCGTCGATCTCCAGATAGGCGGCCGAAGAGAGGATCGAGAGGTTGAGATAACCCCGCTCGTTCTGGGCGATCAAGGTGATGGTCGGGGTCCGCGCCCAGCGTTCGGGCGGCCCCTCGCCAATGCCGGTGACCGGCAGGGCGCAGGCGATCAACGGTTGCACCCCGGCGTCTTTGGCGGCGACGGAAAATTCGAGGGCGCCGAACAGGTTGGCCCGGTCGGCGATGGCGATGGCCGGCATGCCCTCGGCGGCGGCCAGGGTCGGCGCCTTGTCCCCCTTGATGGCCCCTTCCAGCAGGCTGTAGGCCGAGCGCACCCGCAAATGGACAAAGCCGTTCGCCAGATCCGCCATTGCCCTGCTCAACCTCCGCCTACCGCGGGTTCATCCTTAAGACCGACTCAGGCCGCGACATAGGCCAGCGAACACATCATCCACACAAAGCTGGCGACCGATGCCAGAGCGAGGGTTTCACGAGCAATTCTGGCCATTCCAGCCTCCCAGATTGAAGTTCCGGGTTTGTTCCTATTCCCGTTTTGTTCCACAAGCAAGGGCAAAGTGCGGCAGCATGTTGGCCAGCTGTGGAGAGAAGGGGAGGACTTTCGCCCTCCCCAAAGTCCTAGAGCAACCAGTCGCCCTTCGGTGGCTCGGCGGGCATGGGCGCCGGTAGGCCGATGAAGTCGGCCGCCGACAGGCTTGAGGCCTGTACGCCCGTCAGGATCACGTAGCCGCCGTCGGCGAAGATGACCTTCGCTCCGGCCGCCAGTTGGCTGATCGAACTGTAGGCGCCAAAGCCGCTGATATCGATGCGGTCCACGCCGTCTTCGAAGTCGGCGATGGTGTTGGCTCCGTCGCCGGGGGCGATGACGAAGACGTCCGCCCCGGCTCCGCCGGTCAGGGTGTCCTGACCCGCGCCGCCGATCAGCACATCGTCGCCGTCGCCGCCGAACAGCTTGTCAGCCCCGAGACCCCCTTCAAGGCGGTCGGAACCGCCAAGGCCGTACAGCGTGTCGTTGCCGTCCAGACCCTGGATCGTATCCCAGCGGTCATCGCCGTTCAGCGTGTTGGCGCTGGCCGTACCGACCAACGTCCGCTCTGAGCCTGGTGCCGCGGGGGGCGGAGGCGGAGGAGGAGGAGGAGGAGGAGGAGGAGGTGGTGGTGGTGGTGGTGGCGGACTGACGCCGGTGATGAAGTCGGCTGCGCTCAGGCTGGCAGCCTGCACACCGGTCAGGGTCACGTAGCCGCCGTCTGCGAAGACGACCTTCGCCCCGCCTGCCAGCTGCACGATCGAGCTGTAGACACCGCCGTAGCCGGAGATGTCGATCAGATCGATGCCGTCCTGGAAGTCGGCGATGGTGTTGGCCCCGTCACCGGTGGCCAGCACGAAGATGTCCGCGCCCTCGCCGCCGGTCAGGGTGTCCTGACCCGCGCCGCCGATCAGCACATCGTCGCCGTCGCCCCCGTAGAGCCTGTCGGCGCCAAGGCCGCCTTCCAGGCGGTCGGAGCCACCCAGGCCATTCAGCGTATCGTTGCCGTCCAGGCCCTGCAGGGTGTCCCAACGATCGTCGCCGTTCAGCGTGTTGGCCGACGCGTTGCCTGTCAGCGTGCGTTCCGACCCCGGCCCGGCCGGTGGCGGCGGAGGCGGAGGCGGTGGTGGCGGAGGCGGCGGAGGAGGAGGTGGTGGCGGTGGTACGGCATTCAAACCGATGAAGTCCGCGTCCGTCAGGCTGGAGGCCTGCACGCCGGTCAGCGTCACGTAGGACCCGTCCGAGAAGGCGATCCTGGCGCCCCCCGCCAGCTGGCTCTTGCTGGCGTACCCGCCGAAGGCGGACAGGTCGATCTTGTCGGTCCCAACCACAAAGTCAGTGATGGTGTTGCCGGCATCGCCTAAGCCGACAACAAAGATGTCCGCCCCGGCGCCGCCAGCCAGGGTGTCCTGGCCGGCGCCGCCGAGCAGCAGGTCGTCGCCATCGCCGCCGTTCAGCTTGTCGGCTCCGGCCCCACCCTCGAGGCGGTCGGAACCGCTCAGGCCATTCACGGTGTCGTTGCCGTCCAGGCCCCGGATTGTCTCCCACAGCTCGGTGCCGGTCAGGGTGTTGGCCGCGGCCGTGCCGGTGATGGTCGCCTGCGACCCCGGCAGGGTGGGTCCGGGCGGCGGCGGCGGGACCGGCAGCGGCAAGGGCGGCGGCGGGCTGGTCAGACCCCGGAAGTTGCCGGCCGTCAACGTATGGGCCTGGACGTTCAGCAACCGCACGACGACGCCGGCGGCAATGGTCAGGTCGGCGTGGGCCCCGACCTGGACGACCGACTGGTAGTTGCCGAAGGCGGCGAGGTCGATCTGGTCAACCCCGACCTCGAAGTCGGTGACGGTGTCGTTGCCGGAGAAGGAATCAAAGACGAAGCGATCGGCCCCGGCTCCGCCAGTAAGGTTGTCGGCGGCCGCGCCGCCGCTGAGGATGTCGTCGCCGTCGTCGCCCCACAGGCTGTCCGCGTCGCCGCCGCCGTTCAAGCTGTCCTTACCCAAGCCGCCACGCAGCTGGTCGAGGCCATCATCGCCGTTGACCTGGTCGTCCCCGTCGCCGCCCCACAGCTGGTCGGCGCCGGCGTGCCCCGACATGCCGTCGTTGCCGGCCTCGCCGTACAGGCGGTCGTCGCCGAGGTTCCCGGTCAGGCCATCGTTGGCGTCGCCGCCGTGGATTTCGTCGGCGCCGTCGCCGCCGAACAGGCTGTCGGCGCCGCCATGGCCGAAGATAGAGTCGTCACCGCCCTCGCCACGCATCAGCTGGGCCAGGTTGTTGCCCGACAGGGTGTTGTTGAGTGCGTTGCCGTTCAGTGTCTGCTGGTCGCCCAGCGCGATCATGTTTTCGATGTTGTCCGACAGCACGTAGTAGTTCGCCGCCGTACGCAGGGTGTCGGTCCCCTGGCCAGCCAACTCGGTCACGAGGTCACCCTGGCCCACGGTGTAGGTGTCGTCACCGATGCCACCGGCCAGATCGTCGACATTGGCGTCCTGGCCGGCGTCCAGTTCGTCGTCGCCCGCGCCGCCGACCAGGTCATCAAAGCCTGCGCCGCCGAAGATGTGGTCGCCGCCCTCGCCGCCCTCCAGAACGTCATCGCCTTCAAGACCCAGCAGAGTGTCGTCGCCGCCAAGGCCGCGCAGGATGTCGGCCCACGCGTCGCCCGTCAGGGTCTCACCGGCCGCCGTGCCGTCGAGGTTCACCGCCGGGGGCGCCACCTGTCCGATGAAGTTGTTGTCGTTGAAGCCGCCGGTCCAGGCCAGGCGCATGACCACGCCGCCGTTGAAGGTGAAGATGGTCTCCGTCGCCGTCTTCGTTATCGTCCGCCAGTAACCGAAGGCGGTGATGTCCAACTTGTCGTGGGGCCAGTCCCAACCGGTGACTAGGTCGGTTCCGCCGCCCACTTCGACGACGAAGATGTCAGCTCCATCCCCGCCGTTCAGGGTGTCGTTGCCCGCCCCGCCGCGCAGGGTATCCCCGCCCTGTAGCCCAATCAGGGTGTCGCTCCCGTCCCCGCCCTCGAGGACGTCGTCGCCGCCGTTGCCGTTGAGCGTATCATCGCCGCCGAGGCCCTGAAGGACGTCGGGCCCGGTGTCGCCATGGAGGGTATCGGCGCCGGCCGTCCCGATGATCGGCTCGGAGTAACCCTTGATGTCGTTCAGGGTCAGGGCGCTGGCCACAACCTTGAGTAGCAAAACGGTGACCCCGCCGGTGAAGGTCAGCAGGGTGTCGGACCCGACCTGGGCCTTGCTTGTCCACAGGCCGGTCCCGGTAACCTCGAGTTCGTCGATGCCGACAGTGAAGTCGGTGATGACGTCCGCGCCGCCTCCGGCTTCGACCCAGAAGACATCCGTAGCGTCGCCACCCGTCAGAGTGTCGTTGCCGCCGTGGCCGATCAGCGTGTCGGCGCTGTCGCGGCCGTCCAGAATGTTGGCCGCGTCGTTGCCGACAATGAGATCGGAGCCGGAGCCGCCGATAGCGTTTTCGATGACCGCGCCCATGGCCACCGCCACATTGCCCTTCAGGCCACCAACGTTGGAGAAGGCGCCCTGCTGCAGATCGATGACCTGGATCTGGCTGTAGCCGGAGAAGTCGAAGGTATCGATGCCGCCCGCATCCCAGACCGCGAAGATCAGGGCGGCGCCGCCCGCCGTGCTGAACCAGGACCGGCCAGCGGTGGAATTAAAGCCGTAGGTCGTGTCGCCGGTGCGGGTGGTGGTGTTGGCGCCATACAGCCGCTGGGCCGCGGCGATGTCGTGCAGCATGGTGGTGGCCGGGTACAGGGG
>JBKJSF010000083.1:0-26816 GCA_046595895.1 Caulobacter sp. | reverse complement strand
GGTGATGGTGGTGGTCAACGACGCCACCGTGAAGGGCGGCACCTACTATCCGATCACCGTCAAGAAGCACCTGCGCGCTCAGGAGATCGCCCAGCAGAACCGTCTGCCCTGCATCTACTTGGTCGACAGTGGCGGCGCGAACCTGCCCCACCAGGCCGAGGTCTTCCCCGACCGCGACCACTTCGGCCGCATCTTCTTCAACCAGGCCCGAATGTCGGCCGAGAACATCCCGCAGATCGCCTGCGTCATGGGCAGCTGCACGGCCGGCGGCGCCTATGTCCCGGCGATGAGCGACGAGACGGTGATCGTGCGCGGTACGGGTGAAGAGAGCCAGGGCACCATCTTCCTGGCCGGCCCGCCGCTGGTGAAGGCCGCCACCGGCGAACTCATCTCCGCAACAGACCTCGGCGGCGCCGACGTCCACGGCCGCAGGAGCGGCGTCGTCGACCATGTCGCCGCCAATGACGAGCACGCGCTTGAGATCGTCCGCAACATCGTCGCGGGCTTGAACACCCTCAAGCCCGCCGAGCTGGACGTCCGCGACCCCCGTCCGCCGGCCTTCGACTCCGCCGAGCTCTACGGCATCGTCCCGTCTGACGTCCGCGCGCCCTACGATGTGAAAGAGGTCATCGCCCGCATTGTCGACGGCAGCGACTTCGACGAGTTCAAGGCCCTCTACGGGGCCAGCCTGGTCTGCGGCTTCGCCCGCATCTGGGGCTATCCGGTCGCCATCCTGGCCAACAACGGCGTGCTGTTCAGCGAGAGCGCCCAGAAGGCCGCCCACTTCATCGAACTGGCCTGCAAGCGGAAGATCCCGCTGGTCTTCCTGCAGAACATCTCGGGCTTCATGGTCGGCGGCAAGTACGAGGCCGGCGGCATCGCCAAGGACGGCGCCAAGATGGTCACCGCGGTCGCCTCCGCCAATGTCCCCAAGTTCACCGTCCTGATCGGCGGCAGCTTCGGGGCCGGCAACTACGGCATGTGCGGCCGCGCCTATTCGCCCCGTTTCCTGTTCACCTGGCCCAACAGCCGCATCAGCGTCATGGGCGGCGAGCAGGCGGCCTCCGTGCTGGCCACCGTCCACCGCGACGCGGGCAGCTGGACCAAGGAGCAGGAAGAGGCCTTCAAGGCCCCGATCCGCCAGACCTACGAAGACGAAGGCAACCCCTACCACGCCACCTCGCGCCTCTGGGACGACGGCGTCATCGACCCGGCCCAGACGCGGGATGTGCTGGGCCTGGCTATTTCCGCCAGTTTGAACGCGCCCATAGCCGACACGCCGTTTGGCGTGTTCCGGATGTAAACACCGTTCCTTCTCCCGCTTGTCGGGAGAAGGACTTGATGCCCCGCCTTCATCCCGCCAGCCCTCCGCAGTAAGGTCCCTCCATGACCAACCCCATCGCCGACCCCCTCGTCGAGATCCCCGACACCGACACCCTCAGCGACCTCGTCATCATCGAGGCTACCCAAGACGGCATCGCCACCGTCACCATCAACCGCGCCGACAAGCGCAACGCCTTCAACGCCGAGGTGATCGCCGCCCTGCACGAGGCCTTCGTGACCCTCGCCGACGCCGACGGTGTGCGGCTGGTGTTCCTGACCGGGGCGGGGGCGTCATTCAGCGCCGGGGCCGACCTGGAGTGGATGAAGGCCGCCGTCGAATGGTCTGAAGGCGAGAACCGCGATGACGCCATGGGCCTGGCCACCATGCTCAAGGCGCTGCACGACCTGCCGCAGCTGACCGTCGCCCTGATCGACGGTCCGGCCTTCGGCGGCGGCGCCGGCCTGGCGGCGGCCTGTGACATGGCCGTGGCCACCGAGCGCTCCACGTTCGCCTTCTCGGAGGTCAAGCTGGGCCTCACACCGGCGACCATCAGCCCCTATGTCATCCGCGCCATCGGGGCCCGCAACGCCAAGCTCCTGTTCGCCACCGGCCAGGTCTTCAACGCCACCGAGGCGCAAGGCTACGGCCTCGTCCAGCAACTCGTCTCCGACGCCGCCGGCTTCGACGGCGTCCGCGCCGACCTGACCACCGCCATCAAGGCCTGCGCCCCGGGCGCCGTCGCCGACGCCAAGACCCTGGTGAACGACATCGAGGGGGCCGAGATCGACCGCGGCGTCATGGAAGAAACCGCCAAGCGCATCGCCGCCCGCCGGGTCAGCGAAGAGGGCCGCGAGGGCGTGGCCGCCTTCCTTGAGAAGCGCAAACCGGGCTGGGCGGAGTAGCCATGGTCGAGGGGGCGAAACCGAAGAAGTCGGCGGCCAAGAGCCCCCGCAAGCCGCGCGCGACCAAAGCCGCCGCTGTTGCGGCCGAGGCCACGGGCCCGACCATCGACCCGGAGCATCTCAAACCCGGCCAGCCGCCGATGCCGGCCGATCCAGGAAAGACCTGCGCCAACTGCGGCACGACGCTGCTCGGCCACTTCTGCCACGAGTGCGGCCAGCAGGGTCATCTGCACAACAGGCTCGGCCATCTGCTGCATGAGTTCGTCGAGGGCATCGCCCACTTTGACGGCCGCCTCTGGCGCACCCTGCCGCTGCTGGCCTGGCGGCCGGGCCGGCTGAGCCGCGACTGGATCGAGGGCAAGCGGGCCCGTTACGTGGCCCCGCTGCACATCTTCCTGTTCGCCCTGTTCCTGTTCTTCACCATCCCGACCTTCGTGCAGTACAAGTCGTCCAGCACGGTCAACATCAACGGTGCGCCAGTCATCATCGACCCGAAGGACCGGGAGGCCGTGATGAAGGCGCAGCGCGAGAACATCGCGGCCATCAACGCCAAGCCCGGCGAGCCGGCGACCGGCCCCCAGGAATTCAGCAGCAAGGCCGTCGCCTTCTTCGACAAACGCGCCGGCCACTGGGACTACTACCAGCTGAAAATCCAGAGCCTGCTCTACAAGTTCGGGTTCCTGATGGCGCCGATCTCAATGCTGATCCTGTGGCTGCTGCTCTTCTACAAGCGCGGCTACACCCTCTATGACCACGCGACCGTGGCCCTTTATGGCCTCGGTTTCACGGCCCTGCTGGCGGCCTTCGGCAGGCTGCTTCCGCCGCCGGTCGGGGAGCCCTGGACCTTCTTCATGATGCTGTTCATTCCGGTCCATGCCGTCCGCCACATCAAGGTGGCCTACGGCATGCGCTGGCCTGGCGCGATCGCCACCGGCCTGGTGATGGGGCTCCTGACCCTCATCGCCCTCGGTCTCTTCATCGGCGCCGTTTTCCTGATCGGCCTTCTTGGTGTTCCCCATGCTTGAAAGCGTCCTGATCGCCAACCGAGGCGAGATCGCCCGGCGGATCATCCGTACCGCCCGCCGCCTCGGCGTGCGCACCATCGCCGTCTATTCCGATGCCGACGCCGACGCGCCCCACGTCCGCGAAGCCGACGAGGCCGTCCACATCGGCGCCTCGCCGGCCCGCGAGAGCTACCTGGTCCCCGAAAAGATCCTCGCCGCCGCCAAACAGACGAACGCCGCCGCCATCCACCCCGGCTACGGCTTCCTGTCCGAGAACGCCGCCTTCGCCCAGGCGGTGATCGACGCCGGCCTGGTCTGGGTCGGCCCGCCGCCCGCCGCCATCGACGCCATGGGCCTGAAGGACGCCGCCAAGAAACGCATGGCCGCCGCCGGCGTGCCGGTCACCCCGGGCTATCTCGGCGATGACCAGTCGGGCGAGCGCCTCCAGAAGGAGGCCGACGCCATCGGCTATCCCGTGCTGATCAAGGCCGTGGCCGGCGGCGGCGGCAAAGGCATGCGCAAGGTGCTCGAGGCCGGCGAATTCGCCGCCGCGCTTGCCAGCTGCCAGCGCGAGGCGGCCGCCAGCTTCGGCGATCAGAAGGTGCTGATCGAGAAATATGTCACCCGCCCGCGCCACATCGAGGTGCAGGTGTTCGGCGACAGCCATGGCGCCGTCGTCCACCTGTTCGAGCGCGACTGCAGCCTGCAGCGCCGCCACCAGAAGGTCATCGAGGAAGCCCCGGCCCCCGGCATGGACGAGGCCACCCGCGCGTTCGTCTGCGAGGCCGGCGTCAAGGCGGCCAGGGCCGTGAACTACGAAGGCGCCGGCACCATCGAATTCATCGCCGATGCCAGCGAGGGCCTGAGGGCTGACCGCATCTGGTTCATGGAAATGAACACCCGCCTGCAGGTCGAGCACCCTGTGACGGAGATGATCACCGGCCAGGATCTGGTGGAATGGCAGCTGCGCGTGGCGTCGGGGGAGCCGCTGCCGCTGACGCAGGACGAGCTGAAGATCGACGGTTGGGCGATGGAGGCGCGGCTCTATGCCGAGAACCCGGCGACGGGGTTTCTGCCGAGCACTGGTCCGCTGGATCATTTTCGCCTTCCGGCGGCCGACGATGAGTCAGTCCGGGTCGACAGCGCCGTCGAAGAGGGCGGCGAGGTCAGCCCGTTCTACGATCCGATGATCGCCAAGCTGATTGTGCACGCTGGCCATCGAGCGGCGGCGGCCGAGCTTCTGGCTCGGGCCTGTGGCTCCGTGGAGGTCTGGCCCGTCAAGACAAATGCCGGCTTCCTGGCCCGCTGCGCCAGCCACCCTGATTTCGTCGCGGGCCGGATTGATACTGGTTTCATCGACGGTCGATCGGATGCTCTGGTCACTCGAACCATGGACGACTCTGTCCTGCTTGCCGCCGTCAGCCAGCGCCTGGAGGAATTTCAAGAGTGGGACAGGGACGCCTGGGCCAACACCAACTACGGCCTGTTCGGCTTCCGTCTGAACGGTCAGTCCGCCGGCCTGAATCTGCCTATGGCGATAGACGGGCAGGTCATGCGTCTGCAGGTCGCCGGCCCGGCCGTGGGCGCAAGGGCTTTTGATGTGCGCGACAGCTTCAGCATCGATGGCCGGCGGGACTTCCAGCCCAGCCTGCCGATGCCCTCAAGCCACGGCGATGAGCCGCTCTACATCTTCCAGGACGGCGAGACTTTCGAGTTCTCGTTCGCATCGTCGGCCGCGGCGAACGCGCAGGCTTCCGCCTCCGACGGCGCCATCCTCTCGCCCATGCCCGGTAAGGTCGTCTCCGTCTCGGTCAAGGCCGGCGACACGGTGACCAAGGGCCAGACCCTGCTGGTCCTCGAAGCCATGAAGATGGAACACGCCCTGACCGCCCCCTTCGACGGCGTCGTCGCCGAACTGTCCGCCGTCGCCGGCGGCCAGGTCAGCGAAGGGGTGGTGTTGGTGAAGCTGGAGGCGGCGTAGGGGACATGTACCCCGTGGCTCCGGTGTTGCTGAAGACCGACCGGCCGCACCCGGGGTACGTGTCCCCGTTTCCGACGGTGGAAGAGGGGACACGTACCCCGAGCCAGGTCAGTGTCGGCCCTGCGGCGATTGCGCTCCGGGGTACATGTCCCCGGCGCGACCGCAGAATAACGCGCGCCCGCTTCGATAACCCTTCCATCCCCGGCCACATCGCTTAAGTCCGCCCCATGCCGCTCCACATCATCAAGCTCTGCGTCGGCGCCGACAGCCTCCAGGACCTGCGCGACTGGCGGGCCCAGCGCGCGGCGCAGGGGCATCCGTCCTACTGCCCGACCCGCATGGCCCCCAAACGCGCCGCGGAGATCCTTGACGGCGGCTCGCTCTACTGGGTGATCAAGGGTCAGGTCCTCGCCCGCCAGGCCATTGTCGAGATCAAGACCGGCCTGCCGGAGCGCCAGCCTGTCCGTTTCATGCTCGCGCCCGACCTGATCGAAACTGCTCCCCAGCCCCGCCGAGCCTTCCAGGGCTGGCGCTATCTTACCGACAGCGATGCGCCGCCCGACCTGGCGACCGCGGCGGGTGAGGCGATGGACCAGACCCTGGCGCGGCAGCTTCGCGAACTTGGCGCCTGGTAGGCCCCGAACGGTGACAGTCACGCTCCGCGAGACAGTCACCGAACCCACAGGTGACTGTCCTCCGGCGCAGCCGGACGACTGTCACAGTCCGACTAAACTGCCCAGTTGTCGATCAGCCGGGTCTTGCCCAGCCAGGCCGCCACGAACACTCTGGCTCCGGCGTTCACCGGGCCAGGCCCCAGCCGCTCCATGGTCTCGCCGTCATGCACCTGCACATAGTCGACCGGCCCGAATCCCGCCGCCTGCAGCCGCGCCACGGCGGCGGCCTCAACCTCGCCGGCCGGCGCCCCGCCACGCAGCAACGCCACGGCCTCCGCCATCACCGCCGGCACGACCGTCGCCGTCTTGCGCTCGTCGGCCGACAGGTAGGCGTTGCGCGAGGACATGGCCAAACCATCGGCCTCCCGGACCGTCGGCCCGCCGATGATCTCCACCGGTAGGTCCAGGTCGCGCGCCATCCGCTTGATGACCAGCAGCTGCTGGTAGTCCTTCTCACCGAAAAGCGCGACATCCGGCCCGCACTGGATCAACAGCTTGGCCACCACCGTCGCCACCCCGCCGAAGAATTGCGGCCGCTTCTCCCCCTCCAGCGGCCCGGAGACGCCATCGACCAGAACCCGCGTGGCGAACCCTTCCGGGTACATGTCCCAGACCCCCGGCGCGAAGATCAGCTCGCAGCCGGCCTCGCCGAGCAGTTTCGCGTCCCGGCCCTCGCCACGCGGATAGGCGTCGAAGTCCTCGTGCGGCGCGAATTGGGCCGGGTTGACGAAGATCGAGGCCACGACCCGATCGGCCTTGGTCAGTCCCAGCTTGACCAGCGACAGGTGGCCCTCATGCAGGGCGCCCATGGTCGGAACCATGGCAATCCGCTCCCGGGCGGCGCGCCAGCCCGCGACCGTTACGCGCAGGTCGGCGACGGTTCGGACGATGCGGGGAAGCGATGACATCGGAGCGTCCTCCTTATGGCGTAAGGGGTTTGGCTTATGACGCGGCGCCGTGGCGCAAGTCCAGACCAACCGGTGGTATCCACTCTGGTGTGGACAATGGGGGACCTTGCGTTGACCAAGGTCAATCGGGGGGTGGATCGTGGTCTGCCCGCGACGGGTGAGTCGCGGCCATCGGCGAAGGAGTCCGCCATGCTACAGCCCCGCATCATCGTCGTGGGCAACGAGAAGGGCGGGGCGGGCAAGTCGACCATCGCCATCCACCTGACCGCCGCCCTGCTGCACGGCGGCGCCAAGGTGGCGATCATGGATCTCGACCTGCGCCAGTCCTCGCTCGCCAAGTTCTATCGCAACCGCCACGCCTGGCTGGCCTCCACCGACGTCACCCTGCCCGAGCCGCTGATGTGCAACCCGTCCGAGGATGGCGTCGCCCTGGCCCGCGCCGGGACGGCCGAGCAGCTTGCCTGTTTTGAGGATGCCTTCGCCACCGGCCACCTGGAGGCCGACTTCCTCATCATCGACACGCCCGGCGGTGACACGGCGCTGAGCCGCGCCGCCCACGCCCGCGCCGACCTGATCGTCACCCCGATGAACGACAGCTTCGTCGACTTCGACATGCTGGGCAGCGTCAATCCGGTGACCCTGGAGCTGGAAAAACCCAGCCTCTACTCCGAGACGGTCTGGGAGGCCCGGAAGGCCCGGGCCATGACAGGCCAGCGCCAGCCGCTGGACTGGGTCGTGCTGCGCAACCGCCTGGCCAGCGTCGATGCCCGCAACCGCAAGCGGGTCGATGACCGGCTGATGGCCCTGGCCAAACGGGTGGGTTTCCGCACAGGCCCCGGCCTGCGCGACCGGGTCATCTACCGCGAGCTGTTCCCCTTTGGCCTGACCATCGCCGACCTGTCATCCAGGGTGCGGCCGATCCCGGTCTCCCTCAGCCACGTGGCGGCGCGCCAGGAACTGCGGGCGCTGATGCATTCGCTTGGTCTTTCGGCCTTCTCGGGTGATGTGTTGCTCGCCGCCGAGTAAGCGCGTCAGGCGGAAGTGTCTGCGGTTCCGCCGCTCGACGCGCGGCAGCAAGGAAGCGCGGGGAGTCTGACGCGATGATCTATCTTCTGCTGGCCGGTGTGGTTGGCCTGCTGGTCTGGATGGGCCGCAAGTCGATCCCGAAACTGCAGCTTCGCGACTGGCGCGTCGCCACCGGCGCCCTGGCGGCGCTGGCCTTCCTGGGCGGCGTCGCCGCGGCCATGCGGGGCAGCATGGTGCTGGGCGGCGGCCTGCTGGTGGTCGGCGTCGGCCTGGCCTTCGGGACCCGCGTCCAGGGGCCGCGGAAGACCGCCCTGCCGAAGACCAGCGACACCGAGGCCCGCGCCATCCTCGGCGTCGCCGTCAATGCCGACGAGGCCGAGATCCAGGCCGCCTACAGCCGCCTGATTCGCATGGCTCACCCCGACAAGGGCGGCACCGCCGGCCTCGCGGCCCAGCTCAACGCCGCGCGGGACCAGCTTCTGAAGCGCTAGTTCGGAACCTTCGCCAGCCGCTTGCCCATGACCTCCTGGACGCTGCTCCCCGGGGCCAGGGGCATCGGCACGCCGTCGCAGATATGGGCCGCCACCCGCGCCATCTGGCTGCCCACGGTCGGTTTCCAGTCGGTCGGCATCTCGCTGGTCTCGACCACCTTCAGTTGGGCATCCAGCCCCCGCGCCGGCCCGCCCGCCCGGAACTGCCGCCGCCCGCAGCTGAGCTGCATCGGCATCATCGCCACCTGCACCACCCCGTCGCCGTCCCCGTAGATCAACACCAGTTCGAAGCTCTGGAAGGTCCCGACCATGACAATGCTGTCCAGATCAATCACCCCCAGCCCCTCGCGGTCGTCGGCGAAGATGCGGAAGTCGGCCGCCGCCGCCGGCGTGGCGACGAGCGCCGCCGTGAGGGCGAGCGCCGCTCGCATCAGTCCAGCGCCGCCTTGATCTGCGCCGCCAGCGCCTGCAGCTCCGCAGGATCGGCCATGCCGCCCCCATGCCGCCCCAGCGCCTCGCCCTCCCAGCGCGGGATGACGTGGACATGCAGGTGGAAGATGGTCTGGCCGGCCGGCGCCCCGTTGAACTGGGTGACCACCAGCCCGTCGGGCTTCAGCGCATTGCGCGCGGCGAGGGTCAGACGCTGGACGGCGGTCATGACCTTGACCAGCACGTCGGGCTCGACGT
This sequence comes from Caulobacter sp., assembly GCA_046595895.1. Classification (GTDB taxonomy): domain Bacteria; phylum Pseudomonadota; class Alphaproteobacteria; order Caulobacterales; family Caulobacteraceae; genus Caulobacter. The sequence goes on along the minus strand of JBKJSF010000083.1, from coordinate 17,819 downwards.
CGAGCAGGTTGCGGGCCCTGGAGGTCTTGGAGATGACGAGGCAGTGGCCCCTGGCCTGCGGAAAGGCGTCCATGAAGGCCAGGACTTCGTCGTCCTCGAAGACCTTGGCGCAGGGGATTTCGCCCCGGACGATCTTCGCAAAGATGTTGGCGTCGTCGTAGGTTCCGTCCAGACTCATGAGTTCGCTCCAACAGGGACCAGACGACGATGGCTGAACACCTGACCGAGCGCCAGAAGAAGTGGTTCGCCTTGCCCTACAGATTCGAGGGCCGCTCCGAACGGCTCAAGGCCCCGGTCAGCCCTGCCTGAACGGCGAGAATTCCTCGGCCAGGTAGCTCATCTCGCCCTGCACATTGGTCCGCTCCTGGTCGAGGTAGCGGGCGACCGGTTCGCGCAGCATCGGGTCGGCGATCCAGTGGGCGGAGTAGACGGGGGAGGGCAGGTAGCCGCGAGCGATCTTGTGCTGGCCCTGGGCCCCGGCCTCGGCACGGCTCAGCCCCAGCCGGATGGCGTGGTCGATGGCCTGGTAGTAGCAGAGCTCGAAGTGCAGGAACGGCCGCTCCTCCAGCGCGCCCCAGTTGCGGCCGTAGAGGCAGTCGTCGCCGATCAGGTTGAGGGCCCCAGCGATCCACCGCCCTTCGCGACGGGCCATGACCAGCAGCACCCGATCGGCCATCCGCTCACCGAGCAGCGAGAAGAACCGCCGGTTCAGATAGGGCTGGCCCCATTTGCGCGCCCCGGTGTCCATGTAGAAGGCGAAGAAGGCGTCCCAGTGCTCTTCGGTCAGCTCAGCGCCGGTTAGGGCGACGATCTCCACCCCGTCCTGCGCGTCGCGCCGCTCGCGCCGAATGGTCTTGCGCCGGCCCGAGGACAGGGCGGCGAGGAAGTCGTCGAAGGTGGCGTAGCCCTGGTTGGTCCAGTGATACTGCTGATCCTGCCGGGCCAGCAGCCCGGCCTGGGTGAGGAATCGCCAGTCCTCCTCCTCCGGAAAGGTGATGTGCAGGCCGGACGCGCCCAGTTTCTCGCAGAGGGTCAGGGCGCCGCCGAGCAGCATCCGCCGGCCCTCGTCCGGGTCGATATCGGATCGCACCAGCAGGCGAGGGCCGGTCACCGGCGAGAAGGGCGAGGCGCACTGAAGCTTGGGATAGTAGCGGCCGCCGGCGCGCTCGTAGGCGTCGGCCCAAGACCAGTCGAAGACATATTCGCCCTGGCTGTGGCTCTTCAGATAGAGCGGCATAACCGCCGCGACCTCGCCGGTCTCGTCCTCGATCGACAGGTGGTGAGGCGCCCAGCCGGTGCGGTCGGACGCGCAGCCGCTGGCCTCGGTGATGTCGAGGAAGTCGTAGGCGACGAAGGGGTTGCCCTCGCCGGCGCAGGCGCTCCAGGCGGCCTTCCCGATTTCGGCAATTCGGCGGTGGATACGAACCGCCGGCTTCAAGCTCACGCGCGGAAGCCCTCGAAGATGACGTTGTCGCAGTAGGGTTCCAGCCGCTCGCCGTCCGCCAGGGTGCGCACCGTCCAGGCGATGATCGGCATGCCGCGGCTGCGGTAAAGCTCGGCCCGGGGGCAGGGCAACATGCGGGTGTCCAGCGCCAGGAAGTCGGGACGGGCAATCTCGACATGCTCGAGGTTGGCGAAGCTCTTGCGCATCTCCGGGGCCAGCTTCATCGCCGACTCGTCGTTCCAGGCATAGCTGTCCAGACCGCGCAGTATCTGAGGATGGTGATCGGCGAACCAGGCGTGGCTGTAGGGATTGAAGCCGATGACGCAAGTCGGACCATGGTGGTCGAGCAGCACCTCGCTGACCCGTTTCTCGAGGGCGCCGACCTCGCCGAACGGGGTCTTCAGCTCGATATGCACCAACGCGCGACTGCCGATCTCGACCAGCGCCTCGGCGAGGGTCGGGATGGTCTCGTCCGTGCCCATGAGGCGCAGTTCGCGCAGGTCCGAGAGGCTGCGGTCCCTAAGTTTGCCTTCGACACCGCACATGCGGTCAAGCGAAAAGTCGTGGAACACCACCGCTTCGCCGTCGGCCGTCAGGTGAACGTCCAGTTCGATGCCGTAGCCGCCGGCGCAAGCGGCGTGGAAAGCGCCCAAGCTGTTCTCCGGCGCGCCGTCCGGCGACCACAGGCCACGATGGGCGACCGGCGGGCTGAACAGCAGCTCCCAGGCCTGGCCGAACGCCTCGTGCGAGGGACGGGGGTAATGCTTCATGGCGCCAACTCCACCACCGCATCGACCTCTACGGCGAAGTTGCGCGGCAGGCGATAGACCCCGACCGCCGAGCGGGCGTGGCGTCCGGCCTCGCCGAACACCTCGACCATCAGGTCCGAGGCGCCGTTGATGATGGTCGGGATGTCGAAGAAGTCCGGCCCGGCCTGGACGAAACCGCCCAGTTTGACGATGCGGACGACTTGGTCGAGATCACCGGTCGCCGCCTTCATCTGGGCGATCAGGTTGATACCGCACAGGCGGGCGGCGGCGACGGCGTCAGGGACGTTGATGTCCTCGCCGACGATGCCGGTGACGCCGCCCGACGCATCAAGCGAAACCTGCCCGGAGATGTGCAGCAGATTGCTGGTGCGGACGAAGGGTACGTAGTTGGCGATCGGGGCGACCGGGGCGGGCAGGGTGATGCCGGCGGCGGCCAGGCGGTGTTCGGCGTTGGACATGCGCCGGTTCTATCCCGCCAAGGCCGGGGGCGGAAACGCAAAAGGCCCGGACCATTGCTGGTCCGGGCCCTCACGTTCTGGTGAGCAGCGGAGCGCGTTCGCGCCCCAACTCTTGCAGAGCGCCTGTTTGATCCGCTTGGCGTCGCCAATCGGAACAGGTGCGGTGCTTACTTCACCGACTGCAGCTTCTCGACGGTCGCGGTGACGCGTTCGTTGAGCGGCTTCATGCTGTCCTTGACGGCGGCGGCGACGGTTTCACCCATCTTGCCGACTTCGGCCATGTAGAGCTCCATGGCGCTCTTGGCCCAGGTCGTCTGAAGTTCCACGGCTTCCTGTACGCTCTTGGCGCCCGAGAGGGCCTTGGCGGCGGCAACCTGGTTTTCCACGGCCGTCTTTGAATAGGCCATGTACAGCGCGCCTAGCGACTCGGCGCCTTTGGTGGCGGCGGTCACCGAAGCGACGACGGCTTCGAGGTTCTTCTTGGAGTGGGCGTTCATCTCGTTCAGGCCGGCGAGAGACTTCTCGACCTGGTCCTTGAAGGCCAGGTTGCCGGCGGTGGCGAACTGTTCAACGGAGGCTTTGACGGTTTCGGCGGCGGCCATTGTGGGGCTCCTTGAGAGGGCTTTGGCTTGAATTTGAGTCGCCGAGACGCGGGGAGGTTCGACGCATCGTCGTTTTCTCATGCTGCACTGCAGCAGTCAACGATTTATTGTGCAGTGCACAATGACGCCTCTGTGAACGAAAAACGCCGTCATTTCAGAACGCTGCGGCGTTTTCGCTCAAGAGGTGTTTACTTTGGCGCAAGGTCTGTCCGTGCATGTTATGGTGCATGTCGCCGCCGAAGGGGGGTGGCGCAACCCATTGATTTATCGACGAGGCCGCATGTACCAGCCCGCCGCCCGCCGCGCAGTGTTCGTGGCAATCGCCGCCGCCGCGATGGTTTTCGCGCCGATGCTCAATGGCTTTGCGGTCGCTCAGGTTCCCTACGCGCAGCTTCAGGCCGCCCCGCGCTCCAATCCGGCCGCCCAACCCAAGTACGCCGCCGTCGTCGTAGACGCCAATTCCGGTGAGGTGCTTTACGCCAAGCGCGCCGACAGCCCCCGCTATCCCGCCTCGATCACCAAGGTGATGACCCTCTATCTGGCCTTCGAGGCGATCAACGAGGGGCGGCTGCGGCCGACCGACTTGATCACCGTCTCGGCCAAGGCCGCCGCCCAGCCCCCGACCAAGCTCGGCCTTTCGGCCGGCGACGTGATAACTGTCGACGACGCCATGAAGGCGCTGGCGGTGAAGTCGGCCAACGACATGGCCGTTGCCCTGGCCGAACACATGGCCGCGGGCTCAGAAGCCAAGTTCGCCGCCCTGATGACCTTGCGGGCCCAGGAGTTGGGCATGCTCAACACGCGCTTCGTCAACGCCTCGGGCCTGCCCGACAGCCGTCAGGTGTCCAGCGCCCGCGACATCGCCATCCTGTCGCGCGCGGTGATGCGCGACTATCCCCAGTACTACAGCCTCTTCAACCTGCGCTCCTTCAGCTACCGGGGCGTCACCATGAACAACCACAACCGGCTGCTGAATCGCATGCCGGGCGTGGATGGGCTGAAGACCGGCTACACCAACGCTTCCGGCTACAACCTCGCCGCCTCGGGCGTGATGGACGGGCGCCGGTTGATCGTCGTCATGCTCGGCGGCACCTCCAACGCCGCCCGTGACAGCCATGTGCAGGAACTGCTGACCACCGGCTTCGATGTCATGCGTCGTCGCGACCGGGGCGAACGCATCCTCGTCGCCCAGAGCCTGTTCGAGCCCCCGCCGGCCCCGGCCCCGCTGCAGTTCGATCTGGCCCAAGGGGACAGCGACCTGCCCCGTGCCTATTTTACCAGCGGTCCGGACGCCGGTCCGATCGAGGTGGTTGGACGCATGAAGGCCATCCCGGACCCGGCCGTGAAAAAGGCCTCCACGGCCAAAAAGGCTACGCCGCCGTCGAAGCCGAAGGGCCAGTGGACGGTCCAGGCCGGCGCCTTCAAGAGCAAGGATCAGGCGACAACCCAGATGGGCGCCATCAAGAAGCGCTTCGGAAAGGTTCTCGATGACGCTGAAGGCGTTATCGGTGGCAAGGTCGACGGCTTCTTCCGGGTGCGTTTCGTGGGCCTTTCCGCCGACGACGCCCGCGCCGCCTGCAAGGCAATCAGCGCCAAGCGGCAGACTTGCATGGTTGTCGCTCCCGGTCGTTGAGCGTCGGCGTCCTTTTCAGAAATCACTGAAACCTGTCGCTATCTCGTGCATTGTCGTCCTTTGGGACGAGGCGGGGCGCCATCGTCCATAGCGGGGACGTCTTGCCGGACGATCAGTCATCAACAACACCAAGCACGGTGGCCGCCTTTCCACAGGCGGCTGGCCCCATGGCCGAACGGGTCCGGGGTCATGGCTGGACGGCGACGCCGCTCGGGGCCATGGCCGACTGGCCGCAGAGCCTGCGGACCGCCATCAACCTGATGCTCAATGCCCGCCAGCCGATGTTTGTGCTGTGGGGCGCGGAGCGGACCTTCATTCACAACGACGCCTACGCCCGCATCCTCGGGGACCGCGACGCCATGGCCCTCGGCGCCCCGATCCACCTGGTCTGGCCGGAGATCTACGAGGCGGCGCGCGGCCTGATCGACCCGGCCTATGGCGGCCAACCCACCTGGGCCGAGGACGTGCATCGCGTCATCTCACCGAATGGCTACGAGCAGGAGGGGTGGTACAGCCTGTCCTACACTCCCGTTCACGACGAAGCCGGCGCTGTGGCCGGCGTCTTCGCTGCGGTCACCGACACAAGCGATCACGTTCGCACCCGCCAGCGGCTTAGCTTCCTGCTGCACCTCAGCGAGCAGCTGCGGGCCTGCTCTGATCCTGTCGAGATCACCCACATCGCCGCCCGTGAGCTAGCTCAGCGGCTTGGCATCGACCGGGTCGGCTACGGCGAGGTCGATGCCGCCGAACAGGTGATCACAATCCAGCGCGACTGGACCGCTGACGGCGTGCGCAGCCTGGCCGGTCTTAGCTGCTCCCTGGCCGACTACGGGCCGGGCATGCGTGAAGACCTGCGTGCGGGGCGGTTCGTGCGCTTCGACGATGTGGGGACTGACCCGCGTACCGACGGGCAGGAGAATCTGTTTGAGCGCATCGGCGTCCAGGCCATGCTCAACGCCCCGCTGATCCGGAATGGCCGTTTCGATGCGGTCCTCTTCCTGCATCATGGCCAGCCCCGCGTCTGGACCGACGGCGACCAGTCCCTCGCTGAAGACGTCGCCGCCCGCACATGGTCGGCCCTGACCCGCGCCCGCGCCGAGGCCGCCCTGCGCGAGCAGGAGGAGCGGCTGCGCCTGGTCCAGAAGGCCGGCGAAATCGGCAGTTTTGACTGGAACATGTTGAGCGGCCGCATCCACCGCAGTCCGGAATACCTGCGCATCCAGGGCATCGAAGGGCCGGTTGATGCCGAGTTCACCGATCAATGGCTCATCCATATCCACCCGGATGACCGGGAGCGCGTCGATGCAAGCTTTCGCCGCGACACAACCAGGCCCGGTCAGTTCGAACTTGAGTACCGCATCGTCCGCCCCTCTGACGGCCAGACCCGCTGGCTGTACAATCGCGGCATCGTCGTCGGCGACGGCGAGGGGCAGCCCTGCCGGCTCATCAGCGCCCAGACCGACATAACTGACCGCAAGCTGTCAGAGGCAGCCCTGCAGGAAAGCGAAAGCCGCTTCCGGGCGATGGCCGATCAGGCCCCGGCTCCGATCTGGATGACCAGCGCCAGCGGTGAGATGGAGTTCGCCAACCAGGCCTTCGGCGAATACGCCGGCAGGACGAGCGACAGCCTGCTGGGCAACGTCTGGATCGACATGCTGCATCCGGACGACCTGCCGGTCGTGCTTGGGGCGCGGGCCTCGGCGCGGATGCACAACGAGCCCTACAGCTTCGAGGCCCGCTTCAAACGCTCGGACGGCGCCTGGCGCACCATGCTGGCCAGCGCCAAGCCACGGCTCACCACCGAGGGCGCCTTCCAGGGCTATGTCGGCCTGGCCATCGACCTGACCGAGATGCGGATGGCCGAGGCGGCGCTGCGCGAGAGCGAGGCCCGCTTCCGCCTGCTGGCCGAAAGCGCGCCGGTCATGCTGTGGATGGGCGATGAGTCCGGCGCCTGCCTCTACCTCAACCGCCTGCTGCGAGACTTCTGGGGCGTGCCGGAGGACCTCGCCGGCTTCACCTGGGCCCAGACCCTGTTGCCGGACGACGCCCCCGACCTGTTCGAGACCTTCGGCGCCGCCATGGCCTTACAGCAGGCCTTCGAAGCCGAGGCGCGATACCGCCGGGCCGACGGCGAAATTCGCACCCTGTTCACCCGCGCCGAGCCGCGCCACGACGCCGAGGGCCGGTTCATCGGCATGATCGGCGTCAATGTCGATGTCACCGAGGCCCGCCGCGCCGAACAGCACCAGCAGCTTCTGATCAACGAGCTGAACCACCGGGTGAAGAACACCCTTGCCAGCGTGCAGTCGATCGCCCACCAGACCCTGCGAGCGGGGACCCCGACCCGCGAGGCCCGCGACCTGCTGACCGCCCGTCTGCTGGCCCTGTCCGCCGCCCACGACGTGCTGACCCGCGAGAGCTGGGAAGGCGCCGACCTGATCGAGGTGGTGGCCGCTGCTCTTCGCCCCTACGACGCCGCCCGCCACGCGACGCATGGCCCAGCCCACCGGATCGGCCCCCGCGCCGCCCTGGCGATCAGCATGGCGCTCCACGAACTCGCCACGAACGCCCTCAAGTACGGGGCGCTGTCTGGCCCATCCGGCCAGGTCCATATCGGCTGGACGGCGACCCCTGACGGCGGCCTGACCCTGACCTGGCGGGAGGAGGGCGGGCCGCCGGTCACCGCCCCAACCCACAGCGGCTTCGGCAGCCGCCTGCTGCGCCAGGGCCTGAACGCGGAACTGGGCGGCGCCGCCCACCTGAGCTTTGAGCCGGGCGGCCTGGTCTGCGTCATCCAGGCGCGGGCGCTCGACTAGCCCTGGCCGGCCGTTCCCGAACCCCTGCCGTTGGGTTAGAGGGGTTGCGGGGAGCAGACCATGCAACAGATTTTGATCGGCCTTGGCGGTATCCTTCTGATCCTCGGGGCGGCCTTCGCGCTGTCGCGCGGGCGGCGGCGGATAAACCTTCGCATCGTCGCCAGCGCCTTTGCGCTACAGGCGGCGATCGCGGTCTTCGTCCTCTACCTGCCGGCCGGCCGCGCTGCGATGGCGGCGGCGGCGCACGGGGTGGAGGGGCTGCTCGGCTACAGCAAGGTCGGCATCGAGATGGTGTTCGGTGGCCTGACCCAGGTCAACGGCGTCGCCAGCTTCGCCATCAACATCCTGCCGATCATCATCTTCTTCTCGGCCCTGGTCTCGATCCTCTACTACCTGGGCATCATGCAGCTGGTCGTAAAATGGGGCGGCGGAGGCCTGCGCTGGCTGCTTGGCGTCGACAAGGTCGAGGGCCTCTACGCCGCCGCCAACGTCCTGGTCGGCCAGTCGGAGTCGCCGCTGGTCGTGCGCGGCTACCTGCGCGGCCTTACCGACGCCCAGATTTTCGCCCTGATGGTCACCGGCATGGCTGGGGCGGCCGGCTCCATCCTCGCCGCCTACGCCTCCATGAGCGCCGACCTGCGCTACCTGCTGGCCGCCGCCTTCATGTCCGCCCCGGGCGGCCTGCTGATGGCCAAGATCATCATGCCCGACGAGAAGGCCCTGCCGCCGGCCGAGCCTGACGGGGAAGTCCAGGCCATAGCCGCCGCGCCCCCCGAGCCGGAGGAAGAGGAGCGGGCGACCAACATCATCATGGCCGCCTTCAACGGCGCCCAGGATGGCGTCCAGCTGGCCGTGGCCGTCGGCGCCATGCTGATCGTCTTCGTCGCCCTGATCGCCATGGCCAACGGCATCCTTGGCGGCATCGGCAGCTGGTTCGGTCATCCCGAGCTCAGCTTCCAGCTGATCCTCGGCTACATCTTCGCGCCCGTCATGTTCATGCTCAATGTGCCGTGGGAAGAGGCCCGCAAGGCCGGCGAGCTGTTTGGTGAAAAATTGATCCTCAACGAATTCGTCGCCTTCCTGCACTACAGCGAGGCGAAGGCGTCGCTGTCGCCCCATACCCAGGCGGTGGTCACCTTTGCCCTCTGCGGCTTCGCCAACATCAGCTCCATCGCCATCCAGATGGGCGTGCTCGGCGGCCTGATCCCGGAAAAGCGCCCGACCATCGCGCGGCTGGGCCTGCTGGCCGTGCTGGCCGGCTCGCTGGCCAACCTGATGAGCGCGGCGATGGCGGGGCTGTTGCTGGCGGGGTAGGGCGGCGCACCGCTGTCTAAACTCTCCGCCCTTGGGGCGGAGGACAGGTTCGGAGCATAAGCGACGAACCAGGAGGCGGGACTTCCACCGGCGGTGGTGAGCTCTCTCAGCGGACGCCGGCGTGTAAGGCAACGCGCCAATCACCCACCAAACTTGCCTGCCTCCTGGTTTCTCGCTTGAAGGCTCGAAACCTGTCCTCCTCCCGCAAGCGGGCGGAGAGTTGCCCGTGGACGCCCTCGCTAAGGCAACAACCCCAGCCGCTTCCCCACAATCCTGTCCATCGTCCGCCGCGGCAGCACCTCGGTCATCAGCACCTCGAAGGGCGACGGCGACACCACATAGCGCACCTTGGGCTTCGCAACCGTCAGCGCCTTGTGGATCGCCTCACCGATGGCCTCGGGCGGCAGGCCGTTCTTGCCGAGAGTCAACATGTAGGCCTTGATCCGCTCCAGCGCCGGCGCAAACACCGTGCCGGCGTACAGCGACGGATCCACCTCGTCTGCCTTGCTCCAGATCGGCGTCGCCACCGCACCGGGGGCCACCACCACCACGTCGATGCCGTGGATCAGCAGTTCCCGGCGCAGGCTCTCAGACAGGCCTTCCAACGCAAACTTCGAGGCGCTGTAGGGGCCCATGAACGGGGAGGCGTTGCGGCCGCCGACCGAGCTGATGTTGACGATCCGGCCCTTGGGACCCTGGAAACCCTCTTCGGCTCCGAGCAACGGGCCGAACGCCTGGGTGGCGATGACCACGCCGGTGACATTGACCTCGAGCTGCTGGCGAAAGTCGTCGATGGGCAGGTGGAGCAGCGGCCCGGCCACGGCGATGCCGGCGTTGTTGACCAGCCCCGCCAGCGTCTGGCCATCCAGGGCCTTGCGGACATGGTCGGCGGCCGCCTTGGCGCCGGCCGCGTCGGTGACGTCGAAGATCAGCGGGGTGAAGGCGGCGCCGAATTCCTGTTTCAGCCGGTCGGCGTCGGCCTGTTTGCGGACGCTGCCGAATACGTGGAAGCCCTGGGCGGCGAGCACCTTGACGGCGCCCCAGCCGATGCCGGTGGAGACGCCGGTGACGACGACGCTGCGCTTCATGGTGATGCCCCTTAAGTGAACCCCGATCACTCAAATGGGTCGCAGCGACCCGCAAGGCAACCGGCGCAAAGAAAAAGACCGGGAGAGTTTCCTCCGCCCGGCCTCGTTCCTCAGGTTTTCGGCAGGCTTATTCGGCCAGCGCTGGCTCTTCGATCTCCGGCGCGCCCGGCTCTCGCGGCTTGGGCGTGTCGATCTCGAACTCGAAGGCGATCTTGCCGTCCTTGAGCACGACCTTGACGTGGCCGCCCTTGGACAGCTTGCCGAACAGGATGTCATCGGCCAGCGGCTTCTTGATGTGCTCCTGGATGATGCGGGCCAGAGGCCGCGCCCCATAGAGTTCGTCGAAGCCGTTCTTGGCCAGCCAGTCGGCCGCCTCGTCGGACGTTTCGATGGTGATGTTGCGGTCCGCGAGCTGGGCTTCCAGCTGCAGAACGAACTTCTGGACCACCATGCGGATGATGTCCTGTGTCAGCGGCTTGAAGGCCACCACGGCGTCGAGACGGTTGCGGAACTCCGGCGTGAACAGACGCTTGAGCGCCTCGTCCTGCTCGCCATCGTTGCGCCCCCGGCCGAAACCGATGTTGTTGCGCTGGGCGTCGGCGGCCCCGGCGTTGGTGGTCATGATCAGGACCACGTTGCGGAAATCGACCTTCTTGCCGTTCGAGTCCGTCAGCGTGCCGTTGTCCATCACCTGCAGCAGGATGTTGTAGACGTCCTGGTGGGCCTTCTCGATTTCGTCGAGCAGGACCACCGCGTGCGGATGCTGGTCGACTGCGTCGGTCAGCTGGCCGCCCTGATCGTAACCGACGTAACCCGGGGGAGCCCCGATCAGCCGGCTGACGGTGTGGCGTTCCATGTATTCCGACATGTCGAAGCGCAGCAGCTCGATGCCGAGCGTCGCCGCAAGCTGCCGCGCGGCCTCGGTCTTGCCGACCCCGGTGGGACCGCTGAACAGGTAGCTGCCGATCGGCTTGTTGGCTTCGCGCAGGCCAGCCCGGGCCATCTTCATGGCCGCGCTGAGCTGCTTGATCGCCTCGTCCTGGCCGAACACCGCCCGCGTCAGGTCCTTCTCAAGTTCCTTCAGAGCCTCCGTATCGGTCTTGCTCACCGATTTCGGCGGGATGCGAGCGATCTTGGCGACCACCGCCTCGATCTCTTTCACCCCGATGATCTTCTTCCGCTTGCCCTCGGGCAGCAGCATCTGGCCGGCCCCGGCCTCGTCGATAACGTCGATCGCCTTGTCCGGCAGCTTGCGGTCGGTGATGTACTTGGCCGACAGGTCCACCGCCGTCTTGATGGCCTCGTTGGTGTACTTCAGCTTGTGGAACTCTTCGTAGTAGATCTTCAGTCCCTTGAGAATCTTGATGGTGTCGTCGATCGTCGGCTCGTTGACGTCGATCTTCTGGAAGCGCCGGACCAGGGCCCGATCCTTCTCGAAGTGCTGGCGAAACTCCTTGTAGGTCGTCGAGCCCATGCAGCGCAGGGTGCCGCTGGCCAACGCTGGCTTCAGCAGGTTCGAGGCGTCCATCGCCCCGCCGCTGGTCGCGCCGGCCCCGATCACCGTGTGGATCTCATCGACGAACAGGATGGCGTTGGGGTGGTTCTCCAACTCCTTGATGACCTGCTTGATCCGCTCCTCGAAGTCGCCGCGATAGCGGGTGCCGGCCAGCAGCGCGCCCATGTCGAGCGAGAAGATGGTGGCGCCTTCCAGCACCTCCGGCACTTCGTGGTTGATGATCTTGCGGGCCAGGCCCTCGGCGATAGCGGTCTTGCCGACCCCCGGCTCGCCAACCAGCAGCGGGTTGTTCTTGGTCCGCCGGCAAAGGATCTGGATACAGCGCTCGACCTCGGCCATCCGCCCGATCAGCGGATCGACCTTGCCCTGCCGCGCCTTCTCGTTGAGGTCGACGCAATAGGCTTCGAGCGCCTCGCCGCCTGTCTTGGCGTTCGGCTTGCCGCCTTCCTCTTCCTCGGTCGCGCCCTTGACGGTCTTGGGCTCGGAGGCCCCGGCCTTCTTGGCGATGCCGTGGGCGATGTAGTTGACCGCGTCGTACCGCGTCATGTCCTGCTCCTGCAGGAAGTAGGCGGCATGGCTCTCTCGCTCGCTGAACACGGCGACCAGGACGTTGGCCCCGGTCACGTCGTCGCGGCCGGAGGACTGCACATGGATGACCGCGCGCTGGATGACGCGCTGGAAACCGGCCGTCGGCTTGGCTTCCTCCCCGTCATCAACGATCAGGGCGCGCAGTTCGGTGTCGATGTAGTTGACCAGAGTCTTCTTCAGCTCCACGAGATCGACATCGCAGGCCTTCATCACCCCGGCGGCGTCCTCGTCATCGGCGAGGCTGAGCAGCAGGTGCTCGAGCGTGGCGTACTCATGCTTTCGCTGATTGGCGTAAGCGACTGCGCGGTGAAGTGTTTCTTCGAGATTGCGCGAAAACGAGGGCAAATGCGGCTCCTCAATCCTTTTCCATGGTGCACTGCAGCGGGTGCTGATGCCGTCTGGCTGCGTCGATCACCTGAGCGACCTTTGTCTCGGCGACTTCGTAGGTGAAGACGCCGCAAACCCCGACACCGTTCTGGTGCACGTGAAGCATGATCCTGGTCGCATCTTCGCGCGACTTGTTGAAAAAACGCTCAAGCACGTAAACCACGAACTCCATCGGGGTGTAGTCGTCGTTCAGAATCAGAACGCGATACAGCGAGGGCTTGGCGGTCTTGGCCTTGGTCTGGGTGACCACCGCCGATCCCGAGCCACCCTGGCCCCCGCCTGTACCTGACTTCCGTTCAGCCATACCGACCTTCGACTCCCCAAACTTTGGAGACATAGGGGCGGTCCGCACGCGCGGCCGCCGTTCTCGATGATTAGATATGGCAACGCCTGCCGTTTGAAAGGGGGCAGATGCGGCCTGCGACGCTTTGAGTGCGCCGCCCCTAATCGAGCAGCCAACGCACCCAGGCGCCGTGCGGATGCACGTCGGCCAGGTGAAAGCTGCGCTCATCCGGCCATATGGTAAGCGCTGCGGCCATTGGGAAGCCCTCCCGCGAAGGATCGGGCTCCATGCTCAGGTGGGCGACGGGCGCGGCGCGGGTGGCCCTGGCTGCCGCGGCGGCGATCGCCTCGCTCACGGCGTTTTGAGTGCGTTGCGGCATGTACTGCCACATCACCGAATGGAACAGCACGGTCGCGACCCCGTCGGCGGGGAAGAGATTCGCCGCCACCCAATCGGCGGCGTCGGCCTTGACCAGGTTCGCGGGATTAGCGCGAGCCACCGCGATGGCGCCGCGCAGTCGAGCCATCCGCGCCGGCTGGTCGGCCCAGACGTAGGCCTGCAGCCGCAGTGCTGCCTCGTCGCTGCTGATGTCGATGGGGCTCTGGTCGCAGGCCGCCCGGGCGACGACGACGCAGGGCGGCGTGTCGGCCGACGGCGATACCCGCCAGTCGCCAGACAGCAGCACGGGGGAGGCGGGGTCGCCCCAGGCCTTGCCGCCAAAGTCGTAACGATAGCCGTCCCAGCGCAGGTTGAGCCCGGCGCTGGCCCCGATCTCGAGGATCGATAACGGCAGGCCGGTCTCCGCCGCCACCTTCAGGAACCCCGGCGCCAGGCAGAACGACCGCCCAACCTCGTTGGTCTGCGGCGGCGACGCCATGAAGGTGGCAATGGCAGGGCGCTGGTCCCGGAGCAGCTGGCGGACATTTGCGATCGTCGCCTGCCAGTCGGTCTCCGCCAGCGGATAGAGCGCCGCCAGGGCAGGGGCCTCTCTCGTCAACACCATATAATGCAGGGCGCCGAGCAGCCGCAGGGGCGTGGCGTCGCGGATGTGCGCTCCGATGCCCTTGCCGTCCCAGGCCTCGAACAGATCGTCCAGCGGCCCAAGGGCGCCGTCCGCCGCCGATCTGAGCAGACCTGCCGAAAACGGCGACCCCAGAACATCACAAGCCTTCGCCTGCCAAAGCAGCCCCTCAATCATCGCGTTCATTCCACGAGCTTTACGCCCGCCTCCGATCCCGCCAAGCTTGATCCGCCCGATCAATGCTCCCGGGAGTTTTCTCAAGGGCGAGGTGTCGGATTCTCGCTTGGCCGGTCGTCTTCCAGACGGACCAGCGACGGAGACCACAATGACCATCATCATCACCGCCTTCGAAGCCTCGCCTGATCGCGGCCAAGGCCTGGCCCGTGACATGCGCGTGCGCTGGGCGCTGGAGGAGGTGGGCCAGCCCTACGAGGTTCGCCTCGTGTCGCTCAAGGCGATGAAGGAGCCCGCCCACCTGGCGCTCAACCCGTTCGGCCAGATCCCGACCTATGAGGACGGCGACCTCGCCCTCTTCGAGACCGGCTCGATCCTCCTCCATCTCGCGCACCGCCACCCCGGCCTGCTGCCCGCCGACCCCGATGCTCGCGCCCGGGCCATCACCTGGATATTCGCCGCGGTCAGCACTGTCGAATATCCCATCGTCGATCTCTCGATGATCCACCTCATGGAGCGCAAGGAGGCTTGGTTCGACCAGCGTCTGCCGGCCGTCGAGGACCGCGTCCGCGCTCGCCTGAACCAGCTGTCCGCCCACCTCGGCGACGCCACCTGGATCGACGGCGGCTTCAGCGTCGCCGACATCATGATGGTCCACGTCCTCCGCCGGCTGGGCGGCTCGGGCCTTCTGGCCGACTACCCGACCCTCACGGCCTACATCGCCCGCGCCGAAGCCCGCCCTGCCTATCAACGCGCCTTCGCCGCTCAACTGGCGGTCTTCGAGGCTGTGTCGAAGGGCTGACCCTGTGGGGACTGGTTGTCCGCACCCAACGCCGCGCAGAACGACGGCCGGCGCCAGCGGACAACCTGTCCCCGATAGTCCACCGTCACCCGCGCCAGATCGGAGACAGGTACTCCGGGACACCACTGAGCCGGACCGGCGGCATCGCCGCGGCGGAGACCAGTCCCCACGGAGTAACATCAATCCTTCGCCGTCTTCAGCGCCCGCCCCGTCACCAGCGCCCCCTTGCCGTACCGCTCCGCCAGCCTGTCCATCGCCGTCTCATGCTTCAGCGCCCGGGTCTCGTCGCCGGCGAAGAAGTCCTCGCCCGAGGCTCCGGCGCTCTCGAAGTCCGACAATCCCGCCCCGATCAGCCGGTACAACGTCCCGTCCGTCTCCGCCGCCAGCAGCTCGCGCACCGCGTTGAACAAGGTCCGCGCCGTCTGCGTCTGGGCCGGCAAGGTCCGCCGCCGGGTGATGATCTTGAAATCCGTCTTGCGCAGCTTCAGCACCGCCACCCGGCCGGTGATGCCCTCCTTGCGCAGCTGCCGCGCCACCTTTTCGCACAGCGGCCAGAGGATGTTCTCCAGCGTCTCGCGGTCCGAATAATCCTCGTTGAAGGTGGTCTCGGCGCTGATCGTCTTGCGACCCTGGCCGGGGTTCACCAGCCGGGCGTCCTGGCCGTGGGCCAGTTTGTGCAGGCTCATCCCATGGCTGCCGAACTGCTCGGCCAGGTCCTTGAGCTCGGCGCGGGCCAGATCGCCGACGGTGCGATAGCCGGCCTTCTCCAGGGTGGCGGCGAACACCGGCCCGACTCCGGGCAGGATGCTGGCCGGCTTGGGCGCCAGCACCGACGCCGCCTCCGACCCCAGCACCGAAAATCCGCGCGGCTTGTCGAGCTCCGAGGCGACCTTGGCGAGGAACTTGTTGGCCGCCAGGCCGATGGACACCGTCAGCCCGATCTCCGCCTCGATCCGCGCCTGCAGCCGCGCCAGGGTCAGGGCCGGCGGCATTCCGTGCAGACGCTGCGTGCCAGACAGGTCGATCCAGCACTCGTCCAGCGACAGGGTCTGGACCAGCGGCGTCAGATCGCGGATCAACGTCATGATCCGCTTGCTCTCATGGACGTACTTGGTGAAGTCCGGCTTGAGGATCGTCGCCTGCGGGCACAGCCTGCGGGCCTTGAACATCGGCATGGCGGACCGCACGCCGCTCATCCGGGCGATGTAGCAGCAGGTGGTCACCACCCCGCGCACGCCGCCGCCGACGATCAGCGGCACATCCCGAAGTTCCGGCCGGTCGCGCTTCTCCACCGAGGCGTAGAAGGCGTCGCAGTCCATATGGGCAATGCTGAGCGAGGCCAACTCGTCGTGCGCCACCATCCGCGGCGAGCCACAGGCCGGGCAGCGGCGCGGAGCCTCGTCCCCGGTCCAGAAGCAGTCGCGGCAGAAGGCCTTCATGGCCCGTTTCTTATCTGTTCCGTCCGGAGGCCGCTACTGGGCCGGCCACAGCCAGGCGGCGCCGCGTACGCCCGACGAATCCCCATGCGCCGCACGCCGGATCGGAGTTTCGAAAGTGTCGGAGAACACATGGCCGGCGATCATGTCCGGCAAGCGCTCATACAGTTCGTCGATCTTCGACATCCCGCCGCCCAGGACGATGACGTCCGGGTCGAGGATGTCACAGACCACCCCAAGGCCCCGCGCCAGGCGGTCGATGTAGCGGTCCAGCACGCCGCGGGCGATGGGCTCGCCCAGCCGGGCCTGGTCGACGATGCTCGGACCGCCGAGGGCGTGGCCGGCGCTCTTCTGGAAGTCCTCCAGGAAGGCCGTGCCGCTGATCCAGGTCTCCAGGCAACCCACACGGCCGCACCAACAGTTGTGGGCGCCCGCTTCTTCCGGGGTCGGCCAGGGCAGGGGCGTATGGCCGAACTCGCCGGAAAACCCCGAGGCCCCCGGCCAGTCCGCCCCGCCCAGCCACAGGCCGCCGCCGCAGCCCGTGCCGATGATCACCCCGAATGCCGCCCTGGTCCCGACCGCCGAGCCGTCCGCCGCCTCGGAGATGATCAGGCAGTCGGCGTCGTTGCGCAGCCGAACGGCGCGGCCCAGCACCCGCTCCATGTCAGCCTGTAGCGGCCGGTCATTGAGCCAATGGCTGTTGGCGTTGCGGATCAGCCCAGTGCGCGGGGAGATCGAGCCGGGGATGCCGACGCCAACCCGGTCGAACCGCTGGCCGACCTCGCCTTCGACTGCCTCGACCACCTGCCGTGTGACCTCCAGCGAAGCCTCGTAGATCCGCGGATTGGGCAGGCGGATGCGGGAGACGAAGCGGCCTTCGCCATCGAGGGCGGCCGCCTCGATCTTGGTGCCGCCGAAATCCACGCCGAGTCTGAGCATGCGGCGATTTCCCCCGAACTTCGGGGCGCAGGCAAGGCTTGCCTGACCGTGCGGCAGTGCTTCTAGATCGGCGCAAACATATTCTGGAGATACGCCTATGGCCCAGGGCCCCTTGTCCGGTCTGAAGATCGTCGAGTTCGCCGGGATCGGCCCTGGGCCGTTCTGCGGCATGCTGCTGTCCGACCTCGGGGCTGATGTGGTGCGCATCGATCGCAAGGGGGCCGGGCGCGGCTCGCCCGCCGACATCACCGGCCGTGGCCGCCGCTCGGTGGCGCTGGACCTGAAGAATCCCGCCGCCATCGAGACCTGCCTCAAGCTGATGCAAGAGGCCGACGGCATCATCGAGGGCTTCCGGCCCGGCGTCATGGAGCGCCTCGGCCTCGGCCCGGACGTCGCCCTGCAGCGCAACCCCAAGCTCGTCTACGGTCGCATGACCGGCTGGGGCCAGTTCGGGCCCTATGCCAAGGCGGCCGGCCACGACATGAACTACATCGCCATTACGGGCGCCCTGCACGCCATCGGCACCGACGAGAAGCCGATCCCGCCGC
>JBKJSF010000079.1:0-15056 GCA_046595895.1 Caulobacter sp. | reverse complement strand
AGCATGGCGCTCGCCTTCGGGCTGGCGTCGATGGCCGCCTGCAGGTCATCCGGGATCTTGAAGCCCTTGCCGCTGCCGTAGGCCCGGTCCCAGCGGCCGTCGGCCTTGGCGGCCCCGACCTCGCGCAGGCCGTGTTGGGTCATCCGGCCCTCCTTGATCAGGCGGGCGACGTTGTCGACGTTGATCTGGCTCCAAATGCTCTTCTTGCCACGGGGGGTGTAGCGCTGGAGAAAGCTGGTGTCGTCGAGGCCCTTTCGGACCGCGTCGATCCAGCCCCAGCAGAGGACGACATCGATGGCCTGCTTGGCGGTGATCGAAGGCAGGCCCGAGGCCACCTTGTGGATCTTGATCCAGACCTCGGTCTCGACGTCATGGTGTTTCGAAAGCCAGTCGTGGAAGGTCTCGGCGCCTTCGAACTCATGGACCCTGGCGGGATCGACGATGACGGCGGCCATGAAGTCTCCTGTGGCAAACGAAAAGGGGCCGGAGATCGCTCTCCGGCCCCTCTGCCTAGCTCAGCTCATCCCGGCTAGCACTTGTAGTACATGTCGAATTCGACCGGGTGCGGGTGCAGCGCCAGGCGCATCACCTCTTCCATCTTCAGCTCGATGTAGGCGTCGATGAAGTCGTCGTCCATGACGCCGCCCTTCTTGAGAAAGGCGCGGTCCTTGTCGAGGTTCTCGAGGGCTTCACGCAGCGAGCCGCAGACTTCCGGAACCTTCTTCTGCTCTCGGGGCGGCAGGTCGTAGAGGTTCTTGTCCATGGCCGGGCCCGGATCGATCTTGTTCTCGATGCCGTCGAGACCGGCCATCAGCAGAGCCACGAAGGTCAGGTAGGGGTTGCCCATCGGGTCGGGGAAGCGGGCTTCCAGGCGTTTGCCCTTGGGGCTGTCGACGTGCGGGATGCGAATTGAGGCCGAGCGGTTGCGGGCGGAGTAGGCCAGCTTCACCGGGGCTTCATAGCCTGGCACCAGGCGCTTGTAGCTGTTGGTGGTCGAGTTGGAGAAGGCGTTGATGGCCTTGGCGTGCTTGATGATGCCGCCGATGTACCAGAGGCACTCTTGGCTCAGGCCGGCGTACAGGTCGCCGGCGAACATCGGCTTGCCGTTCTTCCAGATCGACTGGTGGACGTGCATGCCGCTGCCGTTGTCGCCGAACATCGGTTTGGCCATGAAGGTGACCGTCTTGCCATAGGCGGCGGCGACGTTGTGGATGACGTACTTATAGAGCTGCAGCCGGTCGGCCATCACGATCATGGTGTCGAACTTCAGGCCCAGTTCGTGCTGGGCGGGCGCCACTTCGTGGTGGTGCTTTTCCGGCTTCATGCCCAGCTCGCCCATGACGGCCAGCATCTCGCCGCGGATGTCCTGGGCGCTGTCGACCGGGTTGACCGGGAAATAGCCGCCCTTGGGACCCGGGCGGTGGCCCATGTTGCCCTCGGCGTATTCCTTGGCCGAGTTGCCGGGCAGTTCGGTGGAGTCATAGCTGTAGAAGGTGTTGTTCGGGGCGGTCGACCAGCGCACGTCGTCGAACATGAAGAACTCGGCCTCAGGGCCGAAGTAGACGGTATCGCCAATGCCGAGCGACTGCACATGGGCCAGGGCGGCCTTGGCGATCGAGCGGGGGTCGCGGTTGTAGGGGGTGCCCGTGTCGGGGTTCACGACATCGCACATCAGGCACAGCGTGGTCTGCTGATAGAAGGGGTCGATGATGGCGCTGTCCAGGTCCGGACGCAGCTTCATGTCGCTTTCGTTGATGGCCTTCCAGCCGGCGATCGACGAGCCATCGAACATGGTGCCGTCTTCCAGGAAGTCCATGTCGATCAGGTCAATGTCGAAGGTGACGTGCTGCAGCTTGCCCTTGATGTCGGTGAAGCGGACGTCGACGTACTTGACGTCCTTCTCCTTGATCATGGCGAGAATGTCTTTGGCGGTAGTCATTAGAACCTATCCCCTAGGTGTTTGATATGCTGAGCGTTTAGATGGCTTGGGCGCCACTTTCGCCGGTCCGGATGCGGATGACGTCGGTGATGTCGGAGACGAAAATCTTGCCGTCGCCGATACGGCCCGTGCGGGCGGCGTTCTGAATGGCTTCCAGGGCCCCGGCCAGCTGGCCGTCGTCGACCACGACCTCGACCTTGATCTTGGGCAGGAAGTCGACGACGTACTCGGCCCCGCGATAGAGCTCGGTGTGGCCCTTCTGGCGGCCATAGCCCTTGGCCTCGAGCACGGTCATGCCCTGGACGCCCAGTTCCTGCAGGGCTTCCTTCACCTCGTCCAGCTTGAACGGCTTGATGACGGCTTCGATCTTTTTCATGACATTCCCACGGGCCTTGGCCCGAACTCTTGACGGCGAACGAACACAGGGGTGGGGCAGGGGACAAGCCTTGAGACAACCCACACCGTGGTGCGTGCAGTTGAGGCTTTGCGGCGCCGCAAATCAAGGCGCCCCATGCCTAGGGATCGGGCATGGCCGGAAAGCGCTTGGATACCGCCGCGTCAGGGCCTTATCCGGGCTCTGACCACCATCGCGGGAGTGCGGAAGATGCGCGACGACACGCCGGTTCTCATCGGAGCGGGCCAATTCACGTATCGGGGAAAACCTGACACCGCCCCGACGCCGCTGGAGTTGCTGAAGATTGCGGCGGAACGGGCCGCGACGGACGCGGGAATCGATCTGGCTGTGTTGGCGCAGCTGGACGCGGTGGCGGTGGTCGGCTTCACGGTCGATGCCTCCGGCGCTCTGCAGAACCTGCCGTTTCCGCGGCTGAAGAATCCGCCGGCCAGCCTGGCGCGGGCGCTGGGGGCTGAGCCCAACTACGCACCTTACAGCCACATGGGCGGCAACAGCCCGCAGCAGCTGATCAACATTCTGTCGGAGCGCATTCAGAAAGGCGAGACGGAGTTCGCCTTCGTCAGCGGCGCGGAATTCCTCGGCTCGCTGATGAAGCGGCTGAAGGCTGGCGTGCCGTTTGATGGCTATGGCGACGAGATCGAGACCGCGCCGGAACGGATCGGCGATCCGCGGCCGGGCGCGACCCCTTACGAGAGCGCCCACGGGCTGGACCGGCCGATCAACATCTACCCGGTGTTCGAGAATGCGCTGCGGGCCCGCGATGGGCGGTCTATCGAGGATCACCAGGCGCGGCTGGGAGCGCTGTTCGCGCCCTTCACCAAGGTGGCCTCGCGGAACCCGGAGGCCTGGTTCCCGACCCAGAAGACGCCGGAGGAGTTGATCACGGTCAGCGAGAAGAACCGGATGATCGGTTTTCCCTATCCGAAGAATCTCAACGCCATCATGCAGGTCGATCAGTCGGCCGGCGTGCTGCTCTGTTCGGTGAAAAAGGCGCGAGAGCTGGGCGTTCCGGAAGAGAAGTGGGTCTTCCTGCACGGCTGCGCCGACGCCTCGGATCTCTGGTACCCGCTGGATCGCCAGAACTACCACTCCAGCCCGGCCATGCGGCTGACAGGCCAGCGGGCGATGGCCATGGCCGGGGTCACCATCGACGATATCGACGTCATCGACCTCTACAGCTGCTTCCCGATCGCCGTTGAGGTGGGGGCCGAGGAGCTTGGCATCGCTCTGGACGATCCGCGCGGGCTAACGGTGACCGGCGGGCTGCCCTACTTCGGCGGGCCGGGGAACAACTACGCCATGCACTCCATCGCCGAGATGATGCAGCGGCTGCGGGCGAAACCCGGCGCCTGGGGGCTTTGCACGGCCAACGGCTGGTTCATGACCAAGCAGTCGACGGGGGTCTATTCGACGACGCCGCCGGCGGGTCCCTTCGAGCGCCAGGACCCAAAAATCATCCAGGCCCAGATCGACGCCCTGCCGCATCCGGAGATCGTCGAGACGCCGGAAGGCCGGGGGACCATCGAGGCCTATACCGTCATCCACGACCGCGAGGACTATCGCGGTGGCGTGGTCATCGGCCGCGACGAAGCGGGCCGGCGGTTCGTTGCGGTGACGCCGAGTGACCCGGCGGTGCTGAAGAGCCTGGAAACGGCCGAAGGCGTCGGCCGCGGCGGTGTGGTAAGCCGCCACCCCGACGGCAAGCGCAACCTCTTCGTTCCGGATTGAACCGACATGCCCCACGTCTACATGATCCGCCACGGCAAGCCGGCCTCGACCTGGGGCGACGCCGACGAGGACCCTGGGCTCGACGAGACCGGGCACGCTCAAGCCCTGGCCGCCGCCGAACTGCTTCTGGCCCTGCCGGAGCGGCCGACTCGGGTGGTCAGCTCGCCGCTGAAGCGTTGCCGCGAGACGGCCGCGCCCTTCGCCGCGGCGCTGGGCGTCGAACTGATCATCGACCCGAGGGTGGGCGAGATCCCGACCCCCAAGGCGCTGTCTGGTGAGGAGCGGCCGGGCTGGTTGCGCAACGCCTTTGGCGGCCATTGGCACGAGATCGAGGGTGACCTCGACTATGACCAGTGGCGCCGCGACGTGGCGGCGGCGGTGGCCGGCTATCCGGGCGCGGCGGTGTTCAGCCACTACGTCGCCATCAACGGCGCGGTCTCCACGGCGATGAACGACAGCCGCGTTATGGGCTTTCGGCCGGACCACACCTCGATGACCACCTTTGAGATCGTCGATGGAGCGTTGACGATTGTCGAGCGCGGGCGCGAGGCGGCGACGCAGGTGCTGTGACGCACAATGCGGGCGGACAGTGATTGAGCCTCGGCCGGTCGCCATGCCACTGTCCCCGATGGCCCGTGAAATCCTCTCCGTCGCTCAGATGACCGCCGCCGATGCCGCCGCCGTCGCCGCTGGCACCCCCAGCCTGACCCTGATGGAGCGGGCCGGCACGGCCGTCGCCGAGGCCATCCGCGCCCGTCACCGGGCCTGCAAGGTCGCCGTCCTGTGCGGGCCGGGCAACAACGGCGGCGATGGTTATGTGGTGGCGCGGCTGTTGAAGCGGCGGGGCTGGAACGTCTGGGTGGAGGCCTCCGCGCCGCCGGCCAGCGACGACTGCAAGGCCAACGCCCGGCGCTGGAATGGGCGGGTCTACCCGCTGGGTGGAGGGCCGGCCTGCGACGTTATGGTCGATGCCCTGTTCGGCGCCGGGCTGAGCCGACCGCTGGACGGGGAGGCCCTCATCGCCGCGCGGGCCTCGCATGGCCACCCGGCGGTGGTGGCGGTGGACATGCCCAGCGGCATCGCCGGCGACAGCGGCAAGGTTCAAGGCCAGACGGCCTTCCGCGCCGACCTGACGGTGACCTTCCACCGGCGCAAGATCGGCCATGTGCTGCAGCCGGGGGCGGGGGCCTGTGGCGAACTCCTGGTCGCCGATATCGGCCTGGCGGCGGGCGAAACGGGCCTCGTCGAAAACGGGCCAGAGCTGTGGCGGCGGGCCCTGCCGTTCCCGACGGCCGGTTCGCACAAGCATTCCCGTGGCCGGGTGGTGGTGGTCGGCGGGGACGCCCTGCACACCGGGGCGGCCCGGCTGGCGGCGCGCGGCGCCTTGCGGATCGGCGCTGGGCTGGTCACCCTGCTGAGCCCGGCCGAGGCGGCGCGAACCTATGCTCCCACGCTAGAGGCGGTGATGCTCAGCCCCTTCGAGAGCGACGGCGACCTCGCCCAGCTGGCCGAGAAGGCCGACGCTGCGGTGATCGGCCCGGCGGCGGGGGTGACGCCGCAGACCCGCGCCAACCTGTTCGCCCTGACCCGCAGCGGGGCTGCCCTGGTCGTCGACGCCGACGCCCTGACGGTGTTCCGGGACCGCCCCGACGACCTCTTCGACGTCCTCGATAAGGACGATGTGCTGACCCCCCACCTCGGCGAGTTCGAGCGGCTGTTCCCCGGCCTGCTGGCCGCCGGCCCCAGCCGCATCGACGCCGCCCGCGCCGCCTCCGCCAAGGCCGGGGCGGTGGTGCTGCTCAAGGGCGCCGACACGGTGATCGCCGCGCCGGACGGCCGGGTGGCGGTGAACCTCAACGGCTCGCCCTGGCTGGCGACCGCGGGATCAGGGGATGTGCTGGCCGGCTTCATTGCCGGGCTGATCGCCCAAGGGATGGAGAGCTTCCTGGCGGCCAGCGCGGGGGCATGGATTCACGCCGACGCCGGTGGCCGATTTGGGCCGGGGCTGATCGCTGAGGACCTGCCGGACCTGGCGCCGGCGTCGCTTGCATGGCTGTTCGCCCGCCCGGCTTAGGCTGGATACCGAGCCCGCAGATATCCCGCGGTCGGGCTGCTGATGTCGTGGCAGGCGACGATCTGCTTGACGCCGTTCAGGCTGCCCAGCAGCCCGACCATCCGGGCGATCCGTTGCGCTTCCAGGCCCGGCGAATCGGCGACCAGGGTTTCGTCGTCCTGGATGTAGGACAGGGTTCCGACATTGGCGTAGCCCGGGTCGATGTGGTTCAGCAGCATGGCCACCAGCGCCGGCGCGCCCAGGGCCCCGACGATGCTGGTCTCGGCCGGCAGGTGGGGGACGATGTCGTTGCCGTATTCATAGCGGATGTGGTCGGTCACCCCGGCGTTGTAGGCTTGGGCAAACAGGGCGTCGCCGACCCGGGCGCCGGCGAAGCTGCGGACCACGAGTCTGCGGTCGGGGTAGTCCTGCCGCAGTCGCCAGGCAACCAGCGGACAGATCGCGCCGCCCTTGCTGTGACCGGTGACATAGAGGGTCTGCCCCGGAAAGGCTTGGGCGACAGCCTTCACGGCGGGGCCGAGCTTGCTCCAGAGCTGCATGAAGGAGGTGTAGAAGCCGAGGTGGATATCGCCCGGAAAGCCGGGCGGACTGCCGGCGGCGGGCAGCAGGACGGCGATGGCGTCGCTGGCCCAGTCGATGATGACCTGGCGCGGGTCCTCGCTGGGGAGCGGCGGGGTGGTGCCGCGGATGGCGATGACGATGCCTTCGGGGATATTGCCGACAATCCCGGCGTCATCGTTGAACAGGCCGGCTCGGACGCCATAGGGCGACGCCAGCCAGCCGACGGCGCTGGACGAGGTCGGCGCCGACCCGGCGCCGTTGGCCGGCACCGGCCCGTCGCTGGTGATCGCATAGGTCTGGCGCGCGGCGCTAAGCAATCGCGAGGTCAGGCTGTAGGCCACGGATTTCGCTCCCAGGGTCAATCGGAATGTTGCAAGGTATCCGTAAGGTTGTAATTTGCAATGTTCCCTGAGTCGGATTAGTTCGGTCCCACCACGACAAAACCCGCAACAGTGGGACTTTGGCGTGCTTTTCGCGGTCTTTCAAACGTCGCGCGCCTTTTTGTGGGCCCGGCGATCAGCGGTATAACGGTTGCCGCTTCGATAGCCGGTTGCCTGGACGGGAACAGGTCGTTCGGTCGCATGGACAGTCCGTAACTTGCCTCGGCGTGCAACCCCCCGTATCCCTCCGGCCGAACCTTGCGGATGTGGCGGAACTGGTAGACGCACTGGATTTAGGTTCCAGCGCCGCAAGGCGTGGAGGTTCGAGTCCTCTCATCCGCACCAATGAACACGCCCTGTCGGGCGAGGGACGCCTTAAGCCATGTTGCTCACCAGTCTGGCGGCGGCCGCCGTGCTCGCCCTGCAACCCGCGCCGGCCGAGACACCAGCCGAGGATCCGACGGTCTCCAGCGTCATCATCAAGGCGCCGGCCAGGCTGGACGAGACGCAAGCTATCGAATCCTTTGTCGAGAGCGTCGCCGCGGACAGTGGCAACGGCCGCATCGCCCGCTGGGACCGCAAGGTCTGCGCCGGAGTGGCCGGGGTGAAGCCGGAATACGCCCAGCTGGTCGCCGACCGCATCGCCGCCGCCTCGCTCAAGGTGGGACTGGAGGTCGGCGAACCCGGTTGCAAGGTCAATGTGCTGGTGGTGTTCACCGACGACGCGGACGGATTCGTCAAACGCGTTCTGAAGAACCATCCCCACGCCTTCTCCCGCTACGACATGGAGATGACGTCGGGTCGCGCGGCGCTACGCAAGTTCCAGAATTCCGACGCGCCGGTGCGCTGGTGGCATGTCACCCACCGGGTCACCGAGGACGGCACGGAGTACAATTCCGGCGACCAGGTTCAGGTCTATTCGACCGGTCGCATCAGCAGCCGCACGCGCGACGATTTCGACCGCGCCACCGTGGTGGTTGACGTCAAGCGGGTCGGGCAGGTGCGGTTTGCCGCCCTGGCCGACTACCTGGCCTTCGTGTCGCTGGCCCAGATCGATCCGCAGGCGCAGCCGAACACCGGCGCTTCGATCCTCAACCTGTTCGCCGCCAAGGATGCGGGCGCCGAGCCGAGCGAAGCCCTGACCGACTGGGACGTCGCCTACCTGACCGGCGTCTATGGCGCTCGCCGCGATACCCGCACTTCGGACGGCCAGAAGCGCGACATCACCCGCTCGATGGGCAAGGACCTGAATGAGAGCGCCGAGGGCGGGGATAAGCCCAAGGAATAGGCTCAGTGCCTCCCTTGGGGCTTGGCCCTAGGGGTCCTGCGTGACATAAGGCCCGCTTCGCGCCGGGCCGGGCCTTATGATGGCCCTGTTCGGCGCGCCCGATCCAACCCCGACGCGGGGCGATCCGCTCCACTTGTAGCGGCGCGCCGCCAGATGAAGACGAACCATGCAGATTGTTGAAAAGTCCGGCGAAGGCCTGAGCAAGGTCTACAGTGTGACCGTCCCCGCCGGTGAACTGGCCGAGCGACTGGACAGGCGGATCGAAGAGATCCGGCCCCAGATGAATATCAAGGGCTTCCGCCCCGGCAAGGTGCCGGTCGCGCACGTCAAGCGCGTCTATGGCAAGGGCCTGATGGGCGAGGTGATCGACGCCGCGCTGAACGAGACGACCCAGAAGATCATCGACGACAACAAGCTGCGTCCCGCCGCCCAGCCTGACCTGAAGCCGACGGTCGATATGGACCAGGTGATGGATGGCAAGGCCGACCTGGCCTACGATCTGTCGGTCGAGCTGATGCCAGACTTCGAGCCGATCGACGTCTCCAAGCTGAAGCTGACCAAACCCGTCTATGCCCCAACCGACAAGGAAGTCGATGAAGCCCTGAAGGACCTGGCCAAGCAGGCCCGCTCCTACGAGCCGCGCACCGGCAAGACGGTCAAGGCCAAGGCCGATGACCAGCTGCTGATCGACTTCAACGGTTCGATCGACGGCGTCGAGTTCGAAGGCGGCAAGGCCGAGGGCGCCGAGCTGGTCATCGGTTCGGGCCAGTTCATCCCGGGCTTCGAAGAGCAGCTGACCGGCGCGAAGCCGGGCAGCGACGTCACCGTCAACGTCAAGTTCCCCGAGAACTACCAGGCCGCCAATCTGGCCGGCAAAGATGCGGTCTTCGCGGTCAAGGTGCATGAAGTGCGCGGGCCGGTGGACAGCGAAGTCAACGACGAGCTGGCCACGCGCCTGGGCCTGTCGGACCTCGCCGCTCTTCGTGAGGTGCTCTCCAAGAACCTGGCCGACCAGTACGGCCGCGCCGGCCGCTTCAAGCTGAAGCGCGCCCTCCTCGACGAACTGGACAAGGGCCATGACTTCCCGCTGCCGCCCGGCATGGTGCAGGCTGAGTTCGACGGAATCTGGCAACAGGTGGAAGCCGACAAGACCGGCGGCAACCTGCCCGAGGAAGACGCCGGCAAGTCCGACGACGACCTGAAGATCGAATACCGCAAGATCGCCGAGCGCCGCGTGCGCCTCGGCCTGGTGCTGGCCGAGATCGGCCGTATCAACAATGTAACGATCAGCGAGCAGGAGCTGGGCACGGCCATCCAGCGTGAAGCCATGGCCATGGCCCAGCAGTACGGCCTGCAGCCGCAACAGGCCTTCGACCTGCTGCGCCAGAACCCGCAGGCCCAGGCCCAGATCCGCGCCCCCCTGTATGAGGACAAGGTCGTCGAACTGATCTTCGACAAGGCCACGATCAAGGACAAGAAGGTCACCAAGGCCGAACTGGAAGCCGAAGACGACATGCCGGAAGGCTACTGATCCCAGACGGATCGGAAATGATCGAGGGCTCTGGAGCGATCCGGGGCCCTTTTTCTTTGGGGT
The DNA here is from genome assembly GCA_046595895.1 of Caulobacter sp. Taxonomy (GTDB): domain Bacteria; phylum Pseudomonadota; class Alphaproteobacteria; order Caulobacterales; family Caulobacteraceae; genus Caulobacter. Next base: position 5,077 of record JBKJSF010000079.1, on the reverse strand, counting down.
TGAATGGAGCGTTAGCTCCGAAGCGCTTTCAGGGTTGCTGATCCGAAGCCGACGCTGCCTGCGTCCTTGGATGGATCAAATCCGGTTCGCGGCTGGTGAATGACGCTCAGGACCGCCGCTCCAATGCCATCGGCAAGAAGCTGGTCTTCCAGCGGAATTGTCCAGCGGGAGGTGAGCGCGAAGAACTGACCGTCGAAAGGGCCAGCGATCGCCAGAACGAGAATCGCGCAACCCAGCGGGAAGGCCGGGTCGAACCAATCGACTTCAACAACCCGCACAGCCGACACAGGTTCATAGGCGGGATCGCCTTGATCTAGGGCGAAAGTCAGCACGGCGCCGAAAAGCTTGCTCATTCTAATCCCCCTCCGAAGTCGCCGGCGCCACAGAGCCGCCCTTGCATCCTGTTAACCCCGGACCGATATCCGGGAAGAGGGCGGAGGCGCGGCTCGATTCGCGACACGCCGAAAGGTTTCAAGGAGCACCCATGTACCACGACGACTACGAACGCACCGCCATGAACCTCGTCCCCATGGTGGTCGAGCAGACCAGCCGTGGCGAGCGGGCCTACGACATCTTCTCGCGGCTCCTGAAGGAGCGGATCATCTTTCTGACCGGGCCGGTCGAGGACGGCATGAGCTCGCTGATCTGCAGTCAGCTGCTGTTCCTGGAGTCGGAGAACCCCAAGAAAGAGATCCAGATGTACATCAACTCGCCGGGCGGCGTGGTGACGTCGGGCCTCGCGATCTACGACACCATGCAATACATCAAGAGCCCGGTGACGACCCTGTGCATGGGCATGGCCGCTTCGATGGGATCGCTGCTGCTCTGCGCCGGCGCCGCCGGTTCGCGGATCGCCCTGCCCAACGCCCGGATCATGGTCCACCAGCCCAGCGGCGGCTTCCGCGGCCAGGCCTCGGACATCATGCGTCACGCCGAGGACATCCTGAAGACCAAGCAGCGGCTGAACGAGATCTACGTGAAGCACTGCGGACGGACCTATGAAGAGGTCGAGGCCACCCTCGACCGCGACCACTTCATGAGCGCCGACGAGGCCAAGGCCTGGGGCATTGTCGATCACGTGCAGGCCTCGCGCGACGAGACCGAAGAGAAGGCCGGCTAAGCCAAACTCTGGCGGACCAGGGCGAGCAGGGTCGCGCGCTCGGCTTCGTCCTGGACCCGGAACCGTTCGAAATCGTCGCCGGCCAGCCTGAGGTCGGCGTGGAGGCCGGACGGGTCTTCGTGAAAATGCAGGAAGGCCCGAGAGCGTCGGTAGAAGACGCCCCGGGCCTTTTCCTTGAGGCCCTCCAGGGCGCGCAAATCAGTCAGCAGGGGCTCCAACTGGTCCAGGGCGGCCGAGGCCGCGTGTTTCACGGCCTGGCCTTGAAGACGCGGTAGCCCTTCTCATGCGCGATGCCGAGCATCTCCTTGTCGCCGGAGGTGTCGCCGTAGGCGGCGGTGAGCATCAGGTCTTCGCCATAGGTTTCGCGCAGGCGGCGGACCTTTTCCGCCCCGCGGCAGTTCGCGCCGGCCAGCACGCCCAGGCAGCGGCCGTCGGCGTCGAAGGCCAGTTCGGTGCCGATCAGGCCGTCGGCGCCCAGGCCGCGGGCGAAAGGGGCGACCACGAAGTCAGGCGAGGCGGTGACGATGACGGTCTTGGCGCCCTTGGTGCGCCAGCGCCGCCAGGTCTCGACGGCGTCGGGTCGCAGCAGGCGGCCGCTGTTCTTCTCGGCGAACAGCCGGGCCTGGTCCTGAAGGTCGCTCTGGCGCGCGCCCTTGAGGAACTCACGGATGGCGGCGGCCTTCAGCTTGCCGCGGTTGCGGTCGAAGACATAGGCGACGGTGGCGGGCGCCAGTTTCAGGCATCCGACGAACCAGCGGCCGCCGCTGACCCGCCATTTGAGGAAGGCGGTGAAGCTGTCGCGCACGGTCATGGTGCCGTCGAAATCGAAGGCCACCATGCCAAGCTCATGCAGGGGATCGGTCATCACCCCGCCACCGACGGTCAGCCGTCCAAGCATCGTCGCCTTGCGCGCCATAATCCCCCATATAGCCCGGAACGCCGGGCCTTCCCCTATCCTGCGCCCGCTTGCATCACGATTCGTCACATTCGAGCGATGCGCCTGCGCCACAGCCGTTGTGCGGATACAACGGGCACACCATCTGGTTTGTTAACGATGGGGCGGCCATTCGGGGCGTCTCAAGAGGCAAAGTTCTGATCCCTGTGCATCGCGGCGCTTGCCGCGAAGCGGCGGATCGGGGAATGTCAAGGTTTAGACAACCCGCACAGTGTAACCTGCGAATCCAACTCGCAGGATCGTTCCGCGGGGAGGGCGCGTTAGGGCCGCAGGGCCTGATATGTCGCCGGAGTGTGAGAAGCGAAATGACCAAGGCCGCCAGTGGCGACTCGAAAAGCACCCTGTACTGCTCGTTCTGCGGAAAGAGCCAGCATGAGGTGCGCAAGCTGATCGCCGGCCCGACGGTGTTCATCTGTGATGAATGCGTCGAGCTGTGCATGGATATCATCCGGGAAGAGCACAAGATCGCCTTCGTGAAGTCGAAGGACGGTGTCCCGACCCCGAAGGAAATCCGCGAAGTCCTCGACGACTATGTGATCGGCCAGGAGCACGCCAAGAAGGTGCTCTCCGTGGCGGTGCACAACCACTACAAGCGCCTCAACCACGCGACCAAGAATTCCGACATCGAACTGGCCAAGTCCAACATCCTGCTGGTCGGCCCGACCGGTACCGGCAAGACCCTGCTGGCCCAGACCCTGGCCCGCATCATCGACGTGCCGTTCACGATGGCTGATGCGACGACCCTGACCGAAGCCGGCTACGTCGGCGAGGACGTCGAGAACATCATCCTCAAGCTGCTGCAGGCGGCCGATTACAACGTCGAGCGGGCCCAGCGCGGCATCGTCTACATCGACGAAATCGACAAGATCAGCCGGAAGTCGGACAACCCCTCGATCACCCGCGACGTGTCGGGCGAGGGCGTCCAGCAGGCGCTCCTGAAGATCATGGAAGGCACTGTGGCTTCCGTGCCTCCGCAAGGCGGCCGCAAACATCCCCAGCAGGAATTCCTGCAGGTCGATACGGCCAACATCCTGTTCATCTGCGGCGGCGCCTTCTCGGGGCTGGAGAAGATCATCTCCAACCGCGGCGTCGGCACCTCGATCGGCTTCGGCGCCAAGGTCACCGACCCGGATGAGCGCCGCACCGGCCAGATCCTGCGCGGCGTCGAACCCGACGATCTGCAGCGCTTCGGCCTGATCCCGGAATTCATCGGCCGCCTGCCGGTCATCGCCACCCTTGAGGACCTCGACGAGGCGGCGCTGATGACCATCCTGACCGAGCCCAAGAACGCGCTGATCAAGCAGTACGGTCGTCTGTTCGAGATGGAGAACGTCGGCCTGAAGTTCACCGACGACGCCCTTATGGCCGTGGCCCGCAAGGCCATCCTGCGCCGCACCGGCGCGCGTGGCCTGCGCTCGATTATGGAAGGCATTCTGCTCGACACCATGTTCGAGTTGCCGTCGTACGAGGGCGTCGAAGAGGTGGTGGTGAACGCCGAGGTCGTGGAAGGCCGGGCGCAGCCACTGGTCATCTACGCCGAGAAGAAGGGCGGGGCGGGGGCGGCGTAAAGCCAACCTCACCGCTGGAAAATTGCGAAGGCCCGCCGGAGACGGCGGGCCTTTTGCTTTAACTCTCCGCCTTGGGGCGGAGGACAGGTTTGGAGCGTGAGCGACAAACCAGGAGGCGGGACTTCCACCGGCGGTCGTGAGCTCTGTCAGCCGCCGCCAGCGCGTAAGGAAACGCGCCAATCACCCACCGGACTTGCCCGCCTCCTGGTTTCTCGCTTGTAGGCTCGAAACCTGTCCTCCTCCCGCAAGGCGGGCGGAGAGTTGGACGTCCGCGCCTCGCCTAGAACGCCGCTTCCAGCGGGACGCCCGCCATCGTCACCCGGTGCATCAGCCGGTAATGGCCGTGGTAGTCGTTCTTGGCGAAGTGCCAGGTGGCGCGGTTGTCCCAGATGGCGACAGAGCCCGGCTCCCACTGAAAGGCGTAGGTGCGCGACTTGTCGATGGCGTGGGGGAAGAGCTGGTAGAGCAGTTCCTGGCCCTCTTCCTTGGAGAGGCCGACGAAGCCGGTGGTGAAGCCCGGGTTGACGTAGAGGACCGGCTTGCCGCTGCCCGGGTGCTTGATGACCACGGGGTGGATAGTTTCGGGCAGGTCGTGGCTGCCGGACAGGGCCTTCTGGTCCGACTGGGCGTAGCCGCCACCTTCGCCGAAGACGTGGGCGGTCGAGTGGATGGCCTGCATGTGGCGGACGCGGTTCTGGAGCTCGGCGGGCAGGCTGTCCCAGGCGGCGTACATGTCGGCGAACAGGGTATCGCCGCCGCTGGGGGGCAGGTCGCGGGCCACCAGGATGGAGCCGAGGGCGGGTTCGGCGTCGTAGCTGTGGTCGGTGTGCCAGCCGCCGCCGATGTTGCTGGTCTGATCCGGCTGCTTCTCGACCTTGGCGATCTCGGGCCAGTCGGCGTCGGCCGGGAAGAAGCGGTTGATGTCGATGGGGGCGAAGGCGCGGGCCAGGTCCAGGTGCTGCTGCGGCGAGAGGTTCTGGCCGCGGAAGAACAGGGCGCCGTGGTCGAACAGGCCCTGGCGCAGGACATCGGCCAGCTTGCCATCGACGCGGGCCAGATCGACGTCATGGACCATGGCGCCGCAGCCCGGCAGCTTCTCGATGGTCAGGGCTTCCTGGATCATGGGGTCCTCCTTTGTTGGCTGGATGAAGCCATGGCCGGCGACAAGGGATTGTCACTGAGGTAACAGTTGGCGATGGACCCGCAACTTGGCCCCTATCGCGAACAGGTGGAGCGGCTCGGCTGGCTGGCCGAGCAGCCAGGGGGGCTGCGCGAGGCCCTGCTGGCTGCGGCGCGGCTGCGCTGGCTGGCGCAGGGGGAATGGGCGCATGGCGAGGGGGACGAGGCGGCGGGGGTGCTGCTGGTGCTGGAGGGGCGGCTTCGGCTGCTGGCCCAGGCGCCGGGGGACCGCGAGGGGTTGATCGGGGGAGCAGA
>JBKJSF010000009.1:0-26041 GCA_046595895.1 Caulobacter sp. | reverse complement strand
CCTCGATAAGGGCGTGCTCTTCCGGGCTCAGCTTGGGGATGGTCCGGTCGGCCCAGATTTTTCCGAACTTATGGTGGAAGGCCTCGTCGGTCATCACCAGCTGCAGCAGCTTCTTGCCGAGCGGGTCGTTGATGGCGTTGTACAGGCTGGCGAAGGCGCCCATGGCCAGGCCCTCGACCAGCATCTGCATGCCGACGATCTTCTTGTAGACCTCCGGCGCGTCGATGATCTCGATCAAGAGCGCCTTCAGGGCCGCGCCGCACTCCACCGGCCGGCCCCAGCGGGCCTTCACATATCTGGCGAAGGCGGTGACGTGGCGGGCCTCCTCGCGGGTCTGGTTGGCGGCGTATTCCTGCGCGCCCTGGTCCTTCAGCACGTGGCAGAGGCTGGCCGACAGGTTCAACGCGCCCTGCTCGCCGTGCAGGATGGAGGAGAAGATCCGCAGGGTGCTCTCGTTGATGAAACGGGTGCGGGTCTTGGGGTCGGACAGGTGGTTGGAGACGTATTCGGTCTGCAGGGCGACCACGAACTCCTCGGGAACGAGCGGCTCGTTCTCCATGTCGAAGGGCTCGTCGAAGTCGATGTAGGCCTTGTCGAGCGGATCCCAGAAGTGGTCGTGGGTGGCGCTGATGATCTTGTCGAAGGCGGTCGAGCGGTTGTTGTAGCGGTCGAGCTCGAGCATCGACTCGAAGTCGTCCGGACGCACCGCGTCGTACATGGCGTCCTTGGTGATGTTCTTGTCGGTCATCAGCTTGATCCTCCGGCCAAAAGGGTGCGGACCCCGCGCCGGGTCTCTGCAATGTGAACACTGTCAACTTACCACCCAAGCGTCAACAAAAAATGACGGAGGCGTCACCTTTGACGTCCTGCCAACACCTTGCGCGGCAAGGCGCCATCCGCATACTCCCGCGCCAAAAGAGGAGCGTGGCATGAGCGAAGAGCAGGTTTTTCCGGTGCCGGCCGAGTGGGCCGCCCGGGCGCACATGGACGCCGCGGGCTATGACGCCGCCTGCGAGGCCGTGGACCACAACCCGGACGCCTTCTGGGCCGCCGTCGCCGGTCGCTTGGAGTGGATCAAGCCCCCGACGAAAATGAAGGACGTCTCCTTCGACAAGGCCGACTTCCGCATTCGCTGGTTTGAAGACGGGGTGCTCAACGTCAGCGCCAACTGCCTGGACCGCCATCTGCCGCATCGCGCCGATGACATCGCCATCATCTGGGAAGGCGACGATCCGGCTGAATCCAAAAAAATTAGATATGGCGAGGTCCATGCCGAGGTCTGCCGCATGGCCAACGTCCTCAAGGATCTCGGCGTCAGGAAGGGCGACCGGGTCACTCTCTACCTGCCGATGATCCCGGAGGCCGCCTACGCCATGCTGGCCTGCGCTCGCATCGGCGCCGTGCATTCGGTGATCTTCGGCGGCTTTTCGCCCGACAGCATCGCCGGCCGCATCCAGGACTGCGACAGCCGCTTCGTGATCACCGCCGACGAAGGCCTGCGCGGCGGCAAGGTCGTTCCGCTGAAAATGAACGTCGACCTGGCCCTGACCCAGTGCCCGAAGGTCGAGACGGTACTGGTCATCCGCCGCACCGGCGCCAAGTGGCTGGCCCACGACGGCCGCGATGTCGCCTACGAGCCGCTGCGCGACAAGGCCTCAACCGACTGTGCGCCCGAACCGATGAACGCCGAGGACCCGCTGTTCATCCTCTACACCTCCGGTTCGACCGGGAAGCCGAAGGGCGTGCTGCACACCACGGGAGGCTATCTGGCCTGGGCCAGCTGGACCCACGAACTGGTCTTCGATTACCGGCCCGGCGAGATCTTCTGGTGCACCGCCGACGTCGGCTGGGTCACCGGCCACAGCTACATCGTCTACGGCCCGCTTGCCAACGCGGCCACCACCCTGATCTTCGAGGGCGTGCCCAACTATCCGACCGTTTCCCGCTTCTGGGAGGTCATCGACAAGCACCAGGTGGAGATCTTCTACACCGCCCCCACCGCCCTGCGCGCCCTGATGCGCGACGGTGAGGGGCCGGTGAAGAAAACCTCCCGCAAGTCCCTGCGCCTGCTGGGCAGCGTCGGTGAACCGATCAATCCCGAAGCCTGGCTCTGGTATCACCGGGTGGTCGGCGAAGGCCGCTGCCCGATCGTCGACACCTGGTGGCAGACCGAGACCGGCGCCTGCCTGGTCAGCCCCCTGCCCGGCGCCACGGTCCTGAAACCCGGGTCGGCCAGCAAGCCCCTGCCGGGCGTGAAGCTCCAGCTCGTCGACGCCGAAGGCGCGATCCTCGAAGGCGCGGTCAACGGCAACCTCTGCATTACCGACAGCTGGCCGGGTCAGATGCGCACCGTCTACGGCGATCACCAGCGCTTCTTCGACACCTACTTCGCCACCTACCCGGGCAAATACTTCACCGGCGACGGCTGTCGCCGGGACGCCGACGGCTACTACTGGATCACCGGCCGGGTCGATGACGTCATCAACGTCTCCGGCCACCGGCTCGGCACCGCCGAGATCGAAAGCGCCCTGGTCGCCCACCACGACGTCGCCGAGGCCGCCGTCGTCGGCCGGCCGCATGACGTCAAGGGCCAGGGCATCTACGCCTATGTCACCCTCAACGCCGACACGGCGCCGACCGAGGATCTGCGCAAGGCGCTGGTTCTCTGGGTCCGCAAGGAGATCGGCCCCTTCGCCGCCCCGGACGCCATCCAGTGGGCCCCGGGCCTGCCCAAGACCCGCTCTGGGAAGATCATGCGCCGCATCCTGCGCAAGGTAGCCGAGGGCGACGTCTCCAACCTCGGCGACATCTCTACCTTGGCCGATCCGACCGTCGTTGAAGACCTGGTCCGGAACCGCATAGGCTGATCCCCCCTTTCACAGGGGACGCCGCCTCTTCCCTCGACGTCAAAAGGGGCTAGCGTGTTCGTCATGTGGGCAGCGTTGTTCATCGCGGTCGCCGCCAGCGGCGTCTTCGCGGAGGTTTCCCCCGATCCCGGCGGGACGGCCGGTATTGTCCGCGGCCGCGTCGATATCGAGGCCCCGCCGGCGGTGGTCTGGAAGGTCATCCTCGACTGCAAGCGAGCCCGGCGCATGGCCCCCAACGTCCAGAGCTGCAAGGTTATCGACCGCGCCGCCGATGGCAGTTGGGACGTCCGTGAGATGGTCGTCGCCCCACCCCTCATACCAAAGGTCCGCTCGGTGTTCCGTTCCAGCTACGAGCCGGTGAAGCGGATTACCTTCAAATGCACCGGCGGCGACGTGAAGCTGTGCGAGGGCGAGTGGCGCCTGACGCCGCTGCCCAGCGGCGGGACCCGCGTGGTCTATGTCAACCGCGCCTCCTCGCCGTTTCCGGTCATTCCGGCCAGCCTGACCCGCGACGTCATGCGCAACGACATGCTCAAGGCGCTGAAAGCCCTGCGCAAGGAATGCCTGGCCGAGGCGACCGCGTAACAGTCCGCAATCGGGTTTGCCTTTGCGCAAGCGGCCGACGCCGCTACATCCCGCCCATGTTCGACGCCGTCATCTTCGACGCCGACGGAGTCCTCGTCGACTCCGAGGTCATCTACCACGCCATCGAGATGGAGGTTCTGGGCGGCTACGGCCTGACCTACGACCCCCACGACTACCGCAGCCGCTTCATGGGCATGCACGAGCGCACCTACGTCGCCGCCCTCGACGTTGAACACCGGGCCAGGCTCGGCGACCCCCTGCCTGAGGATTTCCTGCGCACCGTCCGCGGCCTTTCGCGGATCGCCTGTGACGAGCGCCTCGAATGCGTGCTCGGCGCCCATGGGGCCGTCGAGGCGGTCTCCCTGCCCCGCGCCGTGGCCAGCAGTTCCGACGAAGAGGCCCTGCACCGAAAGCTGGCCAAGGTCGGCCTCGAAGCCCTGTTCGCCCCTCACATCTACTCGGCCGACCGCGTCACCCACGGCAAGCCGCACCCCGACATCTTCCTGCATGCCGCGGCCAAACTCGGTGTCGATCCCACCCGCTCGCTGGCCATCGAAGACAGCGTCAACGGCGTCACCGCCGCCAGAGCCGCCGGCATGACCGTCTGGGGCTTCACCGGCGGCGGCCACCTGGACCACCGGGCCGACGCCGGACTGCTCGGCGCGGGCGCGACGCGGGTGGTGACCAGCTGGGATGAGGCGCGGGCGCTGTTCGAAGCGCTCTGAGCACCGCCAAAGATTGACCGCCGGGCCTGCGCGGCCTAATCGCCCCGCCATGTTTGAAGGTCTCTCCCCCCTCGCACGCGACGCCAAGGCCTGGCCGTTCGAACAGGCCAGAAGTCTGCTCGCCCGCATCCTGCGCGTCCGCCTGACCGACGCGGAACGAGATCTCGCCAGCGTCCTGATCCATTCCGGCAAGACCGGGGAAGCCGTCGCCACTTTCCCGGCCCTCGGCCGACCGGTGATCCTCGAGACCGGCTACGGCCCCTCAGGCCTGCCGCACCTGGGCACCTTTCAGGAAGTCGCCCGCACCACCATGGTCCGCGCCGCCTTCCGCGCCCTGACCGACGACGCCATCCCCACCCGCCTGATCTCGTTCAGCGACGATATGGACGGGCTGCGCAAGGTCGCCCCCAACCTGCCCAACCAGGAAATGCTCGCGGAGGAGATGGGCAAGCCCCTGACCGTCGTCCGCGACCCCTTTGGCACGCATGAGAGCTTCGGCGCCCACAACAACGCCCGGCTTCAGGCCTTCCTCGACAATTTCGGCTTCGACTACGAATTCGTCAGCTCGACCGACTGTTACAAGGGCGGCGTCTTCGACAAGACACTGCTCACCGCTCTCGAACGCTTCGACGCCATCCAAAGGGTCATGCTGCCGACCCTGGGCGAAGAACGCCGCGCTACCTACTCACCCTTCCTGCCTATCAGCCCCAAGACCGGCCGCGTGCTGCAGGTTCCGACCCTGGAGCGCAACGTCCAGACGGGAACCATCGTCTTCCATGACGAGGACGGAACCCTGACCGAGGTTCCGGTCACCGGCGGCCATGTGAAGATGCAGTGGAAGCCGGACTGGGCCCTGCGATGGACAGCGCTCGAAATCGACTACGAGATGAGCGGCAAGGACCTGATCGACTCGGTCAAGGCGTCGAACCAGATCTGCAAGGTGCTGGGCGGCATGCCGCCGGAAGGCTTCAACTACGAACTCTTTCTCGACGAGTCCGGTCAGAAGATTTCCAAGACCAAGGGCAACGGCCTGACCATGGACGAATGGCTGGCCTTCGGCACGCCCGAGAGCCTGGCCTACTACATCTTCCAGAGCCCCAAGTCGGCCAAGCGGCTGCACCGGGACGTGGTGCCCAAGGCCGCCGACGAATACCTGCAGCAGCTCGACGCCTACCAGCGCCAGGAGCCGGCCCAACAGATCAACAACCCGGTCTGGCACATTCACGGCGGCAGGCCGCCGCAGGAAGGCTCGCCGGTCAGCTTCAGCCTGCTGCTCAATCTGGTTTCGGCGGCCGACGCCCAGGACAAGGCCGTGCTGTGGGGCTTCCTGAGCCGTTACATCCCGGGCGCGTCCACAGAGACGCATCCGCTGCTCGACACCCTGGCCGGCTACGCGGTCGCCTACTACGAAGACCAGATCAAGCCGAACAAGGCATTCCGCGCGCCCGACGACAAGGAGCGCGCCGCCATGCTCGACCTGCGCGCCCGTCTCGCCGCCCTGCCGGCCGACTGCCAGGACGCCGAACTGATCCAGAACGAAGTCTACTCGGCCGGCAACGACGCCGGGTTCGAGCCGCTGCGGTCGTGGTTCCAGGCCCTCTACGAGGTGCTCCTCGGCCAGAGCCAGGGACCACGGTTCGGATCGTTCGCGGCGATCTTCGGCCTCCCTCGCACTATCGCCCTGATGGACGAGAAGCTGGGTTAGCGTTCGTGCGTCCTTCGACACGCCCGCTCAGGCGGGCTACTCAGGATGACGAACAGGGTTAGCCTCCACAAACATTCGTCATCCTGAGTAGCGGCCGCAGGCCGCGTGTCGAAGGACGCACCATGCCTGCCGCAACCAAGAAGAAACCCGCCCGTCGAAAACGCCTCTCCCCAGCCGAGCGCGCTCGGGTCGATGAGCTCTTCGCCCTCTTCTCCACCCTCTCCCAAAACCCCAAGACCGAGCTCAACTTCAACAGCCCCTACACCCTGGTCGTCGCCGTCGCCCTGTCGGCCCAGGCTACCGACGTCCAGGTCAACAAAGCCACCGCCAAACTCTTTGCCGTCGCCCACACGCCGCAACAGATTTACGACCTCGGCGTCGACGGCCTGATCCCCTGGATCAATTCCATCGGCCTGTTCCGCAACAAGGCCAAAAACGTCATCGAACTCTCCCGCATCATCCTGCAGGAACACGGCGGCCAGACCCCCCTCAACAGAGACGCCCTACAGGCCCTCCCCGGCGTGGGCCGCAAGACCGCCAGCGTCGTGCTCAACGAACTCGACACCGAACCGGCCATCGCCGTCGACACCCACGTCTTCCGCGTCTCCCACCGGCTCAAGCTGTCGGTCGGCAAGACCCCAGACGCCGTCGAGGCCGACCTGATGGCCATCGTGCCGGAGCCCTATCTGACCCGCGCCCACCACTGGCTGATCCTGCACGGCCGCTACGTCTGCTTGGCCCGCAAGCCCAAGTGCCCCGAATGCCAGGTCGCCGACCTCTGCCCGTCGCGCGAACTGTTCATGGGCGGGTGACTGTCACCGTCGGGGTCGCGCCCACGGTAACAGTCACGCTGCGCGAGACAGTCACCGCGCCTCGATCGCCGCCTTCACCGCCGCCCCGAACCGGCCGCCGGCCTTGGGCGCATACTGCAGGAAGAGGTCGGGCTCGATCGCTTCCAGCTCCATAAGCTTGAGTTGCCCGTCCAGCCCACGCAGCAGGTCGATCCGCGCATAGGCCAGGGGCGGCACGGCGGCGAGGATCTCCTGCGCCACGGCCTCGGCCCCGTCCCAGGCCTTGACCCGAGACACCTGGCCGCCGAACTGCGGCTGTACCCGAAAGTCGCCCCTGGCCGCCACCTTGGTCACCGCATGGCTGAACTTGCCGCCGAAGTAGAGCAGGGAAATCTCCCCCTCCTTGCCGACCGCCGGCAGGAAGGGCTGGATCAGCGCCGGCCCGTCGACGCCGTCACCGAGGTCGTCGCCGGGCGCTAGTTTCAAGGTCTGGTGCGACCCGGCGCTGACCCGCGGCTTGGCCACCACCACCCCGCCGCCAAAGCTCTCCCGCGCCGCCTCGAGGTTTTCACGTGTCAGCATCTCGACGCTGATCGTCGGCACAACCGGGGCGCCCTTGGCGGCCAGCTCGGCCAGATAGGCCTTGTCGGTGTTCCAGCGCAGCACCGAGATCGGATTGATCATCCGCTGCCCGGCCGCCTCGAACCTGTCCAGCAGCGCAAGCCAGTCGGCCGACCGCTTGTGATAGCCCCAGGCGATCATCGGCAGCACGGCGTCGAAGTCGCCTTCCAGCGGCTCGGTCCAGATCTGCGGCCTCGCCTCGATGCCGGACGAGGCCAGCCCGGCCTCCAGCTTGGCGAACCACTCGGGCCAGAACTGTTTGTAGACGAGCTCTTCAACGGCGGGGGTGAGGACGGCGACCTTCATGGCCCCGCCTGTAGCGCGCTTTGCCAATCCCCGGCAAACCGACCGGGGATTGGCCTTTGGCCCCCCTTCCTGTAACGACCCGTCCGTTTGCTCAACTGGAAGCCCGACCATGACCGCCACCTACGACGTCGCCGCCATCGGCAACGCCATCGTCGATGTCATCGCCCCGGCGGGCGAGGGCTTCCTGCAGTCGGAAAGCCTGGTGAAGGGCTCCATGCAGCTGATCGACGAGGCGCGCGGCGTCGACCTCTACAGCCGCATGGCCAAGGGGCTGGAGACCAGCGGCGGCTCGGCCGGCAACACCATCGCCGGCATCGCCAGCCTGGGCGGCCGCGCCGCCTATCTCGGCAAGGTGGCCCCCGACACGCTCGGCGACACCTTCGCCCACGACATGCGGGCCATCGGCGTCCATTTCGACACCGCGCCGCTGGTCGGCGGCCCGGCCACCGCCCGCTGCCTGATCAACGTCACCCCCGACGGCCAGCGGACCATGTGCACCTATCTGGGCGCCTCCACCGAACTGACCCCGGAAGACGTGCCCACCGCGCTGATCGAGCAGTCGGCCATCGTCTATCTGGAGGGCTATCTGTTCGACCCGTCGGACGCCCGCCGCGCCTTCGCCAAGGCCGCCGGCATCGCCCATAGCGCCAATCGCCTAATCGGCATCACCCTGTCTGACAGTTTCGTCGTCGAACGCCACCGGGGCGAACTGCTGGGCTTCATCGAGGGCCAGGCCGATATCGTGTTCGCAAATGAGGACGAGGTGAAGGCCCTGTTCCAGACCGACGATTTCGACCTCGCCGCCGCGAAACTGGGCGCCATCACCAACATCGCCGCCATCACCCGTGGTGAACAGGGCTCGCTGATCCTGGCCGGCGTGAACAGCCATCGCATCCCGGCCGATCACGTGGACAAGGTGGTCGACACCACCGGCGCGGGCGACCAATACGCCGCCGGCGTCCTTTACGGCCTGGCGAAAGGCCTTAGCTTTGACGTCTGCGGCCAGCTGGGCTCGATGGCGGCGGCCGAGGTCATCGGTCACTTCGGCCCTCGGCCGGAACAGAACCTGCGCAGCCTGGCCATCGCCAAGGGATTGATCTGAATGAACCGCACGGCGGAAATCTCGCGCGACACCAAAGAGACGAAGATCAAGGTCTGGATCGACCTTGATGGCACGGGCGTGTCGACCATCTCGACCGGCATCGGCTTCTACGACCACATGCTGGAAAGCTTCGCCCGCCACGGCGGTTTCGACCTCAGGGTCGAGACGCAGGGCGACCTGCACATCGACATGCACCACACCGTCGAGGACACCGGCATCGTGCTCGGCCAGGCGGTGAAGCAGGCGCTGGACGGGTATCGGGGCATCAAGCGCTTCGGCCACGCCTATATCCCGATGGACGAGACCCTGACCCGCTGTTCGCTGGACCTGTCCAACCGCCCCTACCTGATCTGGAAGGTCGACTTCTCGCGGCCCAAGGTCGGGGAGATGGACACCGAACTGTTCAAGGAATTCCACCACGCCTTCGCGATGAATTGCGGCGCCTGCGTCCACCTCGAAACCCTCTACGGCGATAACACCCACCACATCGCCGAAAGCGGTTTCAAGGCCTTGGCCCGAGCGTTGCGGGCGGCGGTGGAGATCGATCCCAAGGCCGGTGGCCAGGCGGTGTCCACGAAAGGCGTTCTGTAAAGGTTTCGCCTCTGGGCTCCCTTCTCCGCCGGCGGCGGGAGAAGGTGGTCCGAAGGACCGGATGAGGGGTCGAAGAAAGAAGACGCTGCCATCGTTGGCTGGCCTCGCCCTTCCCTGTCAGCCGGTGCGACCCCTCATCCGTCGGCTTCGCCGACACCTTCTCCCGCAAGGGGAGAAGGGACCACTAGCGGACTGACCCCAACAGCAGAGGAGGGGACCATGACCACCGTCGCCCTCATCGACTACGGCTCGGGCAACCTGCGGTCCGCCGAGAAGGCCCTGCTCAAGGCCGCCTCGAGCCTCAAGTCTCCGCCGACCATCGTGGTCACCGGCGATCCCGACGCCGTCGCGCGCGCCGACCGCCTGGTCCTGCCTGGCGTTGGGGCCTTCGCCGCCTGCATGGAAAACCTCTCCGCGCGTGACGGCCTGATCCAGGCCCTCACCACCGCCGTCCAGCGCGGCGCCCCGTTCCTAGGCGTCTGCGTCGGCATGCAGCTCCTCGCCGACAGCGGCCTGGAGTTCGGAACGACTCCGGGCCTCGGCTGGATCCCCGGCCAGGTCCGCCGCCTCGAACCGCGCGACCCGGCCGCCAAGGTCCCCCACATGGGCTGGAACACGGTCAAGCCCGCCAGTCCCCTGTTCGCTGGCCTCGGCTTCGCCCCCCACATGTACTTCACCCACAGCTTTGTCTTAGACCCGGCCGACCCCGGCGACATCGCCGCCACCGCCGACCACGGCGGCCCGTTCGTCGCCGCCGTGGCGCGGGACAACGTCATGGGCGTACAGTTCCACCCCGAAAAGTCGCAAGAGGCTGGCCAGCGCCTGCTCGCCAACTTCCTGGAGCTCAAGCTTTGATCCTCTATCCAGCCATAGACCTGAAGGACGGCCGCTGCGTCCGCCTGCTGCACGGCGACCTTGCCAAGGAGACGGTTTTCAACGCCTCCCCCGCTGACCAGGCGACGTCCTTCCAGGGCCAGGGTTTCAACTGGCTGCACGTCGTCGATCTCAACGGCGCGGTCGAAGGCCGGGCGGTCAACATCGAGGCGGTCAGCGCCATCCTCGAGGCCGTCTCCCTGCCCGTGCAGCTGGGCGGCGGCATCCGCACCCTTGAGCAGATCGAGACCTGGATCGAGGCCGGCATCTCCCGCGTCATCCTAGGCACCGTCGCCGTGCGCGATCCCGAGCTGGTTAAAAAGGCCGCCCGCCTGTGGCCCGAACAGATCGCCGTCGGCATCGACGCCCGGGGCGGCATGGTGGCCACCCAGGGCTGGCTCGAAACCAGCGACATCGGCGTCGTCGACCTGGCCCGCAAGTTCGAGGACGCCGGCGTCGCCGCCCTGATCGTCACCGACATCGGCCGCGACGGGGCGATGACCGGCGTCAACGTCGAGCAGGTCGGCGAGGTGGCCGACGCCGTCTCGATTCCCGTCATCGCCTCGGGCGGCGTCGCTTCCCTGCGCGACATCGAACAGCTGATGACCCGCACTGGTGTCCCCATCGCCGGCTGCATCCTCGGCCGCTCGCTCTACGAGGGGGCCATCGACCCGGCCCAGGCCCTGACGTTGGCCGCATGCTGAAAGTCCGCGTCATCCCCTGTCTCGATGTGAAGGACGGCCGCGTCGTCAAGGGCGTCAACTTCGTCGCCCTGCGCGATGCCGGGGACCCGGTCGAGCAGGCCGCCGCCTACGACGCGGCCGGGGCCGACGAGCTGATGTTCCTCGACATCACCGCCAGTTCCGACGGCCGCGGCCTGATCCTCGACGTCATCGCCCGCACCGCCGACGTCTGTTTCATGCCGGTCTCGGTCGGCGGCGGCGTCCGCACTGTCGAGGACGCCCGCCGCCTCCTCCGCGCCGGAGCCGACAAGGTCAGCGTCAACACCGCCGCCGTGAACGATCCCGACCTGCTGTCCCGTCTGGCGGACGCCTTCGGAAGCCAGGCCGTCGTTTGCGCCGTCGACGCCAAGGCTCGAGTTGACGGCGGCTGGAACATCTTCACCCACGGTGGCCGCACCGACACCAAGCTGGACGCCGTCGAGTTCGCCGCCCTGGCCGTCCACAAGGGGGCCGGTGAAATCCTGCTGACCTCGATGGACCGCGACGGCGCCAAGACCGGCTACGACATTCCCCTCCTGCGCGCCGTGACGGCGGCGGCATCCGTGCCGGTCATCGCCAGCGGCGGGGCCGGCAATGCCGCCGACCTCGTCGAGGCCGTCCGTGACGGCCACGCAGACGCCGTGCTGGCGGCCTCGATCTTTCACTTCGGCGAGGTCAGCATTGCTGAGGCCAAACAGGCCATGGCAAGCGCCGGCCTGCCTGTAAGACTGGAGGCGGCATGAGCGAGCTCGGCGAAACTCTCGACCGCCTGTGGGCGACCATCCAGGACCGCAAGGGCGGCGACCCGGCGTCGAGTTGGACAGCGAAACTCCTGGCTGACCCCAAGCTCGCCGCCAAGAAGCTCGGCGAGGAAGCCGTCGAGGCCGCCATCGCCGCCGCCACCGGCGACAAGCCCGGCCTCACCGCCGAAGCCGCCGATGTGCTTTACCACCTGCTGGCCGTGCTCGCGGCGAGCGGGGTCACGCCCGACGAGGTCGCGGCGGTGCTAACGGCCCGTGAGGCGACCTCCGGCATCGCCGAAAAGGCCTCGCGTTAGCTACTCCGCCGCCATCGCCACCGGAGCAGCCTGCGCGCCCCGCACCAGCCGCCCCGGCAAGGCCCCGGTCGGCTCCCCATCGCGGTAGGTAACCTCCCCCGCTACGATGGTGGCGACATAGCCCTCAGCCCTCTGCGTCAGCCGCCGCCCACCGGCCGGCATGTCGTAGGCCACGGCCGGCGCATGCAGTTTCAGGGCGTCGTAGTCGATGACGTTGAGGTCGGCCCGCAGGCCCACCGCGATCAACCCCCGGTCCAGCAGGCCGACCGCCTCGGCGGTGTCGCGGGTCTGCATGCGGACCACCTGCTCGACGGCGAACTTCGGGCCCCGGGTGCGGTCTCGGGTCCAGTGGGTCAGCATGCTGGTCGGAAAACTGCCGTCGCAGATCATCCCGACATGGGCCCCGCCGTCCGACAGGCCGGGCACCGTGTCGCGGTGGCCGAGCATGGCGTAGCTCGGGTCGAGGCTGCCGTCGGCGTAATTGAGGAAGGGGTGGTAGAGCATGCCCCGGCCGCCGCTCGTCAGCATGTGGTCGATGGCCAGGTCCTCCGGCCAGATACCCAGGCCGGCCGCCAGGGATTTCACCGTCTGGCTGGTCGGCTGTTCGTAGTCGGGCGCCTCGCCCAGCAGGTACATGTTGTCCCAGGCCTGCAGCATGCTGCCGGCGAACGGCCCTTTGACGGCGCCGCTCTCGCTGAGCAGCCGGGCGCGGAAATCGGGATCGGCCATCGCCTCGGCCCGCTGCGCCAACGTCAGGTGGGCGATCGCCTTGTAGGTCTCATTGGCGCTGAACGGGTTGAGGGTCAGCTCCAGCCCGAACAGCACCCCGACCGGGCGGCCGCAGACCTGGGCCTTCATGGCGACGCCCTCGTCGACGGCGGCCTCGACGGCGCCCAGCAGCACCTTCCAGCTGCCCGGGGCTTTGGGGCTCTGGGCCAGGGTGAAGCTCAGCGGCCGGCCACTCTTCTCGGAGAGCCGGCGGAACATGGCGATCTCCTCGGCCGGGTCCGGCGCGAAGTCGCTGACCAGCTGCAGCACGCCCTTGCCGGCGGCCTTCATGGCCATGGCGATGCCGGTCAGTTCGTCCTCCCCGGCGTTCAGGGTCGGGGTCGGCTGGCCGTCGCTGGTGCGGTGGTTCAGCGTGCGGCTGGTCGAAAAGCCGATGGCGCCGGCTTCCATGGCCTGCCTGGCGATGGCGGCCATCTGTTCGATGTCTTCGGGGGTGGCGGGTTCCCGGTTGGCCCCGCGCTCGCCCATCACAAAGACGCGCAGGGCGGCGTGCGGCAGCTGGGCGGCCAGGTCGATGTCGAAATGGCGTTTGTCCAGGGCGTCGAGATAGTCGGGGAAGCTCTCCCAGTTCCAGGGCAGCCCCTCGGTCAGCACGGGGAAGGGAATGTCCTCCACCCCCTCCATCAGACGGATCAGCCGTTCATGGTCACCCGGCTTGCAAGGCGCGAAACCGACCCCGCAGTTGCCCATGACGATGGTCGTCACCCCATGGCCGCTGGACGGGCTCAGCCGGTTATCCCAGGTCGCCTGGCCATCGTAGTGGGTGTGGATATCGACAAAGCCCGGGGTGACCAGCTTGCCGACGGCGTCGATCTCGGCGGCTCCGGCCGGCAGGTTCGCACCCACCGCCGCGATCAACCCGTTCCTGACGCCGACGTCCGCCACATGGGGCGCCGCGCCCGTGCCATCGACCACCGTGCCGCCCCGCAGCACCAGATCGTAGAGGTGATCGGCCATGGCCTGTTCCCTGCCTTATCGTTGTTCAGACAAGGGTCGGACGGGGTGGCGCCAAGGTCAAGCGGCGCCCTTGGGTCAGGTCGCACTGTTGTGAGCCGGCCGGCCTACTTGAGCACCGCCCCGGCCGCCCGGCGACAGGT
Source organism: Caulobacter sp. (assembly GCA_046595895.1). GTDB lineage: Bacteria > Pseudomonadota > Alphaproteobacteria > Caulobacterales > Caulobacteraceae > Caulobacter. Next base: position 12,210 of record JBKJSF010000009.1, on the reverse strand, counting down.
CTCGGCCGGGCAGCCCTCGGGGTTGGCTTCCGGCGCCTTGACGTACAGCACCCCCAGGGGCCGCGCCCGGCCCTTGGCTTCCAGCGCCAGGGTCAGCAGGCTTTCGGTCACCGGATCGCGGGTCTCGACGGCGAAGCGACGCGGGGCCGCCTTCTCGCCGGCCATGCCCTTGGCGGTAGCGGCGCAGGCGATCTCGATGCGATCGCGGTAGGCGGCGACCTCAGCGACCGTGCAGTCGGTCCAGGCGCCGCCGTCGGGGGGCTCATCGGCAAGGGCGGGCGCAGCGGGGGCGAGCAGCAGGGCGGCGGTGAGGATCAGGCGTTTCATGACGCTAGGGTGCTGGCCCCGGCGCCCGCCGTCAATCGGCCTCGCAGGTTGACGCTCGCGTGACCTTTTCCTTGCCGCTGCCTTCCCCTAGGGTCGCCGCCGATCATTCAAACCATCGTTTGAATCCAGCGAGAGAGCCCCATGCGCGACGCCGTCATCGTCTCCTACGCCCGCACCGGACTGGCCAAGTCGGTCCGCGGCGGCTTCAACAACACCCACGGCGCGGCCATGGCCGGCCATGCCATCCAGCACGCGGTTTCCCGCGCCGGCCTTGAAGGGGCCGAGGTCGAGGACGTTATCCTCGGCTGCGGCGGTCCTGAAGGCGCTACCGGCATGAACGTCGCCCGCAATGCCGCCATCTGGGCCGGCCTGCCGGTGACCACCAGCGGCACCACCATCAACCGCTTCTGCTCCTCGGGCCTGCAGGCCGTCGCCTCGGCCGCCCACTACATCAAGAACGAAGGCGCCGACGTCGCCATCGGCGGCGGCGTGGAATCGATCTCGCTGGTCAATGCCGGCGGCCACATGAACCGCTTCCACATCACCGAAGAAAAGCTGATGGAGATCAAGCCGGCCCTGTGGATGGCGATGATCAACACCGCCGACATCGTCGCCAAGCGCTACAACGTCGCCCGCGACTATCAGGACGAATACGCCCTGCGCAGCCAGCAGCGCATCGCCGCCGCGCAGGCCGCCGGCCTGTTCAAGGACGAGATCGTGCCGATGGCCACCAAGATGAAGGTGGTCAACAAGGAAACCAAGGAAGAGAGCTTCGTCGACTACGTGGTCGATCGCGACGAGTGCAACCGTCCCGAAACCACCCTGGAAGGCCTCTCCGCGCTGCAGCCGGTGATGGGCGAAGGCAACTTCGTCACCGCCGGCAACGCCAGCCAGCTGTCGGACGGCGCCGCCGCCGTGGTTGTCATGGAAGCCAAGGAAGCCGAGCGTCGCGGTCTCAGCCCCCTCGGCCGTTTCAAGGGCTTCGCCGTCGCCGGCTGTGAGCCGGACGAGATGGGCATCGGCCCGATCTACGCCGTGCCGCGTCTGCTCGAACGTCATGGGCTCAAGGTCGACGACATCGACCTGTGGGAACTGAACGAGGCCTTCGCCAGCCAGTGCCTGTACAGCCGCGACAAGCTCGGCATCGATCCGGAAAAGTACAACGTCAACGGCGGCTCCATCGCCATCGGCCACCCCTTCGGCATGACCGGCGCCCGCTGCGTCGGCCACGCCCTCATGGAGCGCCGCCGCCGCAAGGCCAAGCTGGCGGTCGTCACCATGTGCATCGGTGGCGGCATGGGCGCCGCCGGCCTCTTCGAGGTGTTTAACTAATCCTGAGAGGCCGGAGAACGGCGCCCATCACTTTGAGTGGTCGGAACCGCTTTGCGGTTCCGACTGGCGCCGCCGGCGTCTTCGAGGTGTTTAACTAATCCTGAGAGGCCGGAGAACGGCCCCCATCACTTTGAGTGGTCGGAACCGCTTTGCGGTTCCGACGGGGCTGCCGGCCTGTTCGAAGTGTTTGACTAAGACTGCAAAGACCCCCCGCCGGCGTTGGCTGGCGGGGGGTCTACTCGTTTCGGGTTAGAAAACTGAGCCGCCTGTCGATTTTTCGCCACCTTCAACACCTTGCGGTGCTTGAGGTCGGCGCCGAAACCGCATCGATTCACCAAACTAAATTGACCAGAGTCTTCATCCGAAACCCGGCTGTTTGCGTATCGTTAAGTGAGACGGCGCCATTGTGGCGACGCACTGAACGGAACGTTACAGCCATGGCCGTCAAGGCCCTCTTCGCCGCCGCCGCCGCCTTCGCCATTGCCCTGGCGATGTTGCTTCCGCTGCCCGGTTCGCACGCCCGCCAGGCCCATTCCCAGATCGAAACCATGGATCTGGGCGCCCGCTAGGCGGTAGAGCCCGTCAGGCGGAAGTGGATACCGGTTCCGCCGCCCGGACGGGCTCTTGATTCTTGATTTGGGCCCTCCACATCATTGCTCTTCCGCCGCCGTCGTGGTCGCTTCGCGCCATGATCCTGCCCGCGGACATTGCCGGACTGGTCCTCGCCGGCGGTCGCTCGCGCCGTTTCGGCTGGGAGAAGGCCGCCGTCATCGTCGATGGCCGGCCGCTGCTGGGCGCCGCGCTCAGCGGCCTTGCCGGCTGCGGCGCGGTGGCGGTCAGCGCCCCGGCCGGCAGCGAGGCGGCAAGCCTGGCGGCGGCGAGCGGCGTTCCGGTGTTGCCGGACGCCGAGGGCCTGCCCGACGGGCCGCTGACCGGGGTGCTGGCCGGCCTTGACTGGGCCAAGGCGCGCGGCGCCGCCTGGCTGGCGACCAGCCCCTGCGACCTGGCCGATCCGCCGGCCGACCTGGTGGCCCGCCTGGCTGAGGCCGGCGGTCCCGCCTACGCCCTGGCCCCCGATGGGCGCCACCCCTTGAGCGCCCTGTGGCCGGTTGGCCTGGCTGAACCCTTGCGGGACATCCTCGCCCGCGAGCATCCGCCGGTCCGCGCCGTGCAGGACGACGCCGGCTTCAAGGCCGTGCTGTTCCCGGACGCCGCCGCCTTCGCCAACCTCAACACCCCGGGCGTCCTGGCGGCCCATGTCGAGGCCTGGGGGCTCACCCCCGACGGCCCGCCCTTCCGCACCCGGTCCAGCTGGCTGCAGCCGGTGCGCGCGGGCCAGGCCGCCGCCATGCTCAAGCTGCCCTTCGAGGACGAGGAGCGGCGCGGCGGCCTGGTCCTGACCTGGTTCGACGGCCGGGGCGCGGCCCGGGTCCTGCGGGCCGACGGCGAGGCGGTGCTGGTCGAGCGACTGGCCGACGATGTTGATCTGGTGGCCATGGCCCAGGGCTCGGTGGACGGGGATGAGGCCGCCTGCCGCATCCTCTGTTCGGTGGTCAGCCGGCTTCACGCCGACCAGGCCGCCGCCCCGGCCCAGGTTCATCCCTTGCGGCCCTGGTTCGCCAGCCTGGAGCGGCAGGCCGCCAGCCATGCCCTGCTCGCCAGTGCCTGGTCGACTGCTGACCGGTTGCTGGCCGAGAACGGCGAGCCCCGCGTCCTGCACGGCGACATCCACCACGCCAATGTCCTGCATGACCCGGTTCGGGGCTGGCGGGCTATTGATCCCAAGGGCCTGATCGGCCCGCGCGGCTACGACTACGCCAACCTGCTGCGCAACCCGCTGACCGCCCGGGCGCGGGATGCGGCGCGCCTGGACCGGCTGACCCGGGTCGTTGGGGAGGTCTCGGGGCTCTCCCGGAGGGAACTCCTCGGCTGGACCCTGGCCCATGCGGGGCTGTCGGCCGCCTGGTCGCTCGAAGCCGGCGATGATCCGACTCACAGCCTGGCGGTGGCCGAGGCCGCCGCCGGCCTGGCCTAGCAGCCGCCCACTGCCCTCAGCCGGGCGATTTCCAATTCCAGTTCACGCTCGCGCAGGGCGGCCAGCCGCTCCATGCGATGGTCGCTGCGCCAGCCGAAGACCAGGCCGGCGAGGGCGCCAAGGCCCGTGAAAACGAAGGTCAGGGCCGAGCCAATCATGGCCCAGTCGATGGGCGACGCCTCCTCCGCCGCGTCGCCGGCCCCATCGACGACCGCCTGGGCGATGGCGCCGGGGATGAGAAGGTCGGGGCTGCTTTCGATAGCGGCGGTGACGGGATCCACCACGGCTCCGACCGGGTTGGTCGGCAACGCCTGGCCGGGCTTGACGGCGGCCGAGCCGACGAAGACCAGGGCCGCCAGGGCCATCACCACCAAAGCCGTCCGACTGCGGGGAGCCCGGCTGTGCACTGCATAATCCATCGCGCTCATGATCCCGTCCTCCCGACGGTTTGGCGTTGTTGATGGCGGCAGTTGGACAGACCCAAGCTGACCGGCGCATGAATGAAAAAACGGGGTTATCGTCAGCTATCTCCCACCTGCACGCGGCATGGACATCGCAGCCCCATAAAGGCCCTGTTCATCGGGCCCCTTAGAGGATGGAGCCGCCGGGCAGGGTGGGTTAGAACCGGCTCAACCTGAGTTGATCACTTAAAGACGGACCATCATGGCGAACCCACAGGCGGGCGGAACCGGCGCACGGCGCACCCCGCTGCAGGCTTTCCTCTACTGGGGCATGGTCATCGGCGTCTGGGGGCTGATCTTCCTGGTCGCCTTCCTGGCCGTGTTCGCCATTGATCTGCCGGACGTCTCCAAGCTCAACGACGTCACCCGACAGCCGTCGATCTCCTATCTCGACCGCTCCGGGGCCCTGGTCGCCGTGCGCGGCAGCCAGTACGCGCCGCCGGTCGATCTCGAAAAGCTGCCCGACTATGTGCCGAAAGCCTTCCTGGCCATCGAGGATCGCCGTTTCTACTACCACCCGGGCTTCGACCCGCTGGGCATGGCCCGGGCCTCGGTCGCCAACGTCAAGGCCGGCCGCATCGTCGCCGGCGGCTCGACCATTACCCAACAGCTGGCCCGCAACCTGTTCCTGACCCTGGACCAGAACTGGCGGCGCAAGGTGCAGGAGCTGATCCTGGCCGTCTGGTTGGAGGTGAAGTTCTCCAAGAAGGAGATTCTCGCCCTCTATCTGAACCGGGTCTACTTCGGGGCCGGTGCCTATGGCATCGAGGCAGCCTCGCAGCGCTACTTCAACAAGCCGGCGTCCAGGCTGACGATCGGTGAATCAGCTCTGCTGGCCGGGATGATGAAGGGCCCGTCGCGCTATTCGCCGGTCTCGGCCAAGGAACGGGCCGCCAAGCGGGCCAACGTCGTGCTCGACGAGATGGTCCGCACCAAGGCCATCACCCCCGAGCAACGCGCCGAGGCCGTCAAGTCGCCGGTGCGGGTCTCCTCGGTGCTGGCCAACCAGCGGGCGCAGTATTTCACCGACTGGATGGACAGCCAGGTCCGCGCCCTGGTCGGCGAGCCGACCGAGGACCTCTATGTCGAGACCACACTCGACCTGCCGATCCAGGCCGCCGCCGAACAGGCGGTGCGAGCCGGGGTGGCCAAGAACAGGGCGGCCGGGGTGCAGCAGGCGGCCCTCGTGGCGCTCGACGCGGAAGGGCGGGTGCGGGCCTATGTCGGCGGCGTCGACTACACCGAAAGCCAGTTCGACCGCGCCTCTGTGGCGCGCCGCCAGGCCGGCTCGGCCTTCAAGCCCTTCGTCTATCTGACGGCCATGGAGCAGGGGCGCAATCCGGGCGTCATGGTGGTCGATGAGCCCTTGAAAATCGGAAGTTGGGAGCCGCGCAACTACGATGGCCGCTTCGCCGGTTCGATGACCCTGGAAACGGCGCTGGCCAAGTCGACCAACACCGTCGCCGCCCGCCTCGCCAACGAGGTCGGCACCGGCAATGTCGCCGCCACCGCCCGGCGGCTCGGCATCACCTCCAAGATCCAGCTCGATCCCTCGATGGCGCTGGGCGCGGTCGAGGTCAGTCCGCTGGAGATGGCGGCCGCCTACGCCCCGTTCTCGAACGGCGGCTTTCGGGCGCGGGCCTGGGGCATCAGCCGCATCCGCACCGCGTCGGGCAAGGTGCTCTACGACCACAACCTCGAAAAGCGCGGTCGCCAGACGGTGATCGGCTCGCCGGCCCTGCCCTACATGAACCAGATGATGCGCAGCGTGGTGACCAGCGGCACCGGCACGGGCGCCCGGGTTTCCGGCTTCGACATCGCCGGCAAGACCGGCACCACCAGCGACTACCGCGACGCCTGGTTCGTCGGCTACACCGGCGGTTTCGTGGTGGCGGTGTGGACCGGCAAGGACGACAACACCCCCATGCGCCGGGTCACCGGCGGCGGCGCCCCGGCCCAGATCTGGAAAAGCTTCATGGGCCAGGCCCTGCCGCGGCTAAAGTCCCAGGCCATTCCGGGCGGCTTCATCGCCCCGCCCAACCAGAACCCCGACCCGATCGGCGACATCATCACAGGCCTGGGCATCGGAGGCGAAGACCCACCCGAGCCGCAACCGAGGGCTCCGACCCCGGCCCCGGAACCGGCTCGGCCGCCGGATGAGGTGCCGTACTAAAGCGAAGCGCCCGGATGAGGGCAGCGCCCGCCCGTCCGGTTGCGCACGTTCTGGCGCGTTCGGCGCTGTCGCCAATCTTCCTCTTCCGCTCTCCGCTCATCCGACGCCTTTCGGGGGATTTTTAGGGTCTGGGCCCAACCCTCTGGATTCCCTAGAGGACTCCCAAACCCTGGAAACCGGAGTCTTTTCCGTGCCTTGACTCTCGTGTGAAACGGAACAAAACATGAACTATGGTCCCTCTTCCGACCCTGTCCGAGCCCTGTGACAACCCGGCCCTTGCTCCCCGCGCGGCGCGGCTGGGGCTGGAGGAGGCGTGGGGTGACGGCGCGCCCGGGCGGGGGGCGGCGGTTCTGTTCGGCCTCCTGCGGGCGGCCGAGGGCGATGAGCGGCCGGTGGTGATGGCGGCTTCGGCCTTGTGGCTGCGCGAGCAGGGCGGCTGGTTTCGCGACGGGCTGAAGATGCTCGGGCTTGCCGACAGCCGACTGCTGTTCGTCCAGACCCAGAAGGACGCCCAGACCCTGTGGGCGCTGGAGGAATGCCTGAAATCCGACGCCGTGGCCGGGGCGGTGGCCGCCGCCGACGCCGTCAGCCTGCTGGCCAGCCGCCGGCTGGACATGGTGGCGCGCCAGGCCGGGGCGACCTGCCTGGTATTGCGCACCCAGCCGCCCAGGGACATCAGCGCCGCCCGCCGCCGCTGGTCAATCGCCCCGGCCCCGTCCGCCCCCCACCCCTATGACGAGGAGGCCCCCGGCGCGGCGCGTATCGCCGTCAGCCTGACCCGCAGCCGGGGCGAGCCGCCCGGCGACTGGATCCTGGAGTGGGACGATGAAGCGCATCGTTTCCGTCTGGCTGCCGGACTGGCCGATCACGGTCTGGTCGCGGACGGCCGGACGGTCGTCGCCGCCTGACGACGCCCCCTTCGCCCTGGTCGAGAAAGGCGCCCACGGCCTGGTGCTGTCGGCGACCAACCGCGCTGCTCGGCGCCTCGGCCACGCCACGGGCCAGGCTCACGCCGACGCCAAGGCGGTCAGTCCCAACCTGATCACCCACCCGGCCGAACCGGGCCGGGCCGAGGAGGCCCTGCGCCTGCTCAGCCTGTGGGCCGAACGCTATTCCCCCTGCGTGGCCATGGATGCCGCTTCGCAGGGCCGCGAAGGGCTGCTGATCGACATGACCGGCGGGGCGCATCTGTTTGGCGGCGAGATCGCGCTGCTGACCGACATGGCGGTACGGCTCAAAAGCGCCGGCGTTCCCGCCCGGCTGGCCATGGCCGACACCGCCGGCGCCGCCTGGGCCCTGGCGCGGTTTGGTCCGCGGGATACTCGCCGGCTGGTCCCGGTAGGGGCGGGTCGCACGGCGCTGGCCCCGCTGCCGGTCGTCGCCCTGCGGTTGGACGAGGCGGATGTGAAGCTGCTGTCGCGGCTGGGCCTGCGGACTATCGGCGATCTCATGGCCCTGCCGCGCGCTGGGCTTGCCCGCCGCTTCCGGGGCGAGGCTGGCCTGACCCTGGTGCGCCGCCTCGACCAGGCGCTGGGCGCGGAGCCTGAGATTCTTGAGCCGATCCGCCGCCCGCCGGTCTGGCGGGTCTGGCGCAACGTCCTGGAGCCGCTGATCGACGTTCCCGGTATCGAGACGGTGCTGAACGACCTGGCCCCCTGCCTGGCCGAAAGCCTGGCGCGCGACGGCCAGGGCGCGCGCCGCCTGACCCTGACCGCCTTCCGCGTCGATGGCCGCGCCACCCATCTGTCGGTGGCCCTGAGCGCACCCTCCATCCGCCCGGCCCACCTGGCCAAGGTGCTCAAGGAGCGGGGGCTGGAACACCTCGACCTCGGTTTCGGGGCCGATGCGGTGATGCTCAGCGCCGATGTCGTCGAGCCGCTGAGCCCCATCCAGTCCGACCTCGACAAGGGCCGCGACGGCGACCAGCGCCTGGCCCAGGCGGCCCTGCTCGATCGTCTCGGCGCGCGGCTGGGCGAGGCCGCCGTCTTCCATCTGGAGGCCCGCGCCAGCTGGCTGCCCGAGCACAGCCAGGCCCGCCGCCCGGCCGGGGAAGGGTCGCCGGTTGCCTTGGAAGCCCCGTCGCTGCCCGACCGTCCCCTGCTGCTGCTCGACCCGCCCGAGCCGGTCACCGTGCCCTTGGCCAGCCTGCCGGACGGTCCCCCGGCCAGCTTTGTCTGGCGCCGGGTCACCCACCGGGTCAGCCGCGCCCAGGGCCCCGAGCGGCTGTCGGCCGAGTGGTGGAAGCCGGCCAAACGGCCGCTGCCGGAACGAACCCGCGACTACTACCGCGTCGAGGACCGCGAGGGCCGCCGCTACTGGCTGTTCCGCGAGGGGCTGTACGAGCGTGAAGACAAGGCAGTGGAGCCGCCGGCCCCGGGCGAAACGGAAAGCCGGCTGGTTGACCGCCCGCCCGCCTGGTGGATGCACGGGGTGTTCGCATGAGCCCCCTCCACCAAAGTTACGCCGAGCTCGACGCGATGACCAACTTCTCCTTTCTGGAGGGCGGCTCGCACCCGGCCGAGATGGTCAGCCAGGCGGCGTATCTGGGCATGAGCGCCATCGGCATCGCCGACCGCAATACCCTGGCCGGGGTGGTGCGCTGTCACCGCGAGGCCAAGCGGGTCGGCATGCGGCTCCTGATCGGCTCGCGGCTGGTGTTCAGCGACGGCTCGGTGCTGGTCGTCTATCCCCGCGACCGGGCCGCCTACGGCCGCCTCTGCCGGCTGCTGTCGCTCGGCAAGAGCGAGATCCTGGGCGACACCCACGGCGACCGCACCATCAAGGGCCAGTGCCGCCTGACCTTCGAGCAGGCCCTGGACTATGCCGAGGGCTTGGTCGCCATCGCCCCGGCGCCGCGCGTCGTCGACGCCGGCTTTTCATCGCGCCTGCGCGACTGGGCAAACCGCTGGCCGGACCGGCTCTACCTGGGCGCCAACCCGCTCTACGACGGCCGCGACCGGGCCCGGCTGATCCATCTGTCGCGGCTGGCCGACGGGGCCGGGGCGCCGATGCTGGCCACCAACGCTCCGCTCTACCACCACCACGACCGCCGCCCGTTGCAGGATGTGCTGGCCTGCATCCGCGAAGGGACCACCGTCGATGAGGCCGGCTTCCGGCTGCAGGCCAACGCCGAGCGCTATCTGAAGTCCCCGGCCGAGATGGCCCGGCTGTTCCGCGGGCACGAAGCCGCCCTGGCCCGGTCGCGGGAGATTCTCAAGGCCTGCACCTTTTCCCTCGACGAGCTGTCCTACCACTACCCGGACGAGCCGGTTCCGCCCGGCAAGACGGCCAACCAGCATCTGGAGGACATGACCTGGCAGGGAGCCCGCTGGCGGTTTCCCGGGGGCGTGCCGGCCAAGGTCAAGGCGACCATCGCCAGGGAACTGAAGCTGATCGCCCTGCGCAACTACGCCCACTACTTCCTGACCGTCTACGACATCGTCCGCTGGGCGCGCGGGCCGACCGGCCAGGAGAACACCAGGCCCATCCTCTGCCAGGGCCGCGGCTCGGCGGCCAATTCGGTGGTCTGCTACTGCCTCGGCATCACCTCGGTGAACCCCGCCGAGCAGGACCTGCTGTTCGAGCGCTTCGTCTCGGCCGAGCGCGACGAGCCGCCGGACATCGACGTCGATTTCGAGCACGCCCGCCGCGAGGAGGTGATGCAGTACGTCTATCGCCGCTACGGCCGCGACCGGGCGGCGATCTGCGCCACCGTCATCCACTACCGCCCGCGCTCGGCCATCCGCGAGGTCGGCAAGGCGCTGGGCCTGACCGAGGATGTCACCGGCGCCCTGGCCGGGACGGTGTGGGGGAGCTGGGGCAGCGAGGTCGAGGACCGTCACGCCGAACGGGCGGGGCTCTCGAAGGAGGAGCAACGGATGAAGCTGGCCCTCGACCTGACGCGAGAGCTGATCACCTTCCCCCGCCACCTGTCGCAGCACGTCGGTGGCTATGTCCTGACCCAGGGGCCGCTGGTCGAGCTGGTGCCGGTCGGCAACGCGGCGATGGCCGACCGCACCTTTATCGAATGGGACAAGGACGACATCGACGAACTGAAGATCATGAAGGTCGATATTCTGGCGCTGGGCATGCTGACCGCCATCCAGAAGGGTTTCGACATGATCGAAGCCTTCTATGGCCAGCGCTGGAACCTGGCCTCGGTGCTGGGCGAGACCGACACCACGCCGGTCTATGACATGCTGTGCAAGGCCGACTCCCTGGGGGTCTTCCAGGTCGAGAGTCGAGCCCAGATGGCCATGTTGCCCCGCCTGCGCCCGCGCGTCTTTTACGATCTGGTCGTCGAGGTGGCGATCGTCCGCCCGGGGCCGATCCAGGGCAATATGGTCCATCCCTATCTCGCCGCCCGCACGGCCAAACGCGAGGCCGAGGCGAAGGGCGAGGTCTTCGAGATCGACTTCCCCAAGCCCGCCCCGCCGCATCATCCCGACGAGTTGAAGAACATCCTGGGCAAAACCATGGGCGTGCCCCTGTTCCAGGAGCAGGCCATGCGCATCGCCATGGAGGCGGCCGAGTTCACCGGCGACGAGGCCAACGGCCTGCGCCGGGCCATGGCTACCTTCCGCCACAACGGCGCCATCCAGAACTACGAAGAGATGCTGGCCGGCCGGATGAAGGCGCGGGGCTATCCTCACAAGTTTGCCGACGACTGCTTCGCCCAGATCAAGGGGTTCGGCGAGTATGGCTTCCCGGAAAGCCACGCCGCCTCCTTCGCCCTGCTGGTCTATGTCTCGGCCTGGATGAAGTGCGTTCATCCGGACGTCTTCTGCGCCGCCCTGCTCAACAGCCAGCCGATGGGCTTCTATGCCCCGGCCCAGTTGGTCCGCGACGCCCGTGAGCACGACGTCGAGGTGCGCCATCCCGATGTGAACGCCAGCGACTGGGACTGCACGCTCAAGCCGCGCCCGGGCCAGGCACAATGCGCCCTGCGGCTGGGTTTCCGCCAGATCGACGGCTTCCGCCAGGACTGGGGCCTGGCCATCATGGCGGCGCGGGCGGACCGCCCCTTCGTCTCGATGGACGACCTGCGCCAGCGGGCCAGTCTGCCCGCTCGGGGGCTGGAACTGCTGGCCGCCGCCGATGCGCTGGGCTCGCTGGATCTCTCCCGACGGGGCGCCCTGTGGGCGGCGCGAGGGTTGCCGCGCGCCGCGCCCCTGCCTCTCTTCGCTTCAGCCGGGGTGGCCGAGGAAGACGGGCCGACGCCGGCCTCGCTCCCGGTCCCCGCCCTGTCGGAGGATGTCGTCAACGACTACGAGAGCATCCGCCTGTCGCTGAAGGCCCATCCGGTGCAGTTCCTGCGCGAGCGGCTCATCAAGGCGGGCGTCATCCCGGCTAGCCGGGTGAACACCGACCCGGCCAATCGCCGGACCGCCGTGGCCGGGGTGGTGCTGGTCCGCCAGCGGCCGGGCACCGCCAAGGGCGTCTGCTTCATCACCCTGGAAGACGAGACCGGGGTGGCCAACATCGTCGTCTGGCCCTCGGTGTTCGACGCCTTCCGGCCGGTGATCATGGGGGCTCGGATGATCCTGGTGCGCGGCCGGCTGCAGCGGGCCGAGGGGGTCACCCACCTGGTCGCCGAGAGTCTCGAGGACTGGACATGGTCGCTGGGCCTCTTATCCGCCGAGCCCCTGAAGACCGCCCCGGCCCACGGCGACGAGGCTGCCTCCAGCACCCCTGGCAGGGGCGAAGAGCACCGCATGCGCCATCCGCGCGATGTCCGGGTCCTGCCCAAAAGCCGCGACTTCCACTGACAAACCCGCTTTGGGCCGCGTCGGAACGCCGCCGTCGCGGCTCCAGACGAATCATGCTCCGCTCACCTCAGCAACTCTCAGGGAGGCAGCGCGTTCAGACGCTGGAGGGACTGC
>JBKJSF010000247.1:0-6492 GCA_046595895.1 Caulobacter sp. | reverse complement strand
CCTTTGGTGTCGCGGCGGAAGCGGGCGAGGTTGCCGCGCAGGTCGAAGGCGTCGCGGTAGACCGGGTTCATCGGCACGACGACGGTCGGGCGGTCCTCGAGCTTGAGGACCAGGCCTGCGCCCGAGCGGATCACGCTGTAGGTCACCCCGATCTCGTCGCTGCGATAGCGGCCGACGAAGACCGATAGTTGGACCTGCGCGGGCGCCCACAGGGGCGTGCGGCGATGGAGGTAGCGGTCGCCCTCAAAGGTCTTCTGGGTCAGGACGTCCTTGGCGAAGGTCAGCTCGTCGGCCCCGAAGCGGACACTGTCGGCTGTCAGCGGCCAGAGCGGCCCGCCGCCGGCTACGCGAAGGCCTTGGGGGAGATTGGCGTCGGCGACCAATAGCAGGGTGCGGCCCGTGCGTTCGTTGACGTACAGGCCCGCGCGGGCGGCCGGGTTCAGCAAGGGCTGGCCGGGCGTTTCGGGCGGGGAAGGGGGCAGGGCGGTCAGGGCCACGCCCCGGCCCAGCACCGTGGGATTGGCGTCAGAGGCGTTGCACAGCACCGCTACGCTGAGCCGCTGGCGCGGATAGTAGCCGAGCCAGGCGCGGTAGGCGCCGGTCGAACCGGAATGGCTGATCTCTTCCTGGCCGGCCCAGCTCTGCACCACCACGCCGCGCGCATAGTTGATCCGCGTGCCGTCGTTCAGGGACGCGCGGCGGCGCATCTCGACGGTCAGGAAGTCGCCCAGCTTCTGGGAGGCGAGGGCCGCGTTCCAGGTCTGCAGGTCCGCGACGGTGGTGATCAGCCCGCCGTTGCCATAGCCCTCCTCGAAGGGCATCTGCTGCTGCCAACCCTCAAGGCCGCGGCCGTAGGCGATGGCTCGGCCCTTGACGATGCGCCGAAAATCGTTGCGCCAGCTGGTCTTGCCCATGCCCAGCGGCTTGATAATGCGGGCGGCCGTGAAGTCGGCCAGGCTCTGCCCGGAAGCCTTGCGCACCACCTCGGTCAAGAGGTTGTAGCCGCTGTTGGTGTAGGCGTACTCGGCGCCGGGCAGGTAGTTGAGGCCTCGCTGGCGGCGGATCAGGTCGACGACGTCATCCTGGGTGAAGGCCCGGGTGGTGCGCGGCCAGCCCTGCCAGAAGGCCAGGTCGCCCCAGTCGCGCAGGCCGCTGGTGTGGCTGAGCAGCTGGTCGATGGTGATCGGCCGGCCGTAGTCCGGCAGCTCCGGCAGGTATTTGCGGACATCGTCGGTCAGCTTGATCTTGCCATCCTGGACCAGCAGCAGGATGGCGGCGGCCGTGAACTGCTTGGACACTGAGCCGGCCTCGAAAGGCGTGGCGACGGTGATCGGCACATCGTGCTCGAGGTCGGCCGAGCCATAGGCGCGCTCGACCAGCACCTTGCCGTCCTGTGAAGCGGAGACGGCGCAGCCGGGGGTTTCCAGACCCGTGTAGGCGCCGAACAGCCGGTCGACCTGGGCATTTCTGTCTGTGGATGGGCGATCCGGAGCAGGCGCGAGCGCAACCGGCGCCTGGCCAAGGGCCAGGGTTGGCGCGGCCAACAGGGCCGTGGCGATCAGTGCAGGCTTGAAAATCCCCATCCGCAGCTTGGTAACCCGAGACGGGGACTGTCGGCTAGCCCGCCCGCTTCACGAAGGGTTGGGGTTTCCATCGGACCAGCGAGCGCCAGACCCATTCGAACGGACCGTAATGGAAGCTGGCCAGCCACGGCTTGCTCCACAGCAGGATCAGCAACCACACGCCGGCGACGACGCCGTATAGCTGGTAGCGCTCCAGATGGCCGAACAGCCCGAGGCCAAACCCGCAGAAGACGAAGGCGGTGATGATCGAGGTCCCGAGGTAGTTGCTGAGCGCCATGCGTCCCGCGGCGGCCAGTCGGCTGACGAGCCAGTTCAAGCCGCCTGAACGGACCAGCAGCAGCAGGGCGCTGGCGTGGGCCAGGGCGATGAAGGGGCGGGGGATGGCCGCCCAATAGCTGTTTTCCTGACGCAGGAAGGGCTCGAAGTCGGCCTGGGCGACACGCCAGGCAAACCAGGCGGTGACCGGCACGCCGATGCCCCAGCCGACGGCCATCAGCGTGGCGTAGGACCGGGTCTTCCAGCCCAGTGTGAAGAAGCCCAGCCGGTAGAGACCGACCCCGATCATCATCTGGGCGATGGCTTCCCAGAGAGTCTCAGTCAGCAGGAACACGGTCTGCAACAGCACGGCCATGAAGGCGCGGGCCTTCATGGCGTCGAAGAAGTCGCCGCGATAGCCGGCGAGCTCGCGCTGGCCGAACTCGGCCGGCGGATTGACGATGAAGGATTGCTGGGCCCAGGCCTCGCGGGCCGCCTCGCTGGCGCCCTCGGCCTGGGCGGCGTCGCGCAGCCCGGCCAGGTGATGGGTCTCGAACAGGCCCTTGGCGACCAGCACGGCCAGGACGACGGCGCCGATGCCGATCAGCAGTTTCGGCGACCACTTGCGGAACAGGAAGACCACCGCCCCGGCCAGGGCGTAGGTGACCAGGATGTCGCCGAAGAACAGCAGGTAGGCGTGCAGCATGCCGAACACGAACAGCCAGGCGACGCGACGGTAGTGGATGGACGCGGGTCCGGGGCGCTGGCCTTCGGCCCGCTCGGCGATCAGCACCAGGCTGGCCCCGAACAGCATGGTGAACAGGCCGCGCATCTTGCCGTCGGCGACCACGTAGTTGACCAGCCAGGTCCAAAGGTTGGCGGTCTTGTGCGGCTCGAAGCCGTAATAGGTGGGGTCGATGTAGGCGAAGGCCGGCAGGCCCATGCCGACGATGTTCATCAGAAGGATGCCGAGCACGGCGAAGCCGCGCACCGCGTCGATGGATATATGCCGGTCGTTGTCGGTCATGCTTCGCCCTCCCCAGGGATTGCGGGCGAGGGTGGCCGGTTGGACGCAAAGGTCAACCCACCCCGGTTGCCCGGCGCCGCGAACATCGCCAGTCTGCCGGCCCTTTGCGAGGGCCCATGACGACGATGCCCCGCCCGGCCATACGGGACGACCTCTTCGAGCTGCTGCGCCTGGCCGGCCCGGTGGTCATGGCCAGGCTCGGCATCATGGTCATGGGCCTGACCGACGCCATCATCGTCGGTCGCTATTCGGCTGAGCAGCTTGGTTTTCATGCGCTGGGCTGGGCCCCGACCTCGGTGATCGTGACCACGGCGGTGGGATTGCTGCTGGGCGTGCAGGTGATGACCGCCCGGCTGGTCGGCGAGGGGCGACGGCAGGATACCGGGGCGGTGCTGCGCCGGGGGATCGTCTATTCCTTCTGGATCGGGGTCGGCTCGACGGTGGCCATGTTCCTGCTCGGATCGCTGTTCCTGCGCTCGCTCGGCCTTGAGGCCGGCTTGGCGGAAGGGGCGGGCAAGGCCTTGCGCATCTTCGCCCTGTCGCTCACGCCCTACCTCGTGTCGGTGGCGGCGACCTTCTATCTGGAGGCCCTGTCGCGGCCAGGTCCCGGCATGTGGAGCATGTGGGCGGCCAACATCGTCAACCTGGGCCTCAACCTGCTGTTCGTGCCCGGCGTCTGGGGGATTCCGGCCATGGGCGCGGTTGGCGGGGCCTGGTCGACCCTGGGCGCCCGGGTCTTCCTGATGGTGGTGCTGCTCGCCTGGATATGGCGGATGAAGGATGCCCGCGAGCTGGGCGTGTTCGACAAGCCCACCGCCAACCCTGGCGAGGCGGCCGAGCAGCGGCGGATCGGCTATGGGGCCGGGGCCAGCTACTTCGTCGAGCCGGCGGCCTTCTCCGGCATGAACCTGGTCGCCGGCTGGCTGGGTGCGATGGTGGTGGCCGGCTACGCCGTGGTGCTCAACGTGGCGGCAGTGATCTTCATGGTCCCCCTTGGCCTGTCGGCGGCCACCGGCGTGCTGGTCGGGCGGGCCTACGGGGCGAGGAACACGGCCGGCATGGCCCGGGCAGGGTGGCTGGGCTTTGCCGTCGCCATCGTCTTCGGGGTGCTGGTCTCTGCCCTGGTCTGGCCGCTCGCGCCCTGGATCGCCGGGGCCTACACCCGCGAGGCGTCGCTGATCGCCCTTGCCGCGCCGGCGCTGGTGCTGTCCTGCCTGTTCTTCGCCGCCGACAGCCTGCAGGTGGTCGCCGCCCAGGCCCTGCGGGCCCGCGGTGAGGTGTGGCTGCCGACCTTCACCCATATCCTCAGCTACGCGCTGATCATGGCGCCCCTGGCCTGGTGGCTGGCCCATCCGATGAAGCTGGGCCTCGCCGGCATCATCTGGGCGGTGATCCTCGCCAGCCTGGTCTCGGCCGGCTGCCTGGTCGGGCGGTTCTGGTTGCTGAGCGCCCGCGACAAGGCCTAGGCGCGCCTGGCGCGACGGTAGCGGCAGATCAGGACCGCCGACCAGATGGCCAGGAAGGCCACGCAGAAGATGCTGCCCTCCGGCCCTTGCGCGCCGCCGGTCAGAAGGTCCGAGCCTCGCGGAATGAGCTTGGCCAGCAGGGCCGGCACATGGGCGTCGAGGCCGGTGACCGGCAGTTCGAAGCCGACGGCCAGCAGCCAGTTCCAGGCCGCATGCCACCCCATGACGCCCCAGATGTTGCCGGCCTTGATCGCCCAGCAGGCGGCGAACAGCCCGTAGAGGAAGCCGCCGAGCGTCACCAGCCAGGGCTGGCCCGGTCCGTAGTGCAGCAGGGCGAACAGGGCCGAGCTGATGGTCGCGGCCAGCACCAGGTTGAGCTTGCGCCCCAGGGCCGACAGCAGCCAGCCGCGGAACAGCAGCTCCTCGGAGCCGGCTTGAAGGATGAAGCTGGGGGCCAGGAGGGCGATGCCCAGCAGGCCCTGCGGGCTGGACAGGGCCGGGGCGATCCGGCCGTCCTCGAAGCCGCCGGCCAGCAGGATGGCCACGACCACTGAGAGGATGGTGAGCAGGCCGATGCCCAGACCCCGGGCGAACGAGGGCATGGCGCCGGCCCGAGTGAGGCCGATGTTGACCAGCGGGCGACGCTCGACCAGCCAGACCCAGGCCAGCGTCAGCAGGGCCATCAGGCCAAACGGAATGGTCAGAAAGACGATCAGGCCATAGAGGCCGACCGGATCGCCTTTGGCATCGACGGACCCCCAGGACTGCATCAGGCCGTCGGTCGCCAGCACCGGAATGATGACCATGGCCAGGCCGATGACCGGGGTCAGCAGCGCCCAGGGCATCCAGCCCCTGGCCTCGTCGGTGGAAAAGGGTCCGGTTCGGGTCACGCGTCATCTCCCACGTGCCGGCGGGGAGCCGGGCATGGGGTGACCTAATCGGCGGCCGGAGGCCCGGTATAGAAGGATCGTGCGGCGGTCTGCTTCCAGACCAGCGGCGTCAGGCCGACCGCGGCCTTGAAGTGCCGGATGAAGTGGCTCTGGTCGGCGAAGCCGCAGTCGGCCGCCGCCTGGGCGCAGCCGGCGCCCTCGCGCAGCAAGGCGCAGGCCAGGTCGAGGCGGCGGTGGATCAGGTAGCGGTAGGGACTGGTTCCGTAGAGGGCCCGGAAATCCCGCGACAGGCTCCAGCGATCACGGCCGGTCCGGGCCTCGAGGTCGGCCAGACTGATGCCGGGAACCAGGTATTGCTCGATGGCGGCACGGGCGCTTTGCGCGGCGCGGCTGTCGACCGCGCCCGCCGTCGGCGCATCGCCGGAGGCGGCGACCAGGGCCTGGGCCAGGTCGTAGAGAGCGTCGGCCTGGGCCAGCGGCTCGAGGTCATGGTCGAGATCGGCCAGCAGGGCGCCGACCGCCCGCCTGAGGGCCGGATGGTCCGAGACCCCGCCCTTGACGAAGGGCAGGGGCCGGCCGCCGAGCACGGCCTGCAGCTCGGCCGGCGCGATGTAGGCGGTGCGATAGCGGAACTGGCCGCCGTCGCCGGCCCGGCCGTCGTGCAGCTCGTCGGGGTGCAGCACGACCAGCTGGCCGGGCAGGGAATGGCGGGTCGCGCCGCGATAGTCGAAGCTCTGGACCCCCTCCAGCGTCAGGCCGATGGCGTAGGTATCGTGGCGATGCGGGGCATAGGCGCGGCCGGAAAAACGGGCCTCGATGCGCGGCAGGGCGCCCGGCGCCCGGCGCATCCAGCTTTCGGCCTTTGCCTTCGACATGCTCGGTCCCGTGCTGTCCCAACCCCAGTGTTAGCCGAACCGGAGCCCTCCGGCGAGATCGGGCCCCCTCAGTTGGGTGACGTTGGCCACCTTGGCGCCCTTGGCCTTGCTGAACAGCCTGGCCAGGTCCTTGGGCGGCGTCTCCGGCCCGTGAAGTTTGCGCATCAGGGCGTTGACGCTGTTGGTGATGTTGATGCGCTGGCTTTCCGCCGGCCGGCGGTTGGCCTCGCAGTTCGCGTTCGCCCGCTCGGACTGCATCTGGGCGATCATGACGCCGATCTGGGCCTAGCTGGCCGCCGGGCCGGCGATCAGCAACAGGCTCGCGACCACGCCGGCGGCCGCCATCGATGTGATCTTCAAGGTAGGTCCCCAACGCTTGCCCGCCGACTGGTGGCG
>JBKJSF010000242.1:0-13312 GCA_046595895.1 Caulobacter sp. | reverse complement strand
CCTTTGGTGTCGCGGCGGAAGCGGGCGAGGTTGCCGCGCCACCAAAGGCCGGGTGGTGACGCTCAGCCTTGGGAGCGGCCGCGTGCGCGACCTGCGGCTGCGAAAGATTGGTTAGCTCGCCGCCCGCAGGTCTTCGCTCCGCAACGCCCGCAGCTTCTCGGCCACCAGGAACGACAGCTCCAGCGCCTGTTCGCCGTTGAGGCGCGGGTCGCAGTGGGTGTGGTAGCGGTCAGCGAGATCGCCTTCCGACACCGCTCGCGCGCCGCCCGTGCATTCGGTGACGTTCTGGCCGGTCATTTCCAGGTGCACGCCGCCCGGATGCACGCCCTCGGCTCCGGCGATTTCCACAAAGGCGCGGACCTCGGCCAGGATGCGGTCGAAGGGGCGGGTCTTGTAGCCGTTGTTGGCCTTCAGGGTGTTGCCGTGCATCGGGTCGATGGACCACACCACGCTACGGCCCGACCGCTTCGTCGCATCCATCAGGCGCGGCAGGCGATCGGCGATCTTCTCGGCCCCGAATCGGCCGATCAGGGTCAGCCGGCCGGGTTCGTTGGCCGGGTTCAGCACGTCGATGAGGCGGAGCAGATCGTCCGCCTCCATGGTTGGTCCGCACTTGAGGCCGATGGGGTTCTTCACCCCCTTCATGAAGTGGATATGGGCGCCGTCCAGCTGGCGGGTGCGCTCGCCGATCCACAGCATGTGGGCGCTGGTGTCGTACCAGTCGCCGCTGGTGCTATCGACGCGGGTCATCGCCTCCTCGTAGCCCAGCAGGAGGGCTTCGTGGCTGGTGAAGAACTCGACGCGGTGCATTTCCGGATGGGTGTCCGGGGTGACGCCGATGGCGGCCATGAAGGTCAGGCTCTCGCTGATCTTCTCGGCCAGTTCCTTGTAGCGGGCGCCTTGCGGGCTGTCGGCGACGAAGCCGAGGGTCCAGCGATGGATGTTGTAGAGGTCGGCGTAACCCCCGCCGGCGAAGGCCCGCAGCAGGTTGAGCGTCGAGGATGACTGGTTGTAGGCCTTCAGCAGGCGCTCGGGATCGGGGGCGCGGACCCCCGGCTCGAACTCCATGCCGTTGATGTTGTCGCCCCGGTAGGAGGGCATGGTGACACCGTCGATGGTCTCGATGGGTTCGGAGCGCGGCTTGGCGAACTGGCCGGCGATGCGGCCGACCTTCACCACCGGCTTGCCGCCGGCAAAGGTCAGGACGACGGCCATCTGCAAAATCAGGCGGAAGGTGTCGCGGATGTTGTCCGCGCTGAATTCCTTGAAGCTTTCGGCGCAGTCACCGCCCTGCAGCAGGAAGGCCTTGCCCTCGGCGACATTGCCCAGCAGCGACTTCAGGCGGCGCGCCTCGCCCGCAAATACCAGCGGCGGCATCCGGCGAAGCTCGTCCTCGACCCGCATCACGGCGCCCGCGTCCGGATAGTCGGACGGGATATGCTTGGCGGGTTTGGCTCTCCAGGATTGCGGGGTCCAACGCTCGGTCATCGGTCTGCTCAGGTTCTCAAAAGGATCGCGGCTCATACAGGATGAGGACGATACAGGCAAAATAATGCGCGGGGGTGGCGACAAATCCACGCCCGGCGGAAAAATCATCCCGTAGCCCCGTCCACCACACGCTTCGCGCGCGGTCCCCCTCCCCCGCGCTTCGCGCTAGGGAGGATCAGGCGGCGACGCCCATGTTCGGCGGGATGTATCTGTCCTTCATCGTCACCAACTCCTCGGCCGCCGTCGGGTGGACGGCGCAGGTCGAGTCCCACTGCTGCTTGGTGACCCCCATCTTCACCGCTACGGCAGCAAGCTGGATCATCTCGCCGCTGTCGGGCCCGACAATGTGGACCCCGACCACCTTCTGGTCCTTGGGGTTGACCAGCACCTTCATCAGCATCTGCTCTTCGCCGTGGTAGAAGGTGGCCTTCATCGCCCTGAAGACGGCGCGATAGACATCGACCTCTCCGAAGGCCTGGCGGGCCTCGAACTCGGTCATCCCCACGGTGCCGATCGGCGGCTGGCTGAACACGGCGGTGGCCACCAGCTCGTGATCGAAGGTGGTGGGGTTGTCGCGGAACTGGGTCTCGGCGAAGGCGGCGCCCTCGCGGATGGCCACCGGCGTCAGGTTGATCCGGTCGGTGACATCGCCGACCGCGAAGATGTTGTCGACGCTGGTCTTAGACCACTCATCGACGATGATCGCGCCGCTGTCCTTGGTCTTCACCCCGGCCGTCCCTAGGCCGAGGCCCTTCACATGCGGCTCGCGGCCGGTGGCGAACATCACCTGCTCAGTGGTCAGCTTCAGGTCGTTGGTCAGGCAGCTGAGCAGGCCGTCGGCGGTCTTCTCGATGCTGGTGTGCTGGGTGCCCAGCACCACCCGGATGCCGCGCCGTTCCATCTCGCGGGTCAGGTGGATGCGCACGTCGTCATCGAAGCCGCGCAGGATATTGGGGCCGCGATAGAGCAGCGTCGTCTCGACACCGAGGCCGGCGAAGATGCCGGCGAACTCGACGGCGATATAGCCGCCGCCGACGACCATGATCGACTTGGGAAGTTCCTCCAGATGGAAGGCCTCGTCCGAGGTGATGG
Organism: Caulobacter sp.; assembly: GCA_046595895.1. GTDB lineage: Bacteria > Pseudomonadota > Alphaproteobacteria > Caulobacterales > Caulobacteraceae > Caulobacter. Next base: position 10,732 of record JBKJSF010000242.1, on the reverse strand, counting down.
CGTGCTCGATGCCCGGCACATCGGCCGGCACGTTCGGCCGGCCGCCGGTGGCGATCAGGATCTTGTCGGCTGTGACGGTCATGTCCTTGCCGACGATCTCGACGGTGTGGGCGTCCTTCAGCACCGCCCTGGCGTGGACCAGCTCGGCCCCGGCCTTGGCCAGGTTGGCGACATAGATGCCCGACAGCCGGGCGATCTCGACGTCCTTGGCCTCGATAAACCGCTTCCAGTCGAAGGTCGCCTCCGGGATGGTCCAGCCGAAGCCCCGCGCGACCTGGATCTGGTTCGACACCTCGCTGGCGTAGACCATGAACTTCTTGGGCACGCAGCCACGGATGACGCAGGTGCCGCCAACCCGCGACTCCTCGGCCACGGCCACGCGTGCGCCGCTCATCGCGGCCAGCCGGGCGGCCCGAACACCGCCGCTGCCGGCGCCGATGACAAAGAGGTCGTAGTCGTACTTGGCCATGGCGGCGGTGGTCTCCGGGAATGTCGTCAGCGGATATAGGGGCTCAGGGGTGCAGGCGCACCACGCCCTGGTCGGTTCCGATAAGCGCCTCATCGGCCAGGTCGAGGAACAGGCCGTGGTCGACCACCCCGGTCACCGACTTCAAGGCTTCGGCCAGCGCCGCCGGCTTGTCGATCCGCCCGGACGCCATGTCGTAGATCAGGTTGCCGCCATCGGTGATGGTCAGTCCCCGGTCCGAGCGGCGAGGTCTGGGCGGCGGCAGGTCGAACTCGGCCGCGATGTCGGCCAGCCGCTGGCCGGTATGGACATGGCCGAACCGCACCACCTCGACCGGCAGCGGAAACCGGCCCAGCGCCTGCACCTGCTTGGCGGCGTCGGCGATGACCACGCAGCGGCGCGAGGCCTCCCAGACCAGCTTCTCACGCAGCAGCGCCGCCCCGCCGCCCTTGATCAGCGACAAGCCGGGCCCGATCTCGTCCGCCCCATCGACGGTCAGATCGACCCGCTTGACATCGTCCAACCCGACGATGGCGATGCCCAGCTCGCGCGCCAGGTCGGCGGTGGCGTCAGAGGTCGGCACTCCCTTGATGTCCAGCTTCCTGGAGGCCAACGCCTTGACGAACCAGGCGGCGGTCGAGCCGGTGCCGAGGCCAACAACCATGCCGGCCTCGACCAGTTCGGCGGCAGCCTCGCCGGCGGCCTGCTTCTGGGCGTCGGCTGTCAAAAGATCGGCTTGGAGTTGGTCAGGGTCAGAGATGTGAGGTTGTTGGCGTTCTCGACCTGCAGAAGCGCGTAACCGCCGCCCTTGAGGGCCGCCAGGGTGGCCGGCTCATCGTTGGCCGGGATTGGGGTTCGCTTGCCGCCCCGTTCGTAGAAGAAATAGGCCGTCTTGGCCTCTCCCATGTTGGTCGCGGGCATGCCGGCCCACCGGCGTGCGGCGTCGGCGCTGGTCGTTCCGACATCGACGCCGGTGATGCTGCAGGTGCTCATTTTCTGACCGGGCGCGTCCGCCGCCTTGGCGGTGGCGTAGGTCCCCACAACCACAGCCCAGGTCTGGCCACCGATCAGCCTTGTCATGCCGATCATGGTATCCACGCCCGCGGGCTTGTCGATGGCGACCTCGGCATAGCCGCGGGCCTTCGCGGCCGCGATGGAGGCCGCCGCGTTGTTCTGGGTCGGCACGCAGATCGCCATATATTCGTCGATCAGCCTGGGATCAGCCGCCTGAGCCGCCATTGGAACCGCCAGCACGGCGGCGGTCATCATCAAAACTCGCATCTGTCTTCCCCTCTATTTGCCTCTAAGGCGCATCTTGGCCGCGCGGAAGCGCGCCGCCCAGCCCTGTTTGATCACCTGCTCGGGCCGGCTCAGGCCGAGGGCGTCATCCTCCACGTCGCGGGTGATCACCGACCCCGAGCCAGTCATCGCGCCGGCCCCGATCCTGACCGGCGCCACCAGGCTCGTGTTGGAGCCGACGAAGGCCCCCGCCCCCACGTGGGTGTGGTGCTTGTCGAAGCCGTCGTAGTTGCAGAAGATCGTCCCGGCCCCGATGTTGGCCTTCTCGCCGATCGTGCCGTCGCCCAGATAGGCTAGGTGGTTGGCCTTTGCCCCGGCCCCGACCTTGACCTTCTTGACCTCGACGAAATTGCCGATACGGGCGTTCTCGCCGATGTCCGCGCCCGGCCGCAGCCGCGCATAGGGGCCGATGACGGCGCCAGGCCGCACCACGGCCCCCTCAACATGGCTGAAGGCGCGGATCACGGCGCCGGCCTCGATCACCGCCCCCGGTCCAAAGACGACATTGGGCTCGATCACCGCCCCGCCGGCGATCCGGGTATCCCAGGACAACCAGACCGTGGCCGGGGCGATCATGGTGACGCCAGACGCCATCAGCGCGTTGCGCTGGCGCTGCTGCCAGTACCACTCGGCCCGCGCAACCCCGGCCTGGTCGTCGGCCCCCATGACGGCCAGCTCCGACGCCAAAGCCACGCCGACCCGCGCGCCATCGGCGCCCGCCAGGCCGACGATGCTGGTGATGTAGTACTCGGATTTGACGTTGTCGTTGTCGACCCGGGCCAGCCATTCGAATAGCGACCCGGCCTCGCCGACCAGCATGCCGCTGTAGCAGACCCCAACGGCCAGCTCCTCGGGCGTGGCGTCGCGCGCCTCGACGATGCGCAGCAGCCGGCCGTCGGCGTCCTGGATCATCCGGCCGTACAGCGCCGCCTCGGCCGGCTCGAAGGCCAGCATGGTCAGCACGCCCTGGCCGAACAGCGGCTCGAGGTCCTCGGCGGTCAGCAGGGGGCAGTCGGCGTTGGTGACCAGCACCTCGCCCTCGAACCCGACCAGCGCCTCCTTCGCGCAGAGCACCGCATGGGCCGTACCCATCGGCGGGTCCTGGATGGCCACCGCCGCCGCCCCCAGCCGCGCCGTCACATGCTCGATGACCGCCCGGCTGTGGGTTCCGCAGACCACCACCACCCGCTCGGCCCCGGCCCCCACCGCCGCGTCGATGGCGCGGTCCAGCATGGTGCGGCCGCCGACCTTGTGCAGCACCTTGGGGGTCGGCGATTTCATTCGCGTCCCCTGGCCGGCGGCCATGATCACGGCGGCGCGCTTGCTCATCGGTTTGTCCTGGAAGCCCGTTGCATTGACGACTGGTTTAGCCGAAAGCCCGGGGTCATGGCTAACCCCAATGACCTTGCTGGCTGGACGATCGTCTTCGACCTCGACGGCACCCTGATTGAAACCGCCCCGGACCTGGCCGGCGCCCTCACCAGCCTGCTGGCGGAAGAGGGCCTCACGGCGCCCCCTTACGAGGAGCTGCGAACCCTGATCGGTCGCGGCGGGCGATGGATGACGCAAAAGGCCCTTGAGAAGGCCGGCGTCCTGCCGACCACAAGCGAGCTGGATCGCCTGTTCGAACGGTGCCTCGTCCTCTATCGCGCCCGTATCGCCGACGAGAGCCGCCCCTTCCCCGGCGCCCTCGATGCTCTGGATGCCCTCACCGCGCGGGGCGCCACCCTGGCGGTCTGCACCAACAAGCGCACGCCGTTGTCGCTCGCCCTGTTCGACGCCCTGAACCTGACCTCGCGATTCGCCGCCATCATTGGCCCTGACCTGGCGCCCGCCCCCAAGCCCGATCCCCGCCACCTCCTCCTGACCGTCGCCGAGGCCGGCGGCGATCCGGCCCGCTCGATCCTGGTCGGTGACACCGAGAGCGACACTCATGCCGCCCGCGCCGCCGACATTCCCTGCATCGTCGTCGACTTCGGCTACAGCCAGACGTCCGCCGCCGAACTGGGCGGCAAGGTGGTTATCAGCCACTTCGACCAGCTCGCCGCCGTCGTCACCGACCTTGCCGCTTGCACCTCGGGGGCCGGGTCGCTATAGACCCCGACCTTCCTGGAGCGGATGCGTAGCTCAGCGGGAGAGCACCTCGTTCACACCGAGGGGGTCACAGGTTCAATCCCTGTCGCATCCACCATTTCCTCCCTGCGATTTCAGCGGGTTAGGAAAAAAGCAGCCGCTCTTACAACCATTGCCCAAGGGGCCGGTCACTCGTCAGTCACAACGAGGGCCAAATGGCGACCATTCGAAAGCGCGACAGCAAGTGGCAGGTCCAGGTTCGCAGACAGGGCTTCAAGCCCGTCTCGCGTTCTTTCATTCAGCAAAGGGACGCTGAGCGCTGGGCAACTCTGAAGGAGCGGGAGCTAGACCTTTTGGAGAGCCAAGGGCTGCAAGGGGCTACGGTTTGTAACCTCACCCTGGCCGAACTCCTTGCACGCTACCGAAGCGAGGTAATCCCGTCGAAGCGTGGGGGTGATCGAGAGGCCTACATCGTGCAGGCGTTTGAACGCCTGCCACTGGCTAAGCGGCTTGCAGGCAAGCTCGCCCCTTCGGACTTCCGCGCTCACCGCGATAAACGTTTGTCCCTGGTTGGGCCCGCTACCGTCGTTAGAGAGCTTGGCATTGTCCAACATGCCTATGAGGTTGCTCGTACGGACTGGGGCTTCACCGGCCTCTCCAATCCCCTCAAGGACGTTCCGAAGCCAAAGCTACCGGGAGGCCGCACGAGGCGTCTGGTTGGCGATGAGTTGGCGAAGTTGACCGCTCAAACTGCGAACTCGCGCAATCACCTGCTGAAGCCTCTTATGGTCTTCGCGCTGGAAACAGCGATGCGGCAAGGCGAGATCATTACCGCCCGCTGGGAGCACTTGCAGGTGGTGGAGCGGGTTCTTGTCCTGCCTATGACCAAAAACGGAAAGCCTCGCACAGTGCCCCTGACAAAGACCGCGATGCAGGTGCTTTCTGACCTTGGTCCGCAAACAGAGGGACCGATATTTCCGACAACGTCAGAGGCGGTCAAAACAGCTTGGGCACGGCTTACCAAGCGGGCCAAAGTGCCTGACTTCCACTTCCACGATTTGCGACACGAGGCCATTAGCCGGCTCTTTGAGCGAGGCTTCGATTTGCCCGAAGTGATGATGATGAGCGGCCATACCGATCACCGCATGCTGCTTCGCTACACGCACCTACACGCGCGCAAGCTTGTAGAAAAATTGGACCGTCTCTGAATCCTTTCGTCCACTCTTGCATTGTAGTCGGGTTAGAGCGCCGAGGTGATATCACTTCGGCGCCAATCTGGTTCACGGACAGACCGATTTAAAGGCTGTATCGTAACCGTCGCTGTAATCCCAACAACAGCAACAGGAGTCCAGACAGAGGAGAATTTTTATTGGACGCGAATACTATATCTTACTTCAACACACTCTACAACAAATGCGGCGATATGTTCGTTTGCATTTGGTCACAGCAAGCTAATAACTTCATATCGGCGAAGAACGTTTCCGCCAGCGCTGGCGGGATAATATCGGGCCGCGAAACTAACTGGTTTCACTCGTTCCAGCCTCTGCGTCATACGCCCGCGCGCGGACGAGGCACGAGCGCTGACGTTGGAGCTATCGTTGGTGCCTTCCTCGACGTTGACGTGGGCTTCGAGGCTGAAGGCAGCAAATACGCAGCAGGCAAAAACCCGGAGCTCACGCTAGCAGAGCTCAAAGCGCTCTTTGTCGAGTGGGGCTATCCCGCGCCCTCTGCCATTGTTCACACCGGCAATGGCTTTCACTTCGAATGGCGGTTGGATGAGCCCTACGTGTTGGCTGGCTTGGAGGAGCGGAAGCGCGCAGTCGCCTTCCTGAAAGGGTTTAATCAGCGCGCAATCCAGCTGGGCAAAGAGAAGGGTCTGAAGTTCGACAACATGAGCGACCTAGCTCGGCTTAAGCGGGCTGTCGGCTCAACCAATGTGAAAGAGCCGGGCAACCCAAAGGCCGTGAAACTGATCGAACTCGATCCGAAGGTTCTCTACTCGCTTGAACAGCTAGAGGCCGTTGCGCCCCCTGCCGTGTCGCAGTCTGCGGTGCGAAAGGCCGCACAGCCTCAGGGCGGGTTCGATGACCACAAGCGACCAAATTGGCAGGGAATTGTGGCGGGGTGCGCGTTTGCTCAGCACTTGGAAGCCAGCGCCGAACTAACGGAACCGGAGTGGCAGTCAGCAGCGTCCCTTAGGCGAGAGGATTTGGACCGCCTCAGGAAGACTTTGCATGAGGCTGAGCTGGCCTATTTGAGGACCAAAGAAGAAGAGGAACAGGAGGTGGCTGACCTCGAGCTGTTTCAGGGCTCAGCGGTCGCTCGCCGCAAGTCCAAATCGGGCGAGTTGGTACTGCCTAGTGACTCGCTGAAAAAATTGGATCGGTTGCGCGCACAAATGATCGAGCAGCGCGCTACCGCTGAGGTGGCCAGAGAAAACCTGGAAACCGCATTGGCGGAAGACCCTTCTGCTCGACGCGGCTTCAAGACGCACGAACAATGGCTGGATCGGCTGCGAATTTACCCCCCTGGCATAGCTGCGGTCGCAGCTTGGGTCACGGTTCTGACATTGACGCTATGGCCTCTTGTCCGACCTCACTGAAACGCTTTTGGAAATGGCAAACTAGTCCGTCCAATGCATACTGGTCGGTCACGCGTCGGTCACAGCGCAGCGTCACAAAAAGGGGGTAGGTCTAGCACTTGCCCCTCGTGCTAGCCCACGCTAGATTCGCATTAAGTGACTGATCCTGCAAGGCTTTGATGAGCTAGATGCTGGGCGGTGCGGCGGAGCCACCTCGTTCACACCGAGGGGGTCACAGGTTCAATCCCTGTCGCATCCACCATTTCCTCCCTGCAGCGCCCCTCAGATTGGCCCAGCGACGCAACGTCGCGTTTTCTCGCGCCCTTGTTTGTCTAACAATGGTCTCCGGATTGGATAAGGGGACCCAAGGGTGCTGAAGTGGTACTGTGTCATACGTCATTCGGCCGGCCCGACTCCGGTCATCGGCAATGACGAACATCGCCACTGGTTCGGCCTGTCGCGCGTGTTGATCGAACGGTCGCCGAACGGTTCGCGCAGCGTGATCGAGGTCCGGGCCTACCGCGACCGCCTTCAGGCCGAGTCCGACGCCAAGGCCGGAAGAGCTGCAGGCCGTCATGGCGAGACCGCCAGCCTGGTCGGGGTCACCGCCTGGTTCCCATTCCGCGCTTGCTTGCGCAGCCTTAAGCCTGAGCTGCGTCGGCCGATCAGGCCACCACCGACCCGGCTCGCCGCCTAGAGCCAGCCTCCCTGGAAACCGGCCCGTTCCAGGCCCCGTCTGATCACCGGCTCCTGGCGCATCAGCCGCCAGATCAGGCCCGATCGGTGGTTCTCGATCATCGCCACGATCGGCCCCTGGTCGATGCCCAGCATGTCGCGGCTGACCCAGCCGGTCATTGGCTTGACCTCGCCATGGTCGGGCGGGGCCCGGTCGACCGAGGGGTTGAAGGCGTCCTGGAAGCCGTGCGGGCCGTAGATGGCCGGGCCATGGTCCTCGATCATCCGCCGCAGGGCCGGCGTCACCGCCTCGGGCGCGAACGGCAGGGAGGCCGCCACCGCCGTCGGCGCGAGGGTGCCGTCGTCGAAGTCCCAGGCCCCGCGCGCCGAATAGGCCTTGAAGGTCTTGAGGGAAAAACCACGAAAACGCGTGAATTTTCCTGGCCCGTCGCAAGCGGTCAGGCCCCAGACGTTCTCGCCATAGCCGTTCCAGCGGCCCGGGTTGTCGCGGGCATATGCCTGCTGGGCCAAGACGGCGCGGCGGCTGTTCTCGAAATAGTCGAGCCCGGCCTCGCGCATGAAGCGGTCCTGCACCCCACGAAAGTCGATCCACAGCTGGCTGTACTGGTGGCCGAACATCGGCCCGAAGGCCAGGTGCGGGGCCGGGTTGGTCGTCCAGCTGCCGGGATAGGTGGCGCACCAGGCCTCCCAGGCCGTGGCCGGAACCGGCGAGTTTTCCGCCCCCAGGGCCAGCACATAGAGCAGCATGGCTTCGTTGTAGCCGCCCCAGTCATAGGGGATGAAGCCGCCCTCCGGCGTCCAGCCCAGCGCGAACTTGCCCGACGGCCGCAGCGCGAAGGCCCAGTCGATGCGGCCCGTCAGCCGCGCGGCCCGCTCGCGGATCTCGACCTCGGCCGGCGCCGGCCCATCGAAGAACTGCGCCGCTGTCAGGGCTCCGGCCAGCATCAGGGCCGTGTCGATGGTCGAGAGCTCGCAAGTCCCGGCCCGCACGCCCGTCTGCATGTTGAGGAAGTGGTAGAACCAGCCCCGCGTCCCCGACACCCCGTCCACGCTGTCACCCTGCGGCGCGGTCTCCAGGGTGCGCAGGGCCCGGGCGGTGAGGTCGGCCCCGCCGGTCCGGAGCATCCAGCCGCGCGAAACCCCCACCGTCCAGCAGGTCAGGGCAAAGCCGACGGCGGCGATGGAACAGGCTGATGGCGTTGGCCAACGGTCGGCGGTCAGTCCCGAGACGCGGTCTGTGGCCGAAACCAACCCGGCGAAGGTGCGGGCCTGGATCTGACCGATCAGGTCGTCATCGGTCACCTCAAACGCCCCAAGTCGCCGGTCCGCCCTCATAGGCGTCCACCGCCGCGAACAGGTCCGCCACCATCGCCCGCTCGGCCTCGCTCAGTTCGGGTCGCCAGACATCGAAGATCAGGATGATGCGGTCCTCGGGACTGTCGTTCCAGGCCTCATGCTCGATGGTGTCGTCGAACAGCCAGGCCTCGCCGTCCCGCCACTCCCGCGTCTCGTTGCCCACCCGAAAGCCGCACTGGCCGGGCGTGATCAGCGGCAGATGGCCGATCAGCCGGGTGTTGATGAAGCCGTTGTGCGGCGGAATCTTCGCCCCCGCCGCCAGCCGCGAGAACAGGATCGACGGCGTCCGCCGGGCGATGCCGCAGAGCGGCAGCGTCTCCATCGCCGCCATGGTCGCCGGGCAGCGGGCGACCACCTCCTCGACCGGGGCCCCGTCGCGCCAAAGGTAGAGGGCGCTCCAGTCGGGGTTGTCGCGCATGCCGTGGCCGTCGTCGAACGGCCGGTCGGATTGCGTGGCCAGATAGGGAGTGAAGGCCGCGCCGTCGTTAAGCAGGGCCAGCAGTTCGGCCCGAATGGCCGGCGCCGCCGTCTCGAGTCCCTCCAGCCAGGGAAACGGCTCACGGTCATAGAACTGGATCTGCGGTAGACCAGGGAAATAGTAGTGCCGAGGCTCCTGCAGATAGACCCGCTTGCGGCCCAGCATCAGATCGACCGAGGCCCGGAACCGCGCCCCTTCCGGCCCCTCGGAAGCCGGTCCGACAGCGTCCAGCAAATGGCGCTCATAGTCGGCGGCGTAGGCGTCGCTCATAGCCTGGGCCCGGCGCAACTCGACCGCCAGTTCAGGCGGCAGGCGCTCGGCAGGCGGCGAGACCCGCAGCGCCTGGCGGCAGAAGGCCGCGGCGGCCCGGGCGTCACCAGCGCCCGCGAAATGGTCGGCCTTCATCATCAAGGCGCGCAGGTGACGCGGGTCGATGCTGAGCAGCCGGTCGAGGGCCGCCAGCATGGCCTCCCCCGCCCCCAGCCCCCGATGCGCCACCGCCAGGCCCAGCCAGACGGGCCCGTCGGCCCGGCCGGTCGCGACGATTTTCTCAAACAGGTCCAGCGCCCCGGCGAAATCGCCCCGGCCCAGGGCCTGGGCGCCAGACTGGGTCAGAAGGCGTGGATCGACGGTCGGGGACATGGGCCGATCTGAAGCAGGGTCACCGGGCGGGTCAACCGCCGATCTGAAATTACGGCTGACAGATGTCTACGTTCGTAATCTTTTGTGTCTACAAACGTAGACAGGAACTGTTCGATGAAGACCCCCGCCCTCTCCGCCGCCACGGCGATCCTTCTGGCCTTGGCCGCCCCGGCCCAGGCCCAGGCACAGGCCGTCAACTTCAACACCAACCTCGTCTTCCTGAACGCGGCGCCGGCCATGAAGGCGGTCATGATCATCCTGATCGTCGCCATCCTCGTCGCCATCGCCATCTGCGTGCGGAAGTTGATGGCCGGGCCGAACCTGAGCGGCGGGTCCAGCTTCCTTTCGGCGCTGAGGCTTGGCGGCCCGCTGCTTGGCCTGCTGGGCGGAGCCTACAACGGCCTGATGATCACCGTGGGTCTGGCGCATGGTCCCCAGCCCTTCCATGTCGTGGCTCCCGGCCTGGCGGAGATCGCCCTGCTGATCCTCCTGGGCCTCCTGTGCGGCGTGGTGGCGGTGATCTGCCACTGGGCGGTCGAGGCGCGGATCGATCGCACCGTGCTCAGCCGGTGACCGCCGCCCGCATCACCGAAGCCGAGAGCGAGGTGTTGGCGGCGCTGTGGCGGCGAGGGCCGATGTCCTTCGCCGACCTGATCGGGGAGGTGAAGGGCGTGCAGCCGTGGGGCGACGCCACCATCAAGCCCCTCCTGCACCGCTTGATCCAGAAGGGGGTGGTGCGGTCGGTCCGCCAGGACGGCCGCCAACTCTACCATCCGCAGCTGGACCGCCGGGCTTATGTGCTGGCCCAGTTCCAGGGGCTGGCCGACCGGGTGTTCGCGGGTGACCAGGCCGCCCTGCTCCGGGCGATTACCGAGCCGCCGGCCGGATGACGACGCGATCTTGCGTTTGACAACGCAGGCCACCCGTCCGACATCCCCGCGATGACGGCAGACACGGCCAAACCCCGCCACATCCACTTCATCGGCATCGCCGGCGCCGGCATGAGCGCCGCCGCCCTGATGATGCGCGACGCCGGCCATGTCATCGGCGGCTCGGACGAGGAGGCCTTCCCGCCGATCAGCACCTATCTCGAGACCATGGGCATCCCCTTCCGGCGCACCCTGGCGGCGGAGAACATTGG